>JBEKPK010000025.1:0-29156 GCA_049520795.1 Bryobacteraceae bacterium
CGTATCCCCATGTTCGCTTCGACGCCATGATCCAAGGCAGGAGCCGTATGCGTTAAAAGCGCCCGTACGGATCTGTGCGGGGGGCGGTCAGCGATGACGTCCCTACCGCGACTCCGGGCTGGTTCGCGGACGACTCCAAATGGATGGTGGTGCAAGGCGCGGGGATCTCACGAAAATGTAGAAACTCCAGTGGCAGGCGAAGGCGCCGGCGAAAGCGCCTGCCCCACAAGGAGCTACTTCTTCTTCGCGGGCGCCGCGGGCTGCGCCGGCTGCTCTTTCTTTTGGTCTTCGGGCAGCGGGGGCGGGGTGACGTCGTCGAATTTCAACTCGGATTCGACCTGGTACTTGCGATAGAGCCGAAACTCATCGTCGTTGCGGGTCAAATATCCTTCCGCCGCCATCAGAACGCGCGAGGTGTACGGCAGCAGAAACGTGTGGCCGGAAATGTCCTGGTAATTGTAATCGAGAGTGGTGCTGGCGATTCTCACCGGGAAATCGGCGGGAATCCCTTCGGCCTCCAGGGTCACGCGCAGAATCTCGCGGGTTTCATTGTCCACATAGATCAGGCCGTGGTAAGCGGGGACAATGTCCAGCCGGCGGTCGTAGTCGATGTGCCACTGGGAATGCGCCTGGTCCACGTGGTAGGCGAACACCATGGTGAGGCGCGAGCGCAGGGTACCCCAGTGGTCCCATTCGAAACGGGCCTGCGTGCGGTATTCGAAAATATCTTGCAACATGCTGCCGAACTCGCCGGTGGAGGTGGCGCCTCCCAGGGTCTTGTAGTCCTGCGCGGTGAGCGTGTTGTTGTGAAGGACCAGCTTCTTGTCCTCCTTTTGCTCGAAGTAGCTCAAGCGGGAGGTCAGGGTGTCCAGGAGTTGGAAGGACGGCTCGCTATCCGGCCGGCCGCCGGCCCTGGTTCCAGGGGCGGGGGCGCCGTAGCGGCGCTCCACCTGGGTGCAGATGAAATCCGGAAGGCGCTGGCTGTAGGACAGGGCGTACTCCCGTGCGTGGTCAATGATGGCCTTCTGCTCGATGGAGGTAGGGGGCGGCGCTTGCGGCGGGGGACCCGGGGGCTCCATCGTCCCCCCGGCGGGCAAAGTCTTCGATTGATCGCGCAAGCGCTCGAGGGCTTCCAGGGTTTTGGGCCCGATCCCCAGGCCCTGCAGTAGTTCCACAGAGCGGTCGTCGAGGCGCTCGGAGAGCTTGGACTTGCTCAGAAAGCCGGCCAGTTCCCGGTCCGTCATCTTGCCTTCTTTGATGAACTTCTGAGACGACTGGACGAAGCTGTAGAGTTCCGCCAGGGTCATCGGCCCCTGGGCCGTGGCTGCCAGCGAAATTGCGAGCATGGCTGCAAGGAGACGAAGACGCATATGTTTCTATTTTAGACGCGCCGGAGCGACTGGCGATTACAGCGGACCTTGGCGAAGCGGCGCGGGTTCCCGGGGAACCGCGCGGTCTGCCCAGATGCCGGACGTCCCGCCAATGAGGGGTTGGGAGGTTAGGACGCCCGGGCGGCGGTCAACCGCCTGGCCCGACTCCGAACGGATGCGGCGTTGTGGTACAAGGATCTCATGTCTCTCTCCGCCAGAAACCAGCTTCCCGGAATTGTGGAAGACGTCAAATTGGGAACCATCATGGCCGCGATAACCGTTCGCGTCGGTGACAACATCGTGGAAAGCGTTATTACTCGCGCCAGCGCCGAAGGTCTGGGACTCAAAAAGGGCGACGCTGTCCGAGCGGTGATCAAGTCCACCGAAGTCATGATCGAAAAGGGCTGACGCAAGTCGCAAAGCCCGCCATCTCCACTCCACGCTGTCCGCCCGCGGGGCAGCTTCCGCGCTATCGGTTCTAAGTTCCGGCGGCTTGCAAGGGCTGTTCGCTCGCTGGAGGCGCCCAGGTTCGCGCTTGGGGACCGCTTCAACTCGCGGGCAGCCGGCGATTCGGGGTCCAGTTGTAACGCGATTTTCCATTCCCGGATGGCGTTCGCGCGCTGTCCCTGAGCCCGCAGCGCGAGGCCGAGCTGCCAGTGGGCGTCGGCGGCGGTGGGCTGGTTGCCTTCAGCCTCTTGCGCGAGGTAGAGCCGCAGGTAGCGTTCGGCGCGAGCCGGCTCACGGCCGTCGGAGAGAAGGCGCTCGGCCGCGCGGTAGCAGGGCGCCGGGTCGTCTGGGACCGCGCGGGCGGCGGCGGATAAGCTAGCTTCCAACGCGCTCCATTCCCCGCGTCCGGCATACGTTGCGGCCAGAATGCAGTACGCTTCAATGCGCCCGCTGTCGAGAGCCACGGCGCTCCGGCCCAGCGCTTCAGCCTCCGCCTCGTTGCGGCGCTCCGGCGCGAGATAGAAATGGGCCATGGCCATAAGGGCCTTATACGAGGGCGGACGGACCTCGGCCGCGGCTCGCAGCTTGGTTTCCATGCGCGCCGGGTCTTTGTGGAATTCGGCGATGCGCGCCGCCGCGAGGAAGCCTTCAGCCGCATCGATTGAGGCGATTTGTTGGACCACCGTCCCGGCCTGCTTCGGGTCGCCGCCGACAAGAGCGGGCGCGAGGAGGTAGAACTCCAACAGGTCGCGCAACGCTTGTACGTCGCTTCGGTCCAACGTCAAAGCAGCCTCGATCTCCTTGCGGAACCGCCGCGCCAGCATCAGTTGTTGAAAAATGCCGGAGCGCTGGGCCATGACGCCTTGAACCTCAGCCAGTTGCCGGTGGTATCGCGCCACGCCCCCGTCCAGTTGGACAGCCTTCTCGGCCAACTCCGGCGGTGAGACGCGATCGCCGAACGCATTGCGGATCTGGGACGAAAGGAAGATGGCGTTGGCGTCGGTCGGCGCTTCGCGCAATCGCCGCTCCACCAGCGCCCGCGCGCGTTTCCAGTGTCCCGCCTCGATCAGTTTTTCGGCGGTGGTCTCCTGTGCCAGGCAAACCGACGCCCCCAAAACAAAAAGAATTGCGCGCACACCCGAGCTTTGCGTCTTCCCCGTTTCAGCAGCATGACAAGCGGATGAATTGTTGGCCGCGATTTCGTTCTCAAACTGGCGGAGAAGGGGTCCGCTCCGCGAGTTTATCCGAGCGCCCGGAAAGAGCGCTACATCCCGCGCACCGTGATGCCCACCAGCGCCAGCGTGAGCCCGATCATGATCGCCACCGTGGCCCAGGAGACCAGGTTGAACCAGCGCGGGTTGGCCCACTCTCCCATGAGGCCCTGCTTGTTGATCAGGAGGAGCATGAAGATCAGCACGAAGGGGAGAAGCGCGCCGTTGAGCACCTGCGAGAGCAGAATCATCTTCACCAGCGGGAAGCCGGGAATCAAAACCACGGCCGCGCCTACCGCCAGGAGCATGGTGTAGAGGAAGTAGAAGATGGGCGCCTCGCGCATGCGCTTGTTGACGCCCGCCTCGAAGCCCAGCCCTTCGCATACCGAATACGCGGTGGACAGCGGCAGAATGCAGGCGGCGAAGATGGAGGCGTTGAACAGCCCCGCGCTGAACAGCAGGAAGGCGTACTGGCCGAACGGCTTCAGGCCCAGCGCGGCCTCCGCGGCGTCCTGTATGTCCCGCGGCCGCACGGCCCAGATGGCCCCCGCGCAGGCCACGATGATGAAGAACGCGACTACGTCCGTCATGATGCAGCCGACGATGACTTCGATCCGCGACTTGGCGTACTCCTTGGCGGTGATCCCCTTCTCCACCACCGCCGCCTGTAAATAGAACTGCATCCAGGGCGCGATGGTGGTGCCCACCATGCCGATGAGCATGTAAATATAGTCCGGGTCCAGCATGAGCTTGGGCTTCACGCTGTAGATAGCGGCCGTCTTCCAGTCGGGCTTCACCAGGAAGCCGGAGATGATATAAGTGACGTAAAGGACGCACCCGAACAGGAAGATCTTTTCCACGCTCTTGTAGTTGCCCTTGACCACCAGGAACCACACCGCGACAGCCGAGAGCGGAACGGAAATGTAGCGGCTGACGTGGAATAACTCGAGCGAGCCGGCGACGCCCGCGAATTCCGCCATCACGTTGGTCATGTTGGCCAGCACCAGCAGCGACATGATGAGGAACGTGATGCGCAGGCCGAACTCTTCGCGGATGAGATCCGAGAGCCCCTTGCCGGTGACCGCGCCCATGCGCGAACACATCTCCTGGGTAATGACCAGCACCAGGGTGATGGGCAGCAGCGTCCACAGCGGCAGGTAACCCCAGCGCGCGCCCGCGGCCGAGTAAGTGAAGATGCCGCCGGCGTCGTTATCGACATTGGCGGTAATAAACCCCGGGCCGACAACGGCGAAGAAGATGGCAATGTGATATTTGAAACGCTTGAGCAGACTCAGCATCCCCTACCTGGCCCTCAGCACGGAAATGATGTCGTCGGCGGTGATCACGCCAGCCAGTTTGCCGTCTTCGTCCACCACCGGGAGAGTGAGCAGGTTGTACTTATCGAACAGCGCGGTAATGCGGTCCTGACGCTCACCCACGGGCGCGGTGATCAGGTTCGGGGAGGCGATATCTTTCAGGAGGGCGCCGGCCGGGGCCACGAACAGCCGGGCCAGCGGCACCGCGGCCACGGGCCGCCCTTCGCCGTCCACCAGAAACAGGGTGTTGAGGATCTCGAGCAGGTCTTCGTTGTCCTTGAGCGCGGCGGCGGCGTCCACAATCGAGGCGTGCTCGGACAGGGCCACGTATTCCGTGTTCATCAAGCCGCCAGCCGTGTCTTCCTTGAACTCGAGCAACTCCCGGACCTCGGTTTTGGGCTCCGAATCCATTTCGTCCAGGATTTCCTCGGAGGTCTCGTGCTCCAGTTCCGAAAGCACGTCGGCGGCCTCGTCCGGCGCCATTTCCTCCAGGATGTCGGCCGCTTTTTCGGGCTCCAGGGCCTGGAGGATACTCACCTGCATCTTGGGGTCGACTTCCGACAGCGCGTCGGCGGCCGCTTCGCTGTCGATGGTTTCGAAGATGGCCTCGCGTTCGGCCGGGCTGAGGTCTTCCACGATGTCGGCCAAGTCGGCCGGGTGCATGCGCTCGAGTTTCTGATAGGAGATATTCAACCGCAGGCGGCGCAACGGATCGGGTTCCAGCACGTTGCACAAATCCCATTGGATCGAGTTGGGCGGGATCGCTTCCTGCAGGCGCCGGACCCAGCGCGCCGGCAAGAAACCCTGGAGCAGGCGCCGGAAAATGCTGCGAATTCCGATATCGACTTCCAGCACGGAGAGGGTGTCGCGCTCGCCGTCGCTGTTCACCCCGAAGGTAACGTCGTTGACCCGCACCACCTTACGCCCGGTGACGTCGATGATCTGCTGATCCAGCAGGTCGCGCCCGATGCGCAGCAGGTACTCGTCGTCGTGATACGGGGTGAGCTGCTCGTCGCTGAGCGCGATCCCCTTGCCGAACTCGATCGAGCGGATCTGGTCGTACCGGATGGTCAGGAAGGCGTCGGCGCCGCCCATCAGGAAGCGGTCGACACGGGCGGAATGGACCAGGGGCACGAGGGCGGCGTCACGCACACGGCCGAGGCGCCGGCTCTTCAGGTCGAACACCGGCATCCCTACCAGTTCGGTGAAATAAAGAAAGTTCTCCACCATCGAAACCGCGCCCCGCGAGTTTCCATTCCCAATATGGCGCACCCGCTTGCAAACCCGCAACAGAAAAGTAGCGTGGGCGGGCTCCGCTCACCGCAGAGGCGCGAAAACGCGGAGGACATCGGATGGTTGGACCACAGTCGGCGAATAACGGCGGTTATCCACAGAGCGCGGCCGCGCCGGCGATGCCGGCATCCGCGCTGTAGCGCGCCAGCTCGAGCGGAATTTCGCTGGTGCGCGGGTTGATGGTCCAGCCGGGCAGGTTCTTCTTCATGCGCGGGAAAAAAGAGCTCATGAGTTCCGCCACCCCGCCGCCGATCACCATGATGTCGGGATCGAACCAATCCACCACGTTGCCGAGCCACACCGTGAGCAGGTCGGCGGTCTCTTCGAGGACTTCGGCCGCCAGCGCGTCTCCGGCGCGGTACGCCTCCCCCACATCTTCGGCCTTCACCCGTTCCACCACGCCGCCCGCCAGATCCAGCATTTTGGTGGCGGGGTTGCTGGCGGCCATCTTGGCGCGCGCCCGCAGGGCGATGGCCGGGCCGGAGCACAGGATCTCGATGCAGCCGCGCTTGCCGCATCCGCATCTGGGCCCCTTGTAGTCGATGGTGGTGTGCCCGCCTTCGCCGGCGCTTCCGTTGCGTCCCCAATAGATCTTGCGATCGAAGACCAGGCCCGTCCCGATGCCGGTACCCAGAGTGGCGTAGAAAACGCTCGCATATCCCGCGGCGGCGCCCCACAATGCCTCGGCCAGCCCGGCCGCATTGGCGTCGTTATCCACGCGCACCGGCACGCCGAAAGCGCGCTCGGTCTCGGCGCCCAGAGGGAAGTTGCGCCAGCAGGGCACATTGGGAGGGTTGAGGACCACCCCGGAGCGGGGATCGAGCGGGCCGGGAGAGCAGATGCCGATACCCTTGATGACGGAGCGCGCCTCGGGGGCCTCGGCGAACAGCGCCTCAACCGCGCCCTTCACGGCGGCGAATCCAGTGGCCGCGTCCGCGGTCGCCACCATGGGCACGCGCGCTTTGCGGAGAATCGCTCCCGTGGAATCCACCAACCCGGCGGCCACTTTCGTCCCGCCCACGTCCACACCGATGGTCATCGGTTCCGGCATCTTCTGTATCCTTTCCCAATCGAGCTCGCTAAATAGGACTTCGTTAGTAATTGCGCACCCGCTCCTCAAAAGCGGAGGTGGCCTTGGGGGACAGACGATCGGCTTTCGTCGTCTATTCAATCCGCGTTTATCCGCGTTCATCGGCGGCCTGAAGTTCTTTCACGCCTTCTTAGCGCCGCGGCTCGTTCATCCGGTCGCATGATAACATCTGGACGCGACGCCGCATTTGAGGCCTCTCGCTACCGGTCTCCCGAAACGCTGGTTTCGGGCGGATCGGGCGCGCCGGGCGGCGGGCCGGAGATGCGTAAAGGGAAGCACGATGCCGGTCGCGCCGGGCGCGCACCACCGGCATGCCGCCGGCTCCGGCCAGGGAGCCCGCCGTGTCCCGCCGCGTCGTCCTACTTCTTCTTGCCCGCCGCGTTAGGCGGAGGGTTGCCGCTGTTCTCCATGTCCCGATAAATCTTCCACGAACCATCCGGCTGCCGCTTCACGATAACCAGGTATCGGGAAGATTCCTCGATGGGCTTGCCGGATTTCGGGGTGACCGTAATGGTGGCGTTGCCGCGGTCGTAGGCCCAATCGCCCGCCACCTGGGTTTCCAGTGGAGTGAGCACGAGTTTGACCGCGCTCCCCTGGAACATAGCCGCGTAACAAGCCTGGATGGCCTGCCTGCCTTCGGCGGCCGCCTCATTCTCGGCCAACAGGATCGCGTCGTCAGTGTAAGTAGCGGCCGTGGCCGCGGCATCGTGGGAATTGTATGCGGCGGTGAACTGGTCGCGGAGCGCATTGATCGCCGCGGCGTCCGCGGCCGCGTCCCTCTTCTCCGCCGATCGGGGCGCGGTCTGGCACCCGATCAACAGCAGCATCGAAGTGAGTCCGAACACGCTAAGGCGCACTTCACGTGAGGTCATGGGTCCTCCCTGCGAATGTCAGTCTTGCTTTTGAGCCGATTTTTCGCTCTGCCTTCTTCGCCTCCAACGATTGTACATCGGACCGTCCCGGTTGAAGTTGTATCTTTCGTCCTCTCCATCCGGAACCGATCCAGAACGCTTATGGCGCGGCGGCCCGCCCCACACGGGTTACGATGAAGAGGCATGTTCGACTGGAACCGCGACCCGCACCGCCGTTTCAACCCGCTCACTGGCGAGTGGGTGCTCGTATCGCCGCACCGTACCCAGCGCCCCTGGCAGGGGCAGGTGGAAGAGGAGCCCGCCGCCGCCCAACCGGAATACGACCCCGGCTGCTATCTCTGCCCCGGCAACGAGCGCGCGGGCGGTGTGCGAAATCCGGCGTACGGCGCGACCTTCGTGTTCGATAACGATTTCGCCGCCCTCAAGCCCGATACCGCGCCGGACCGTTTCGAGCGCGGCGGGCTCATACTCGCCGAATCGGAGCCCGGCATCTGCCGCGTGGTGTGCTTTTCGCCGAAACATAACCTGACCATGGCCAACATGGCGGCGGCGGACCTGCGCCAGGTGGTGGACCGGTTGGCGGATCAATACGTCGATCTGAGCGCGCGCTCTTTCATCAACTACGTGCAGATTTTCGAGAACCGGGGGGCCATGATGGGGGCCAGCAATCCGCACCCGCACTGCCAGATCTGGTCCAGCCGCGCGCTGCCGAACGAAGTGGCCAAGGAGCAGGCGGCGCAGGCGGAATGGCGGGCGCGCCAGGGGACCTGCCTGCTCTGCGAATACGCCCGGCTGGAAGAGGAAGCGGGGGCCCGCGTGGTGGAAGAGAATGAAGGCTTCCTGGCGGTGGTCCCCTTCTGGGCCATCTGGCCGTTCGAGACCATGGTGCTTTCGCGGCGCCACCTGCCGTCCATCGACCAACTCAGCGGCCCCGAGCGCGACCTGCTGGCGGACATCCTGAAACGCATTACCGCGCGCTACGATCGCCTGTTCCGGGTTTCCTTCCCCTATTCGATGGGGTTCCACCAGCGGCCCACGGATGGCGCCGAGCACCCCGAGTGGCACTTCCACGCCCATTTCCTGCCGCCTCTGCTGCGCTCCGCCACGGTGCGCAAGTTCATGGTGGGTTATGAGCTGCTGGGCACGCCGCAGCGCGACATCACGCCGGAAGCGGCGGCGGAGCGCTTGCGGAAGGCCTGACGCATGAGACTTGGCGACAGCCCGCGCCCTGGCGGCGCTCCCAAAATGGGAGTATCCTAGAGTGAGGGTGATCAGCCACAAAGCGATCGCGGTGTTCAGCCGGGCTCATCCGGAGGCGCTGGCGCCGCTCGATCACTGGTACCGCACGACGCTGCGGGGGCGGTGGAAGAGCCTTACTGAAATGCGGCGGACGTTCCCGCACGCCGACCCGGCGGGCCGCCTGACGGTCTTCAATATCGGCGGCGGGAAATACCGGCTCATCGCACGCGTCAACCACGGCACGCAAAAGGTTTTCATTCGCGCGGTTCTGACGCACGCCGAATATGACAAGGGGGCATGGAAGGAATGAACGCACTACCTGCAATCGATGAGAAAAAGTACGGCCGTGTCCTCAGCCGCGAGCTGCCGCGGCCGATTCGAAGCGACCGCGAACTCGAGCGTGCCATTACCCGGCTTGAGGATCTGGACGAACGCGACGAGAGTCTGAGCCCTGAGGAGCGGGAACTCGCGGAGTTGTACACCAGCCTGATCGAAGCATACGAAGGCCAGCGCTATCCGGTTCCACACGCAGCCCCGCATGAGTTTCTGCGGGCTCTGCTGGAAGACCGGGGGCTCTCGCAGGCCGATATCGCCCCGCTGCTGGGCGGCCGGGGACACGCCTCGGAAATCCTGTCGGGCAAACGCTCCATCAGCAAGGCGCAGGCGAAGCGCCTGGCGGCTCATTTCAGCCTTTCCGTCGAAGTGTTTATCTAGGCGCGCCGCGCCGCGGGGTTCCGGAACCGTGATTAAGCGCACGCCTTCTCTCCGACAAACCTTGGTTCCTCGCGTGGATAAGGATAGGCTTGATTCCACTGGCGCGGAGCGCCGGCGGAAAGGACCGTATATTATGGCGAACTATCTGCTGCAGATCGCGTACACGGCGGAAGCCTGGAGCGCGATGGTCGGCAATCCACAGGACCGTCCCAAGGCTGTCGAAGGAGCCGTCCACAACCTGGGCGGCAAGATCGAGAAGTTCTGGCTTTCCTTCGGAGACTACGACCTCATTGGCGTGGTGGAAATGCCGGACAGCGTCAGCGCAGCCGCGTTCTCCATGGCGGTGGCGGCCGGAGGGGCGTGCAAGAGCGTGAAGACCACTCCCCTGCTGAGCACCGCGGAGGGAATCGAAGCGATGCGCAAGGCCGCCACCTGCGGGTACCGGCCCGTGGGGCAGCAGACCGGCCGGGCCAGCGGGTAGCGGCGGGGGGGGCGAAAGAACGCCGGCCAGAAGGCCGGCGGCAGGCTGAAAGCCGGCCCCACCTGGGCGGGCGTGCGATCCTATCGGAAGTATGCCTGCAACGCCGCATGTCGAAAAGCACTTCGCCGCCTCGGAAACCGTTCGTGATGTAGTGATAGGGATGGCCGACGGCCTGACCGTACCGTTTGCGCTGGCAGCCGGCCTCACGGGGGCCGTCGCCAAGACCCATTTGGTGGTGATCGCGGGACTGGCGGAAATCGCCGCCGGGAGCATTGCCATGGGCTTGGGCGGCTACCTGGCCGCGCGCACGGACTACGATCACTACGAATCGGAGAAGGCGCGCGAGACTCGCGAGACGGTGGAAGTGCCGGACCTGGAAAGACAGGAAGTGGCCGACGTCTTTCGCGGCTACGGGATGTCGGAACAGTCCATCGCGCCGGTGGTGGAAGCCATCGCGGCGGACCGGAAGCGCTGGGTGGATTTCATGATGCGCTTCGAGCTGGGCTTCGAAGAGCCCGACCCTAAGCGCGCGCTCCACAGCGCCGTCACCATTGCGCTCTCCTACATCCTGGGCGGGATGGTGCCGCTCACGCCCTACATGATAGCGGCCGACATATTCACGGGTCTGAAGATTTCCGTGGCCGTGACCCTGGCGGCCCTGTTCGTGTTCGGTTACGGGAAAGGCAGGCTCACGGGCATTTCGCCGCTGCGCGGAGGCTTGCAGACGGTAGTGATTGGCGGCCTGGCATCGGCGGCGGCGTTCGGCCTGGCGCGCTGGATCAGCTAGCCTAAGCCCGAGCGGCGTGGGATAAGCCTCCCGGCTTGTCAAGGCGAGTCGCAAGACTCGCCCAGCCTGAGTCGATGGCTGGCAGGTGAACCGCACGGTGCGTGGCGGGGCCGCTCGGGCGAGTCGGGGCGACTCGCCTCGACAAGCCGGGAGGCTTATCCCACAATCCTTACCGCGGATAGGAGCCCATCGCCTTCTTGAAGAACCGGTGCAGGGAGTGCGGGAAACCGGTGTCCGGCAGGAACATGAACGGGCACTCGCCCGCGATTACGCGGATGCCCTTCGATTGGCAGAACCGCACCGCTTCCGGGTTCACCGCGCCGGCTCCGGACGCCCGGTACATCCACACGATTTCGACGCCCGCCTGGGCGCATTCCGACACCACCTTACCAGTCACCTGCGGGCTGGTCAGCAATAGAACCGCCTCCACCGGGGGGCGCACATCGCTCAACCGCGCCACGCACTCGATTCCGTTGATCTCAGAAACCGCCGGGTTCACCGGCGCAAGGTCGTAACCGCGCTTACGCAGTTCGCGAAACAGCGACCGCGTGAAGTCCTTCGGGTTGTGCGACACGCCCACCACGGCGAGGCGCTTCTTTCCCAGGAAATGTTCGATGTCCGCCAGCTTGGTCATGGTCGTTACAAGGCCAGTATAACGGGGCGCAGGAGGGGCCTGGGCTCACGCGCGGCGATGCGCCGCCGGCTGTCGAAGAATGCCGGCAAGGATGCCGGCATAGCAGGCTGAAAGGCCGCTCCGGAGAGCCTGTCCTTGACTTTCCGGAGCGGTGTAATTTATTCTAACCATTCGACTTGGCCACGGTTTTGGCTGTTTCGCGTATGCCCGACAATTCGCGCTTCGTTCCGCGGACCGTTAATCAATCGCTCGATTCGACGCTCGATAGCGTGGACAGCGCCGAGGATCTGGCGGTGGGCATGGCGCGCAGTGCGGGTTTTGGCGAGGACGACCTGGTCAAGATCGGCATGGCCGTGCGAGAGTCCATGGTGAACGCGGTGGTACACGGCAACCGGTACAATTCCAACAAGAAGGTTCGTTTATCGGTTGCTACGGTCGCGGGGCGTTTCACGGTGAGGATCGCCGACGAAGGCGAGGGCTTCGAGTTCGAGCATCTGCCCAATCCCTTGTCGCCGGAGAACATCATGCGGACCTCCGGCCGCGGCATTTTCCTGATCCGGTCTTTTGTGGACGAGTTTCAGATCCGGCGGCTCGAACCGGTCGGCACGGAAGTAACTTTGGTCAAGTACATGGTGTCTAAGTAGATTCGGCGGCTTCGGCCAGGAGGCATATTCGGTGAGCGTAAAGTTGAATTCTCGGCAAGTGGGGGACGTGAGTGTAATAGACGTGTCGGGGCGGATCACCCTGGGGGAGGGTTCCAGCACGCTGCGCGACGCGCTTCGCGAACTGGTGACCAAAGGTCAGAAGAAGATCCTCCTCAATCTCGGTGAGGTATCCTATATCGACAGTTCGGGGATCGGGGAGCTGGTTTCCGCTTTCACCACCGTCACCAACAGCGGCGGCCAATTGAAGCTCCTCAACCTCACCAAGCGGGTCAAGGACTTGCTGCAGATCACAAAACTGTACACGGTCTTCGACGTGCATGAAAGCGAGCTGTCGGCGGTTCGCAGCTTCGCGTAGGGGGTCTCGCGGCCCGCTCTTGGGTGGGCTGTGTTCGCATACCTGGCTTGTCGATGCGGGTTGGCAGGCGAAAGCGCCTGCCCCACATTACCCGCCGCCCACAAACTGCACGATTTCCAGGCGCGCTCCGGCCTTGAGGACGGTGGCGCTCCACAGGGGTTGTTTCACGATCCGGCGGTCCATCTCCACGGCCACCCTGGTGGGGTCGAGTTGCAGCTCGCGCAGCAACCCGAGGATAGTCTGGCCCTCGGGAGTAGAGCGAGGCTCACCGTTGACTACGATTTCCATAGGCCTTGGTCCGTGCATGGGAGCCTCTTGACGCAGAGACGCAGAGACGCCGAGGATGGGCGAGAGAGAAAGATGAGAATAGAGGAGGACCCGACCATTTCGTATCGCTTTGTTCTTCTCTCCTCTTTCCTCTTCTTCTCGGTTTTCTCCGCGTCTCGGCGTCTCTGCGTCAAGAAGACGGTGGCTTGATCCGCTTGGATAGGTATGCTCGGTTGACACCCCTGTTTTCCACCCATTATAGTCAAATCTGAACCGCCCTATCCCGGAGAGCCATGCCTAAATCCTACACCGAATTGTATTTCCCGGTTCTGGTGCAGGCGTTCCTCGCCATGGCCCTGGCCGCCGGACTGCTTATGGCCTCCGCCCTATTGGGCAAGCGCATCCGCAACCGGGTCAAGGACATGCCGTACGAATCCGGGATCACGCCCACCGGCAATGCGCGCGAACGCTTCAGCGTGAAATTCTACTTGGTGGGTATGTTATTCATTCTGTTCGACATCGAAGCCATCTTCTTATATCCCTGGGTAGTGGTGTATCGCGAACCGGGTATGGCCCGGGTGGCGTTTGGCGAGATGCTGGTCTTTGTGGTTTTGATCCTTTCGGGGTTTTTCTACATCTGGAAAAAGGGGGCCCTGGACTGGTCCGATTCGGGCCGCTCGGGGCGTAAGCAGTAACGGCTGCAATGTTACCCGACAATCTGCGAGATCGCGCCGCCGCAGCGGCGGTGGAGGCGTTCGACTCCGGCGCTGTTACGGGCGGCAAGTTCGACCGAGGCGAGCTGACGTTGGAGATCGCCCCGGCCAGGATAGTCTCGGTCTGCGGATTCCTGAAGCACGATCAAGGCTTTGTGCGCCTGAGTACCGTCACGGCGGTGGATCGCTACCCCTCCGAGCCTCGATTCGAAGTGGTCTACCATCTTCATTCGATTGAACATAACGAACGCATACGGCTGAAGTGCCGGATCTCGGGCGAGAATCCCGAAATGGACTCGGTGACTTCCGTTTGGCGCTCCGCCGACTGGTACGAGCGCGAGGTATTCGACCTCTTCGGAATCCGCTTCGCCGGCCACCCGGACCTGCGCCGTATCATGCTGCCGGAGGATTGGGAAGGCCATCCCCTGCGCAAGGACTATCCCATCACAGGATCGAGGGTGTAGCCATGGGCGAAACCGAGGTTCCGGGGATCACCATTCTGGAAGAGGAGCAGGCGCGGACTGGCCCGCGCCGCATGCTTCTCAACATCGGTCCCCAGCACCCTTCCACTCACGGAGTGCTGCGCCTGGCGGTGGAGCTGGACGGCGAGATCATCGTCAAGTGCCACCCGGAGATAGGCTTCCTGCACACCGGCATCGAGAAGGAATTCGAGGTCAAGCTCTATCAGCAGTCGGTCACGCTCACCGACCGCGTGGACTATCTGGCGCCGCTTTCCAATAACCTGGGCTACTGCCTGGCGGTGGAGAAGTTGCTCGGATTGGAGATCCCTCCTCAGGCGCAGTGGATGCGCGTGATGCTGACCGAGTTGACGCGGCTGAACAGCCACCTGGTGTGGTTGGGCACGCATGCTCTCGATATCGGCGCCATGACGGTTTTCCTGTACTGTTTCCGCGAGCGCGAGAACATCCTGCGGATTTTCGAGATGTTCTCCGGGCAGCGGATGATGACCAGCTACTTCCGCATCGGCGGCTTGGCGCTCGAACCGCCGCGCGGCTGGCACAGGCGGATCAAGACGTTCATCGACGATTTCCCGAGCAAGGTGGACGAATACGAAGACCTGCTCACCAACAATCGCATCTGGATGGGCCGCACCAAGGGTATAGGCTATGTTCCGCTCGAAGACATGCTCGATCTGGGGGTGACCGGCCCCATGCTGCGGGCCGCCGGCCTCGAGACCGATGCGCGCAAGGACGAGCCTTACACGAGCTACGAAAAGTTCGATTTCGAGGTCCCCACGCGCACGGAGGGGGACGTGTACGCCCGGTACCTGGTGCGCCTGGAAGAAATGCGGCAGAGCGCGCGCATAGTGACGCAGGCGATGGACGGCATGCCCACGGGTCCCTGGAAGGCGGCGGACGAGCACGTGGTGTTGCCCGATCGCGAGAAGATGAAGACCCAGATGGAAGCCCTGATCTACCATTTCAAGATTGTGACCGAGGGTTTCCGCGTGCCCGCGGGCGAGGTCTACCAGATAGTGGAATCGCCGCGCGGGGAATTGGGATTTTACGTGGTGGCCGATGGGACCGCCAAGCCGTGGCGGGTGCACATGCGGACGCCCAGCTTCGGCAACTTGCAAGCGACGCCCAGGATGGTGGAGGGGATTCTCATTGCCGATATGATCGCGTCGATTGGCAGCATGGATTTTGTTTTGGGGGACACGGACAGGTGAAGAGCGGGGACGGTATCGTTGCATTCGGGGCAAGCCGCGACCTCGTCTTTTCGGCGAACCCCGGAGGGGTGAAAGAAAGTAGCCCATGGCGCAAGCCATGGGTCGGGTGGAATTCGCATCAGCCCCGTCAGGGGCGAAAGAACCGGACTGAATGTGCTAAGCGGGCACTTACGCCCCTCCGGGGCTACCCAAGAGCCGTCTGTTTCCCACGGCTTGCGCCGTGGGCTATTGTCTTTCACCCCTTCGGGGTTGAAAACCGATGACTTTTTCGCCACAGCTCGAATCCCGGTTTGAAACGCTGCTGAAGAGCTATCCTCCGGGGCGGCAGCGCTCGGCGCTGGTTCCGATGCTGCTCTATGCGCAGGACGAGGTCGGCTCCATCACCTATGAGCTGGTCGAGGAAATCGCCGGCCGGGTGGGCCTCACTCCGTCGCAGGTCAACGAAGTGGTTTCCTACTATTCCATGCTGCGCCGCAAGCCGTTGGGAAAGTACCACGTGCAGATCTGCACGAACATCAGTTGCCTGCTCAACGACGGCGACAAACTTTGGGAACACGCCTGCAAGAAGCTGGGCATCGGCCACAAGGGGGTCACCGCCGACGGGCAGATCTCGCTCGAGGAAGTGGAGTGCATGGGCGCGTGCTCCTGGGCGCCGGCCGTCCAGGTGAATTACGATTTTCAGCACTTCGTGACGCCCGAAAAGCTGGACGAGCTGCTGGAGAGCCTGAGGAAAAAGGCCTAGCCGATGCTCTACAACGAACCCAGCCCGCTCGAAACCAAAGTGCTCTCGCGCCGCTTCGGTCTGCCGGATTCGGCTTCGCTCGCCACCTACCTGGCCACCGAGGGCTACCAGGCCTTCCTGAAGGCCGCGGGCATGAAGCCGGAGCGGATCATCGAAGAGGTGAAGGTTTCGAACCTGCGCGGGCGCGGCGGCGCGGGCTTTCCCACGGGCATGAAATGGAGCTTCGTGCCGCGCAACTCACCCAAGCCGAAGTTCATCGTGGTGAATGGCGACGAAAGCGAGCCGGGCACTTGCAAGGACCGCGTGCTGATCGAGAACGACCCGCACCAGTTGATCGAGGGAGTGCTCATCGCGGGGTTGGCGGTGGACGCGCACGCCGGTTACATCTACATCCGCGGCGAATACCGGTATCTCATCGAAATCGTGGAAAAGGCCATCGCGGAGGCCTACGCCGGCGGCTGGCTGGGGAAGAACATTCAGGGAACCGGTTTCGATTTCGACCTGTACGCGCACACCGGAGCTGGCGCCTACGAGTGCGGCGAGGAATCGGCGCTGCTCGAATCGCTCGAAGGCAAGCGCGGGATTCCGCGCATCCGCCCGCCGTTCCCGGCCGTGGCGGGAGCGTTCCAGTGCCCCACGGTGTTGAACAACGTGGAGACCTTTTGCGCCGTGCCGGCCATTATTCGCGATGGCGGCGCGGCGTTCGCGGCGCTGGGCATCCCCAGGGCGGGCGGCACCAAGATGACCTGCCTGACGGGCAACATCAACAAGCCCGGGGTGTACGAATTGCGGCTGGGCTTCCCGGTGATGCGGATGATCGAGGAGGTGGGCGGCGGCATCCCGCGGGGCCGGAAGCTCAAGGCCCTGATCCCGGGCGGCTCGTCGTGCCCGGCGCTGACGGCGGCGGAGTGCGAAGGCGCCACCATGGACTACGATTCCATGGCTGCGCGCAAGACCATGCTGGGGTCGGGCGGCGTGATAATCATGGACGACCAGACCTGCATGGTGAAGGCCGCCATGCGCATCATGCGGTTTTACGCGCATGAGAGCTGCGGGTGGTGCATTCCATGCCGTGAGGGCACGACGTGGCTGCGCAAGATTCTGGTGCGGTTTCACGAGGGCGGCGGGAGGCGCGACGATATCGATCTCATCGGCGACATCGCCAAGAACATGCTGGGCCGCACCTTCTGCCCGCTGGGCGATGCGGCGGCCATGCCCACCATTTCGATTGTGGAGAAGTTCCGCCAGGAGTTCGAGGACCATCTCGACGGGAAGCCGTGCCCCTTCGAGCACGCCGACCACACGTGGGATAAGCCTCCCGGTTTGTCTAGCGACGGTAGGAGCTCGGGGGCTTAAATGGCCGATCTGGTTAAGCTGACTATCGACGGCCGGCCGATCGGGGCCGCGCCGGGGACGCTGGTGATCGACGCCGCCAAGGCCGCCGGCATCGAGATCCCGTCGTTCTGCTATTACGAGGGCCTCACTTTGCAAGCCGCCTGCCGCATGTGCCTGGTGGAAGTGGAGAAGATGCCCAAGCTGATGACGGCCTGCACGCTTCCGGTGGGCGAGGGCATGGTGGTGCGCACCGACACGCCGCAGGTTCACTCCGCCCGCAAGTACATGCTCGAGTTCCTGCTCACGAACCATCCGCTCGATTGCCCGGTGTGCGACAAAGGCGGCGAGTGCGAGCTGCAGGACATGACCTTCCGCTACGGGGCCGGCGAAAGCCGCTACACCGACGAGAAGGTGCACGTTGCGGAAAAACAGTATTCACCGGTGGTGTTTTTCGATGCGCCGCGCTGCATCCTGTGCTACCGTTGCGTGCGGATTTGCAACGAGGGCATGGGCGTGGGCGCGCTGGGAGTGATCAACCGCGGCGTGGTTTCGGAAATCGCACCCAATAAAGGCGACCACCTGGAGTGCGACGAGTGCGGCGCCTGCATCGATATCTGCCCGGTGGGAGCGCTCACCAGCGGCATCTACCGGTATCAGACGCGCCCCTGGGAGATGACCCACACCGGCGCCATCTGCACGCATTGCGCGGACGGCTGCAAGACCACGCTAGGAACGCGCAATGGCCGCATCCTGCGCGGGAACAATCGCGACCGCTCCGGGGTGAACGGCGAATTCCTGTGCATCAAGGGCCGCTACGGGTTCGATTTCTACGACCATCCCGAGCGCTTGCTGGCCCCGCTCGCGCGGGTGAACGGGAAGCTGGAGGAAGTCTCCTGGTCCGAGGCGCTCGCAAGGGTGGCGAAGAAGTTCAGCGACACGCTGGCGGCCGGCGGCTCTTTCGGCGTGATCGGCTCCAACCACACCACCAACGAAGAGAACTATTACCTCCAGAAATTCGCCCGCCAGGTGTTGAAGACTAGCAACATCGACCACCATCGCACGGGGGACGTGGCGGCGCTGCTCGATGCGCTCGGGGCGCGCTATGACACGACCGCTCCCTTACGGTCGCGGCTCGATAACGACGTGGCGCGGCTCGATGACGGTCTAACGAGCCGCGACCGTGAGGGAGCGGTGGCCTGCCCCACAATGCCTGGTGGCAAAGAAGCCAAGTTGGCCACGGTAGGCGACCTGTACCAGCGGAAGGCGGTCTTAGTGTTGGGGCCCGACCTGGCTTTGGAGCATCCGCTGCTCTCTTTCCAGATTCGCGCCAACTACCGCCATCACCAGGCGCGCATTTACGCCGTGACGCCGAAGGCGGTGCGCGAAGACAAGTACGCCGCGGCGAGCATACGGGCAGCCACATCAGAGGACTACTTCGCGGCGCTCGAACACTTGCGCGACCGGTTGAAAGCCGAGCCGGAGCTGGTGGTTCTATTCGACGATTCCTTCCAGGGCGCGGCTGTTGCAAGGCTGGTGGATTTCGGCGAATCGCTGGGCATCCCGGTACGGTACGTCTGCCTGCTTGATTACTCGAACTCGCGCGGCGCCATCGATATGGGGCTGGCGCCGGAGTTTCTGCCGGGATACGAGCCATCCGGCCGGCCGGGGCTGCGGCTGAACGAGATGCTGGAAGCGGAGCTCGATGCGCTGTGGGTGGTGGGGGCGAATCCGTACCGCCATTCGAGCCGGGCCGGGAGGCAGGCCAGGAGGCCCGCCCCACCAGGCTTTCTGGTGGTTCAGGACATGTTCCTCACCGAAACGGCGCAATTGGCGGACGTGGTTCTGCCGGCCGCTTGCGCCTACGAAAAGGAGGGGACCGTCACCAACGTTACCGGCGAAGTGCAGCGCCTCACGCGCGCGGTGGACGCCATGGGGGCCAAGACGGACCTGGAGATCATGGGCTTCGTGGCGCGCGAAATGGGTGTGGCCGCGGAGCTGGGCCCCTGGACGCCGGCCGCCGTTTTCGAGGAAATCCGCTCGCGGGTGCGCGGCTACGATTTGCCCTGGCCCACCCTCGCCGCGGGCGGGGCCGCGCAGACCAACGCCGTGAGCGGCCGCATCCCGGCGGCGGGAAGTGGCCCGCTGGCGCATTCGGATCACAACGGGCTTTTCGCGTCGGGAACGCTCGGGCGCTATTCTAAGGTACTGAATTCCGTGCTGGAAGGTCGCGTGACCCGCTAATGGACTCCTTCATCGTCATCAGCCTGGTCAAAGCGGCGATTGTGTTCGCGGCGTTGCTGACCACTCTCGCTTACTTGCAGTGGGTGGAGCGCAAGGTGCTGGCGCATATTCAGGTGAGGCCCGGCCCGTACCGCGTGGGTCCGCACGGGCTGCTCCAGCCGGTGGCGGACGTCATCAAGCTTCTCACCAAGGAAGACCTCGTTCCGCCCTACGTGAACAAGCCGCTGTATCTCCTGGCGCCGTTTCTGGCCATGACTATGGCCCTGCTTTCCATCTGCGTGATTCCCTTCGGCCCCGTGGTAACGGTGGGCGGCGTGCGCACGGCCATGCAGCTTACCGACCTCAACATCGGCGTGCTGTTCGTGCTGGCGGTTTCGTCGATGGGGGTATACGGCGTGGCCTTCGCCGGCTGGGCCTCCAACAACAAGTATGCGCTGCTGGGCGGGCTGCGCAGCTCGGCGCAGATGATCAGCTATGAGCTGCCGCTCTCGCTCGCGATCGCTTCGCCGCTGCTCGTTTCGAACACCCTGAGCCTGAGCGAACTCGTGGGGAAACAGGCGGGCGGCATCTGGAATTGGAACGTTTTTCACGGGCCGTTCCCGCAGGTTATCGCCTTCGTCATCTTCCTGATTGCGGCCTTCGCCGAAACCAACCGCGTGCCGTTCGATCTGCCCGAGGCCGAAAACGAGCTGGTGGCCGGTTTCCACGTGGAATACAGCAGCATGAAGTTCGCCTCGTTCTTCATGTCCGAATACGCCAACATGATCACCGTCAGCTCCATGGCCACGCTGCTGTTCCTGGGCGGTTGGGTGGCGCCGTGGCCCGCGGAATACGGCTCGCGTTTCGCGCCGGCCGTAATCTTTGGGGCCGCCGGGATGGTGGCGCTGTATCACGGGATCCATTTTGCGCGGCGCAGGGACAAGTTTTCGCTGCCGGTGGTAGCGGCGGTGTTTTTTGTTATCGCGGCGGTTTTCCTGTTGCCTATGACGCAGGAATGGCTGCTGCCGCTGTTCTGGTTCGCGGCCAAGACCGGCGGTATCCTGTTCCTGTTCATGTGGGTGCGCGGCACGCTGCCGCGTTTCCGCTACGACCAACTGATGGGCTTCACCTGGAAGTGGCTCTTCCCGGCCGCGATGTTGAATCTGCTGGTGACCGGCTTTCTGGTCGCCTGGTGGTCGTGAGATGGACGTCATTCTTTTTCTGATCTTCGCGGTGGTCGCGGTGGTTTGCGCCATCAACGTGGTGGTGCAGACGCATCCCATATCGAGCGCCGTCTCGCTGGTCGGCGTGATGGGCTCGCTGGCGGTGCTCTACCTGCTGCTGGGGGCCGAGTTCATCGCCGCGGCGCAAGTGATTGTCTACGCCGGCGCCATCATGGTGCTGTTCGTATTCGTCATCATGTTGCTGAACGCCGGCGCGGAGGCCAAAGAGGGCCGCTCGCTCATGGTGCGGTTCCTGGGGATCCCGGCGCTGGTCATGCTGCTGGGGCTGCTGGCCTACTTCGTGCAGCGCCTGTTCCCCAGGGGCGACATGGTGCATTTCGGCGGCTTCACCGGCGGTTCGCCCAGGGACATCGGCATGGCGCTGTTCACCACCTACCTGCTGCCTTTCGAAGCGACCTCGATCCTGATTCTGATCGCCATCGTCGGCGCCATCGTGCTGGCGCGCAAGGAGATGGACTGACATGGGCGCGATTCCGATTTCCTGGTTCCTGACGCTGAGCGCGGTCCTGTTTTCCCTCGGCGTGGCCGGATTCCTGTTCCGGCGCAGCATCATCACCGTATTCATGTCCATCGAGCTGATGCTCAACGCCGTGAACCTGAGTTTTGTGACGTTCTCCTACCAGCTCAAGAAAGTGGACGGGCACCTGTTGGCGTTTTTTGTGATGGTGGTGGCGGCGGCCGAGGCGGCCGTGGGGCTGGCGATTATCCTGACGGTGTTCAAGAACCGCAAGACCCTGAATATAGACGACGTGGATTCGATGAAGAACTAGATGCAACTCTGGCTCATACCCATTCTTCCGTTGCTGGGCTTTCTGATCAACGGCCTGTTGGGCCGGCGTTTCTCCAAGGGTCTGGTGAGCGCCGTGGCCATCGGCAGCGTGGCGCTTTCCTTCACCTGTGCGCTGCGGGCCATCCTCGCGCTCGATCTCGACCACGCCCATGTCGAACACTACTTCACCTGGATCCAAAGTGGCGCGTTTACGGTGAATTGCGATTTTACGGTGGACCGGCTTACCGCCGTGATGCTGATGGTGGTGACCGGCGTCGGCCTGCTCATCCACATTTACTCGATTGGCTACATGGCGCACGAGGGCGGCTATTACCGGTTCTTCGCCTACCTCAACCTGTTCATGTTCTTCATGCTGACCCTGGTGCTGGCGGCCAACTACCTGGTGCTGTTCGTGGGTTGGGAAGGGGTGGGTCTGTGCAGTTACCTGCTGATCGGCTTCTATTTCGACAAGAAGTTCGCCACCGACGCCGGCAACAAGGCATTCATCGTCAACCGCATCGGCGATTTCGGCTTTTCGCTGGCGATGTTCTACATCTTCAAGCACTTCGGATCGCTCGATTTCGCGACCGTTTTTCGGAACGCGGCCTCCAAGCCGGAACACATGCTGACCGTCATCGGCCTGCTGCTGCTGGTGGGGGCTTGCGGCAAGTCCGCGCAGCTTCCGCTATACGTCTGGCTCCCCGACGCCATGGCCGGCCCGACGCCGGTTTCGGCGCTGATCCACGCCGCCACCATGGTCACGGCCGGCGTGTACATGACGGCGCGCTCGCTTCCCATCTACATCCACGCGCCGGCGGCCATGGATACCATCGCCATCATCGGCATCGCCACCGCGTTTTTCGCGGCCACCATTGGCCTGGCGCAAAACGATATCAAGAAAGTCTTCGCCTATTCGACGGTTTCGCAGTTGGGTTACATGTTCGTGGGCGTGGGCTGCGGCGCGTTTTCGGCGGGCATCTATCACCTGATGACCCATGCGTTTTTCAAGGCCCTCCTGTTCCTGGGTTCCGGCAGCGTGATCCACGCCCTGGCGGGGGAGCAGGATCTGCGCAATATGGGCGGCCTACGGCGCAAAATCCCGTGGACGTTTCTGACCATGATGTGCGCCGCCGTAGCCATCGCCGGCGTGCCGCCGTTCGCTGGATTCTTCAGCAAGGACGCCATCCTGCTGGCCGCGCACCAGCATGCGCCGTGGATTTACTGGTTGGGCACGATTACCGCCGGCATGACGGCATTCTACGTTTTCCGCGCCATGTTCCTGGCCTTCTTCGGCCAGTACCGCGGGGACGCGCATCCGCACGAATCGCCGCCTGTGATGCTGGTTCCGCTGGTTGTGCTGGCGCTGCTTTCGATCGCCGGCGGTTTCCTGTTCAAGATTCCGGCGTTCCTGGGAACCGCGTTCGAAGGGCCGAAGGTGGAGGAAAACTCCACGCTGATGGCCATCTCGACCGTGGCCGGCTTGATCGGAATCTTTTTCGCCTGGCTGATGTACGTGGCCCGGCCGGGCATGGCCGATGCGTTTGCTGGCCGCGTGAAGGGGCTCTACACGCTGGTCTACAACAAGTATTACGTGGATGAGATTTACGACGCCGCGGTGGTGAAACCGCTGGTGGGCGGTTCGCGCGCGGTGTTGTGGAAGGGCGTGGACGCGGGCCTCATAGATGGGGCCGTGAACGGCGTGGGGGCCCGTGCGCAGGGCGTGGGCGGCGTGCTGAAGCTGCTGCAATCGGGCAACATACGGAGCTATGCCACGTGGATCGTGCTGGGCAGCGTGGCGGCGATTGTGGCTTTTGTGGAGGGCAGCCGATGAACCTGCTGACCGTGGTCCTCCTCATGCCGCTGGCCGCGTTCTTTCTGCTGCTGCTGGTTCCGCGTTCCGCGCCGGGGCTGAGCCGCGTGGGCGCGCTCGCGCTTTCGGTGGCGACGTTTCTGGCGGCGCTGGGCCTCTTCGCGTGGTTTGATCGGGGCGCCGCGGGCCCGCAATTCGCCGTGGATGTACCGTGGATCGCAACGCCCGAGATTCACTTCCATATCGCGGCCGACGGCGTGAGCCTGTGGCTGGCGCTGCTTTCCCTGTTTCTCACGCCCATCTGCGTGCTGCTTTCCTGGCGATCCATCGAGCATCGCGTCAAGGAATTCTACGCCTTGCTTGTTCTGCTCGAGTTCGGGTTGATCGGGGTATTCCTGGCGCAGGACTTGTTCCTGTTTTACGTCTTCTGGGAAGTTTCGCTGGTCCCCATGTACTTCCTGATCGGCATCTGGGGCCACGAGCGCCGCATTTACGCGGCGGTGAAGTTTTTTCTTTACACCATGGCGGGCTCGGTGCTGATGCTGGCCGCCATCATCTACCTGTATAACCGCGCGCAGACTTTCGATTATTCCGCCATCCTCGAGATGCTGGCGAGCGGCAGGCTCACCTTCGCGCCGGGCGAGCAAATGCTGCTGTTCCTGGCCTTTTTCGTGGCGTTCGCCATCAAAGTGCCGCTCTTCCCACTGCACACCTGGCTGCCCGATGCGCACGTCGAGGCGCCGGTCGCGGGCTCGGTGATGCTGGCCTCGGTGATGTTGAAGATGGGCACGTTCGGTATTCTGCACTACTGCCTGCCGCTGTTCCCGGCCGCCGCGCGCACGTGCGCTCCGTGGATCGCCACCCTGGCGATCGTCGGCATTATCTACGGCGCGCTGGTGGCCATGGTGCAGCCCAATATGAAGAAGTTGGTGGCGTATTCCTCGGTTAGTCACCTGGGCTTCGTGGTACTGGGAATCTTCTCGTTCACGCAGCTTGGCCTCGATGGGGCGGTCTACCAGATGCTGAACCATGGCATCTCCACGGGCGCCCTCTTCGCCATCGTCGGTTTGCTCTACGAACGGCGCCATTCGCTCGAGATTGCGGACTACGGCGGGGTGGCGAGCGCGGCCCCTTGGCTTTCCACGGCGTTTTTGGTGACTACGCTGGCCAGCATCGGCCTGCCCCTGCTGAACAACTTCGTGGGTGAATTCCTGGTGCTGCAAGGCGCCGCCATCGCCAATTTCCAATGGGCGACTTACGCCGGCACAGGCGTGATTCTCTCCGCCTGCTATATGCTGTGGCTCTACCAGCGCGTCTTCTACGGCGAAACCGGCCCGGAGGTTCGCGCGCACGTTTTCGACCTGAAGCCGCGCGAATGGGCGGCTGTGGTTCCGCTGATCGTCATGATGGTGTGGATGGGCGTCTACTCGCAGTCCTTCCTGGCGCCGGTGGGCAAGACCACGGCGCGCGTGCTGGCCCAGAGCGAGGTCAACGTGCCCTTCAGCGTACGGAATCGCAAGCCGGTTCATGGTTGGCAGGCGGGGCGCCCTCTGGGCCCGCCTGCCCCACAAGCGTCTGTCTACCGTTTCCTGCCACGTGAGGCCTCCAATGCCCGTTAGCTTCGTGCCCTCCGCGGTGGAGCTGGTTCGCTTCCTGCCCGAGATGATCCTGACGGCGATGGGCACGCTGCTGATGGTCCTCACGCCGCTGATTCACAAGCGGTTTTCGAATGCCTTCGGGCACATCAGTCTGGTTTCGCTGGCAGCCGCACTGGCGGCGGCGGCGTACGCCAATGGCAAGCCGGGCACGGCCTTCGGCGGGATGCTGGTGGTCGATGGCTTCGCCACCTTCTTCCGCGTGCTGGTAATGGCGGTAGGCCTGCTGACCGTACTCTCGTCCTATCGCTTCCTGCGGCGGCAGGGCGCCGAAGCCGGCGAGTACCACGCGCTGCTGCTGTTCTCCATCGCCGGCCAGAGCCTTATGGCCGCGGCCAACGATCTGATCGTCGTTTTCATCGCGCTCGAGATTTCCTCCATCTCGAGCTACGTGCTGGCCGGCTATTTCCGCGACGATAAGCGCTCCAATGAGGCCGCTCTGAAATACTTTCTCCTGGGCTCCTTCGCCACCGCATTCTTTCTCTATGGCGTGGCCCTGATCTACGGCTCCACGGGGACCATCAATCTCACCGCCGTGCGCGGCGTGGTGGGCGGCATTACCGGGCCCGCGCCTTCGCCGCTGTTCATCGCCGCGGCGGCGGCGCTGATGTTCGTCGGGTTGGGCTTCAAGGTTTCGGCCGCGCCGTTCCAGATTTGGGCGCCGGACGTCTACCAGGGCGCCCCCACACCCGTCACGGCGTTTCTTTCCACCGGTCCCAAGGCCGCCGCCTTCGCCATCTTCCTGCGCATTTTCATGACCGCTTTCGAACCCATCGGGGCGGCTTGGGAGCCTCTGGTCTGGGTTGCGGCGCTGGCTTCGATGACCATCGGGAACTTCGCCGCGCTGATGCAGCCGAACGTCAAGCGCATGCTGGCTTACAGCTCCATCGCCCACGCCGGCTACGTGCTGGTGGCCCTGACGGCGCGCTCGGAAACGGGCATTGCGGCGGCCATGTTCTACCTGGCGGCGTATGCCTTCATGAACCTGGGGGCCTTTGCCGTGGTGGGGCATCTCTCGGGCAAGGGCGAACGGTATCAGAACGTGGAGGATTTCGCCGGCCTGGGCCAAAAACAACCCGCGACCGCGGCCATGCTATCCATTTTTCTGCTGTCGTTGATCGGCGTCCCGCTTACCGGCGGCTTCTTCGGCAAGTTCTATATCTTCAAAGCCGCCCTGGAATCGAACCTGGTATGGCTGGCCGTGCTGGGCCTGCTCAACAGCGCCGTGGCAGCCTACTACTATCTGCGCGTCCTGGTAATGATGTATTTCCGCGAACCGGGCGAAGCCGCATCGGAAGCCGAACCCCCGGCTTTCAGCTTGCGCCTGGCGCTCGGAGCGGCCGCGCTGGCCACCCTGTTTCTGGGGATCTTCCCCACGTGGGTGCTGGAGTTCGCGGGCAAGGCGTCGCATTCGATATATCTTTATACCTCCCGGTGAGATCGAAAGAGCGGCGTTGAATCGCTCTCGACGAAACGGGGTAATTGGTCGATGTTTCCCGATCTGGCAGATAATAAAAGCGCATGTGTCCGGCCGTAATCGCCGCGCTTCTCCTGCCGTGGGCGGCGCCCGCGCAAACGGCGGCCGGCCCGCCCTCCGGGCAGCGCTTGACCCTGCTCCTCAACGTCGGATCGGTGCTGCTCCGAAGCGGATCGTTTTCGGGAGGGGCCGATCACAGGTTGATGTACGCCGCGATTTCGTCGCTGTCCCACAGGGCGGCCGCGGTAAAGCTGGTGGTGTTCGACGCCGACCGGCAGCACGAGCTGCTGCGCCTGGAATCCTTCTCCCTGGGCGACCTGAAGCAGGTGAACGCGGCGGTGGAAAAGTGGAAGCTCGGACCGGTGGACTACCACGCCTTGCAGCGCGGCGAGGGCAGCGTGGATATTGTGGCCGCCCTCATCAACGAACAGCTTCGGGCCGATCCGCCGCCCGATTTGGTGGTTTTCGTGGACCCCGGCTCCTGGTACCGCTTCCGCGATGCGAGCGCTCGCCAGGCTCTGAAGATACCGCACGGCCCCAGGCCGCGGTTTTTCGCCTTGCAGTTCGGGCCTTCACCGGCCGATTTCCAGGCTTCCCAATACCTGCCGGGGCGGGGCTTCCCGGGCGGCCAACCCGCGTCCGGGCGGCAGGGTGGAACGGCGCGGGGGGGCCGTGCGCCGGGGCAGGGTCCCGTTTCGGCGGCGCCCAAGGACCGGGACAAGATTCGCCCCGCGGTCGCCAGGCTGGGCGGAAAGACGTTCTTCATGAGTTCGCCCGCCCAGTTGCCCAAGGCAGTCGCCGAAATCGAAAAGCGGGCCGGCGGGAAACCGTAAGAACGACTCCCCGGTTAAGCCTTGACCTGTCTTTACTAAGTATTTACAATGTAAATTGTGGAGTTCGATTGGGACGCCGATAACTTGCGGCACATCGCAAGACATGGCGTCAATCCGACAGAAGCAGAGGAGGCGGTCCTGATCGATCCGTTGGAAGCCGACGTCCAACCGCACGAAAGCGAAGAACGGGTGCTCTGTTTCGGGCGAACCAAGTCGGGACGGCTGCTTACCATTCTGTATACCGAACGGCGCGGAAAGATCCGGGTCGTCACGGCTTACGAGATGACCAAACCACAGCAAGAGATGTACTTCGAGGGGAAATGAGAATGGCCAGGACGCAAATCGCAATTCCGAAGTTTGGCGCCGAAGCTGAAGAGGCCGAGTGGTGGGACAGCCATCCGGAAGCGGCCACCCAGATCATGAAACGCGCGCTGGAGTCCGGCGAGGCAAGGCGGGCTGTGCCTTTGAGGACCGTTACCATGCGGCTGCCTGTACCGGATATCCAGACGGCCCAGGACCTCGCGCACGAAAAGGGGCTTCCGTATCAGACCTACATTAAGATGCTGCTGCACGAGGCCCTCAGGAAGGAGCGTTCCGCATAAACGGCTCGCCGGTCACCATACGCCGGTCGGGGTTCGAGTTCGTCGCGGCCATCGGTGCGCGCGGTGTGTAACTCGGGCGGCGGCGGCGGACGCCTCTCTTAACGCCGGGTTCGGAGTTGAAGCCGGACGATAAGGTGGTGGGGCATGGCGCGAGTGATCGACATCGGGTTTGTTGGAATTCTTGTTTGCGGCGGGGCATTCGCTCAGCCCTCATCCGCGCCGTTGCGCTTTGAAATAGCGGACGTGCATGTCAGCGCGGAAGCGGCGGCGCGCATGCGAAGTTCGCTGTCTCGCGGTGGACAGTACGAACTCCGATCGGCCACGATGCTGGACCTCATCCGCACCGGTTATGGCGTCGAGCAGGACAGGATTCTGGGCGGACCCCGATGGCTGGAGACGGACCGTTTCGACGTTGTCGCCGAGGCTCCCGCGGGCGCCGGCGAGGAGACTCTCCGCACCATGCTGCGGTCGCTGCTGGTGGACCGGTTTGAACTCGTGGTCCACAATGACACCAAGCCCCTTCCGGCTTATGTGCTGAAGGCCGGTGGGAAACCGTCGCTCAAGACCGCCAACAACGAAGGCGATGCCGGATGCAAGCTGGAGGCGCCGTCCGCATCGCTACAGGAAGGCGCCATCCGGGCGAATATACTCGGGGTTCAGACCGTCCTTGGCGCGGATAGGACCATTCACCTCTTCTGCCGGAACGTGACCATGGCCGCCTTTGCCGAAGCGATTCCCGGTCTGCCCGCGGTCAATCTTGGCAACCATCCCGTACTGGATCGAACCGGGCTGAAGGGAGCCTGGAATTTCGACTTTCGCTGGACGTTCGCGCCGAACTTGCTTCTGGCGGACCAGGGCGGCTCGATTTCCATTTTCGACGCCATCGAAAAGCAACTGGGATTGAAGCTGGAAACAGAGCCGGTCCCCACGCCGGTGATTGTGGTGGACCGCGTGAACCAGAAGCCCACGGCGAATCCGCCGGGCGTGGCTCGCGCGTTTCCCGCGGTTCCAGCGCCGGAAAAGTTCGAAGTGGCGGCGATCAAACCCGTGGATTCCGGTTTCGGGCCTCCCCGGTTCGAGATCCAACCCGGCGGACAACTCTCGGTTCGGCGGATGACCCTAAGCGCCCTCGTGAACCGCGCGCTGGCGGGCGGCGACGCCGTGGTGGGACTGCCGGATTGGACTGGCGGCGAGCGTTTCGATATCACCGCCAAGGCGCCCCCGGCCGCGGCGGCCTTGGGCCCGGAGACTGTTAAAACGATGCTCCTCGCGTTGTTAGTGGAGCGGTTCAAGCTGGTGACCCATGCCGAGAAACGGGCCGTTCC
>JBEKPK010000026.1:0-27608 GCA_049520795.1 Bryobacteraceae bacterium
CGGCGGGCCCATAGCCGATGATGTCCCACAGATCGCGGTCGTCGAAGCGATTGGCCCCGGGCCAGGAGTACATCTCGGCTGTAATGCCGGCGCGAACGTCAAGACGCAGCCGGTCGGCGCTCTCCAGAGTGAGCTTGTAGCCGCGTTTCTTCTTCTCGGCGGCCAGATCGTCGCAGTTGCGCGGAGCCGTGGAGAGCCTGGCTCGATAATACTGGCGCTCGATGGTCTCCACGCAGGTGAAGTTGGGAATGTGGGAGGCGTTCCCCCGCACCATTTCGCCGAAGCGCGCGAGTACGTTCACCGCGTCTCGTTCGGCCGCGGCGCACGCCGCGATGAGCAGAAGCATCCATCCTTGACGCGCCATACTCATGGCTGCCCCACGGTGACCCATTCGGTGCGGAACCCATCGCGAATCACGCAGCGCTTTCCGTTGCACTGCACCGCGGCATAGCCCGTCGGGGTCCGCCGTGGGAGCTCGCCTATGGGAACGCCGCGCGAAAGCAGGCTCGCAAAAGGAGGCTTGCGAACCGCCGGATCGTTCTTGCCGGTCAGACGGACCGGAACTTCGAGTCCACCGATTTCGACCGTTTCAATCCTGAGGTCGATCGTCACAAGGGCGGGTTCCAGTATGCGCACGACCCGCGCGACCCGGCCGCGCACGAAGGCGCCCTGCGGCGCAATCACGTTTTTGAGCTTGTCCAGAACGGGCGTCGCAAGCCGGCCGGTGAAAGGGTCGCCGGCCGCCGCCACGGCGCTGTCGATCCTGGTGGTCAACGCGATGGTGACCGGCAAGCCAGCGGGAGCGTCCCAGGAGGGCGGCGGGGCGGCATCGGCGCTGGCGGCCGGACCGGGAGTGGAGCCGCTTCCGTACGTGACGGTCGATTGCGCCCGGTATTCACGGCATGCGGAGAAGGTAACCGTGTTTTCCACCTCCGGCCCGCCGGGCATTACAAAGCGCTGGAGGGCTTCAAACGGAAGCAGAAATTCAGCCGCGCCGATGCTTACGTGGCGATATTCCAAGGCGGTGGTGAACCGGCAGCAATTCGCCTCCGGCGGCAGCTCGCCGGCGAGGATGGTGAGCTGGACCGGCGCGCCGGTCTCGCGATCGGCAAGGATCGTCCCCTCGTAGGCAACGGGGGTGTCCGAGCCATCCTGTATGGCGAAGGAGTGATGACTGCGCGCCACGGGGACGTGGAACGAATAGGCGTAGACCCCTCGGCCGTTGAACGTCTTCTCGCCCTCGAACTTGAATTCCGCGGCGTCTTCGACTATGTCCATCAGTGCGGGGCCGAAGGACCCCGTGCTGCTTGGCGGGGAGCCGATCAGCTCGCGCAGAGGGCGGTCCTCGAAGCGGCTGTCGCCTACCCAGGAGTACATTTCGGCCCCCGGACCGACTCGTACGTCCAGCCGGAACCGGTCGGCGCCGTGCGGAATCAGACGGTAGCCGCCCTTGCGCTTGAGGGCGTCAAGTTCGCGGCAGGGCCAGGGGAGTCTGGCGCCCCCGCTGCTGGTCCGAAAGAACAGACGGTCGATGGTTTGAACGCACGTGTAGTTTGGGATTTGCGCCGCTTGGCCGCGGACGATTTCGCGCAACCGCGCCAGCGCCTGGTCCGGGTCGAGCTCCGCTCCGGCGCAGGCAGCGGCAACCAGCAGCATTAGCCCCCAACGCACCACCATAGTATATGCCAGGATTGTCCAGGTTCCAGGTCTCGTGGCGCCAAGTTCTGAGAGAGCCGTCTGGTCAGCGCCGCGGCGCTTCGAGCGCGTCCACATGGATTTCGGCGGCGCAGGCGGCAATCGTCTGTTTACCGATTGAACCGCGTGGCGCGCCGCTCCTCGATCATATGACGGAGTTCGTCGAACACTTCATCTCCGTCGAGCGACTCGCCGCGCTCGGCTTGGCTGGCCCCGTGCTCCAGTCTTGCCTTAAGCCGATGGAACGCATGCTCTCGTTCCTTCTTCAGACGCTCGAGCATCAGCGGGGCTGCGCTTCCACCGCCAGGGCGAAAGTCACGATGGTCTGCCCGCTCTCCTCGAACCCGCGCAGCAGCGGGGCTTCCAGAGCGTCCACGTCGATTTCGGCGGCGCAGGCGGCTATCTCCTCTTCGCCGGCTCCCTGAAAGCACAACTCGCAGACCCCTACCGCCGCTCCCACGCGCACGGGCTGTCCGAAGGTGCGGCAGGCCAGAGGTCGCGCGGCGTAGAGATCGCATAACCCGCTTTCGGGGTCGAGCGCCGGGCAAGGCTCGCTGTCGGCGAAGTCGGCGAATCGTTCTTCCGCGTCGCCGCCTTCGTCGAGCGTGCCCGTGCTGGCATCTCCGGGATAATCCGGCGCCAGCCGCAACGCCGATTCCCGCACGCGCCGCCGCACGCGCTCGGCCCTGGCGGCATCCTGTTCCCCAAGCTGCGCCAGGCCCTCGCGCAATCGCCACGCGTCCAATTGGCTGATGGGAAACGGCCCCATGCAGCACTCCGTGCAGCCGGGCCGGCATGCCAGCCGGTCGCCGCTCTTGCGCGTGGCCTCGGCCAGAGCCGCATCCACGATTTGAATCAGGGTCTCCGAAGAGCCCTCCAGCCCGCGGTGTTCATCCGGTGGCGCCACGCGGCCATTGTACCAATGGCCCCACTATCCGGGGCTTTGCGCCGCGAACCAGCCGCGGAGCCGTGGCCGCGGCTCGCCGTGATACCGTGAATCCTTAAGGATTCCCCACCGCGGACATGCCATCTTCACCACTGCGCAACCGGCTGCTACTGGTGGCGGCGGCCGTTTTGTTCTCCACCGGCGGAGCGGCCATCAAGGCAGCCACTCTCACGCCCTGGCAGGTGGCCAGTTTCCGGTCCGCCGTAGCCGCGCTGGTCCTGCTGCTGGTTGTGCCGGAAGCCCGCAAAGGCTGGTCCTGGCGGGTTGCGCCGGTGGGGGCCGCTTATGCCGCCACCTTGATCCTGTTCGTGCTGGCAACGCGGCTCACCACCGCCGCCAACGCCATCTTCCTGCAATCCACCGCGCCGCTCTACCTACTGTTGTTGGGACCGTGGCTGCTGCGGGAGCCGCTCCGCCGCTCGGACGTAGTCTACATCCTGGCCATCGCGGCCGGCATGTGCTGCTTCGCGTTCGGAGGCGGGCGGGCCATGGCCACTTCGCCCGATCCGCGCACCGGCAACGCCTGCGCGTTGGCCGGCGGGTTCTTCTGGGCCCTGACGCTGGCCGGACTTCGCTGGTTGTCGCGCGGACAGGGCGGCGGCGCCGGCATGGCGGCGGTGGCGGCGGGCAATATCATCGCCTTCCTGGCGGCGCTTCCGCTGGCCCTGCCCGTGGCCGCCTGGGGGCTGGCCGGCGTCACGGTAATCGTTTACCTCGGCGCATTCCAGATCGGCCTGGCTTATTGGTTCCTCACCCGCGCCATGCGGCGCGTGACCGCCTTTGAGGCCACCACGATTCTGCTCCTCGAGCCGGCCCTGAACCCCATCTGGGTGTGGCTCGTCCACGGAGAACGCCCCGGCGGATGGCCGCTCGCGGGCGGCGCGGTAATCCTCTCCGCCACCCTGGTGAGCGCCTGGAGGCATACGCGGGCCGCCGGTGCGTCGTGACTGCGCCGTTGCGGACGCCTGCACGCCCTATGCCTATGCCGCGTCCCGAATTTCCACGGTGAGGTGTTTGCCGAGTGCAGCCAGCGCGGCCTGGATCTTCGCCGTCTTGGTGGCGTGCTTCGGGTCCAGCATGCGCCGGACCACCTTCTCGTGGACGCCTAGTTGCCGGGCCAGGCCGGTGTTCGTGATTTGCCGGTCGCGCATGGCGATATACAAGGCCAGCTTCGGCGCCAGCCATAGCGGAACCGGGACCAGACGCTGGCCGCGCTTGGCCGGCGAGGGGCTGGGGATGTCTTCCTTTCGCGAGAGCCGGATGGAGAGATCGGAGCCCAGGGCATCGGCAGCCTCTTCCGAGGCTTCGGATTCGTCCTTGCCGTCAGTGGCGACGCGGGGCAGATCGACGAATTCCACCAGCACGCGGCCGTCTCTGCCGGCCGTGAACTTTGCGGGATAGCTTAGTGCGGACATGATGCGTACCTCCTACAGTTCTCGGGGATCGATTCCGAGATCGCGGCACATCTTGGAGAACAGGTCGCGGCCAATTTCCTTCCTGCGATCCTTGAGCGTGGTGGATTCGCCATCGAAGTACAAACGACCATGGCTGCCTTTGCCCTTATCGGCGACGAACTCGCAGGTGACTTTCTTGCGCCGCGCCAGTTTCCTTACCCGCCGCTCGAATTCGGCGCCTTTCACAACTCATGGTCGGACACTTGTGTCCGATTGTCAAGGGTGGTTCTAGGGACAGACTGCAGGAGCGCGTGGAGAGGCGCGCTCCTGCGTCCGAGGATAGGTGGTTAGCTGGCGGCCCCTCGCAGGAGAGGTAGCGGCGCTTCCCTCCGCATTGCGCCGCTCCATTCGATCTTGCAACCAATTTCGGTTTCTGTCACGATCGCCGGTGCATTTTCGCACTATGATTACGTTGGAGGCGCTACCCCTTTGCGCTGGCGGATTCCATCATCAGGAAAAAAGCCTGCGCTTCGGTCGACGTTCCCGGCCGGTTGAAGCCGGGGGCTCCGCAGGCGCCCTGGACGTAGCCGAACTGGTCCACTTTGGCGCGGGCGGCGTCGCGCATGCGGTCGGCTTTGGCGGCGTATTCCGGAGGCAGCCAGCCCGCGTGTACGCCCGTGTAGGTGGCAAAGGCCAGCATCTGCGCGGCGTTGGTCTCGACGAACGAATCGGGCCTGTCCATCTTGTCGTGGAACAGGCCGTCGGGGCGCTGATACGCCAGGCAGCCATCCACGATGTCCTTGACGAAGGCGGCCAGGCGGGCGCGATCGTCCTTGCGATCGGCCGGCAGTGAGCGGATGACGCGCGCCACTCCGGCGGCCGCCCATCCGTTGCCCGAACTCCAGAAAGCCGGGTCGTTGAAAGCCTGTTTGCCGTCGTCCCAGATGTGCGAGAGCAGCTTCTTTTGCGGATTCCAGAGGCGCTTGCGGAAACCATCGATCTGGCGCAGCGCCTCGTCGTACTGGCCGGCCGCGGCCAGGAACGGCGGGGAGCTGAAAAAGCCGTCGGACCAAACTTGCGGGCTGTTGAAGACGTGGTACAGGGTTCCGTCCGGCGCGCGCGGGGCCGTTTTGAGGATGTAGTCGAGCATGCCCTGGGCCGCGGCCTGGATGGCCGGATCGCCGGTCAGCTTGGCCGCTAAGAGGTAAGCCTCGCCGCCCATGGCGGGGTCGGTGGCGCTGCCGGAGCCCACTACTCCCAGCCTGCCGTCGGGGGTCTTCAGCACCATGGCCGCCTTGGTCAGAAGAATGACGTTGGCGTGGTCGCCGGCTTCGAGAAACGCCTGCGCCAGGGTTCCCTGCTCCCAATCGCGGCGCTGCATGGCCAGCGCCGCTGCCGTGGCTTTGGCGATTCGCGTCTTGATGGTGGCTGCGGTTTCAGTGGCCGCATACGACGTTCCGGCGCCGAGCAGCGCCGGAGTATAAAGGAAATGCCGCCGGTTCATTCGATCCTCCTCTTATGGAACAACCAGTCCGACCGCTCCCTGACGGTCGCGGCTCGCCAGCATATTGCTAACCGCCGGATTGTCACACGAAAGCGTCTGTCCCACCTCGCCGCCGAACGACTTCCATCCTTGTGGGGCAGGCGCTTTCGCCTGCCAACCCCTACCTCTTCACGCCAGCGCCGGCCGCGCCTTCGCCGCCTGGCACGCCACCATGACCGTGGCGCCCGCCAACCCCGCCGACGAAGCCTCGATGCGCAGGTCTCCCACCTGCTTGCCCGCCTGTACGATGGCCATGGCAAGACCGGCGAAGGCCTTGCGCTTGGTGGATTTGTCAATCTCGTGATCGGTGGGGTTCCCATTGCACAGACCGATCAGAGCGCCCGCTCCGCTCACCTGAAACGTAACTTCATTCTCGGCGGTGGGAACCACGCGCCCCTGCGCGTCCTGGATTTCCACCGTCACCATGGAGCAATCTTCACCGTTGGCGTCGATCGTCGCGCGGTCGGGCCGCAGGACGATTTTCGCGGCCGGCCCGGTGGTTTCGCGCTTCTCCGTCAGCGCCACCTGGCTGCCTTTGTAACCGCGGGCTTCGAGCGTCCCCGGAGCGTATTTCACTTTCCATGCCAGGTGCGTATTCTTGACCACGCTCTGTGAGCCCAGGCTCTGGCCGTTCAGGAAAAGCTCCACCCGGTCGAGATTGCTGTGAACCCAGACGTCGATGTTCTGCCCTTCCTTTCCGTTCCAGTTCCAGTGCGGAAACACGTGCAGGGAAGGCTTGGAACCCCACCAGGCCGTGTAGTAATAAAAGTTGTCCTTGGGGAAACCGCACATATCGAGGATGCCGAAGTGCGAGTTGACGCACGGCCATCCGAACGGCGTGGGCTCGCCGCGGTAGTCGAAGCCGGTCCACGCGAAGCCGCCGGCTAAAAAGGGCCGCTCGTCGTAGAATTTCCACCACACTTCGGTGAGCGAGGCCCAGCCCGGGCGATTGGCGTCATATGCGCTGACGTAGCTCGCCTCGCGGCTTTCCGTGCTGTTGCTCAACTTCGAGGCGTCGCCGCCGGCGTACCAGCCGCGCGTGCACACGGTGCTGGCGGTTTCACTGCCGAATAGCGGCAGCTTGGGGAAGCTCTTGTGCAGTCCATCCACCGACCGCTCGTTGTAGTTGAATCCCCCCACGTCCACTACCGTGCTGATGCCGGCGGGGCCGTATCCACCGTTCTGGGCCACCGTGACCAGGCGCGAGGGATCGAGCTTCCGGGCCAGGCGCTTCATGGTCGTGACGATCCGCTTGCCGCGCTCGCTGCCCTGTTCGCGTTCCTCATTGCCCAGCGACCAGATGAAGACGCACGGGTGGTTGCGGTCGCGGCGGATCAGCCGCTCCAACTGGCTCAGCCCTTCGGGGCTCGAATCCATCATGCGCGTCTCGTCCATCACCAACATGCCCAGCTTGTCGCAGGCGTCGAGTAGCTCGGTGGTGGGCGGGTTGTGGGATGTGCGTATGCCGTTGGAGCACATCTCTTTCAGCCTCTCGACGCGGTAGGCGTTGACCCGGTCGGGGACCGCCGCGCCCACTCCGCCGTGGTCCTGGTGGTTGCACGTGCCTTTAATCTGGACGTGCTTACCATTGAGGAAGAAACCCTTATCGGCGTCGAAGGCCAGCGTGCGGATGCCGAAGCTGGTTTCGCAGCGATCCGTCACGGCGCCGCCGGTTTCCACCGCCGTCTGCATGGTGTAGAGGTTGGGTTCTTCGATGGACCACAGGGCCGGATTGGCGACCGCGATGCGCTGTTCGATTTCGCGGCTGCCTCTGGGCGGTATGCTGGCGCCCACCGGCGCGGCCTTCCCAATAACCTTGCCTTTGGCGTCCACGATGGTGGAGGCCACCTGACACATGCGGGCTTCGTCGGTTTCGTTTTGAACTTCCGTGGTGACCGTCACGGTGGCGGCCCCGGCCTTCACCTCGGAGCGCACAAACGTACCCCATTGCGCCACATGCACCGGGCTGGTCTTGTTGAGCCAGACGTGCCGGTAGATGCCGGCGCCTTCGTAGAACCAGCCTTCGTTCAAAGTGGCGTCGACCCGCACCACCAGCACGTTCGGAGATCCGAAGTTCACGAAATCGGTCACGTCGTAAGAGAACGGCGCGTAGCCGCTGAAGTTCTCGCCCAGGTAGTGGCCGTTGAAGATCACCATGGCGCGGCGGAAGACTCCGTCGAAATCGATAGTGAAGCGGCGGCCGGCGTCGTCGGCCGGGATGTCAAAGACACGCCGGTACCAGCCGATGCTGGTTTCGGGATAGTTGCGGCCCAACGGCTTGGCGCCGTGGGCGATGAGCGGGTTGGCGTTCTCGAAGGGCAGGGCTACCGCCCAATCGTGCGGCAGATCCACTTTCTGCCAGGCCTTGTCGTCGAAGCTGGCGTTGCAAACGGCCAGAAATCCGCCCGATTTGGCGAAGGTCTCTTCGGAACCTCTGTTGCCGCCGTAGTCGAAGTCCTTGGATTGGTCGTTGGCGTTGCCCGGATGAAATCGCCAGCCGAAATCGAGCAGCAGCCGCTCGCGTTCGAGCTTGCCGGCGAGTTTGGGAGCCGGCCCCGCGGCCGGCGGTTTGGCCGCGCCGGTCTGCCCGGCGGCATCGCCGGCGGCGGCCACCGCCGATGCAGCCAGGCTGCTGGTAAGTAGATCGCGTCTCGTCAACTTGCTCATAGGTTCTCCCCCGACTCGTCGCTCGGGCGGGTCATGCCCGGTCCCTGCCGTGTGCGACACCATACTGTAGCGCGTTGCTGGCGTCGAACAGAGGCGAAATTCCCCGGCTCGGAGCGCTCAGAGCGGCCTCCATTGCGCCTTCCTTCGAATAGGTTTGGTTGCTACCATAGGTGCTCCCCTGGGAGGCGCAATGAAACGTATTGTTTTTCTGATGTTGGCGACACTCGGACTGCTGGCGCTCGATGCGCAGCAGTTTACCCGCGGCGTAGGGGTCTACCCCGGAAATCCCAAGGAGGATTTCGCGCCGGCTCTGGCCCCGGATGCGGATACCTACCGCAACGTGGCGCTTCATCGCGCGGCCTACCAATCGAGCGCGTACGACTACAACCTCACCGCCCAGTTGGTCACCGATGGCATCAAGGATACGAAGATGCCCCGCTGGCTGGTGGTTTCCACCAGCGCGGGGGTTGTGAGCAAGCAGGATCGCGAGCACGCCATCGACCACAACACCACCACGTCGGTCCAGATCGACGGCGCTAAACCCTGGTTGCAGGTGGAGTTCGCCGGCGGCGAGAGCCCGCTGGAGATAGACCGTATCGAGTTCGCCGGCCTGCGGGCCACGGCCAGCCCGCAATCGGCGGCGGGCTATACCATCACCGTGACGGGTTCCGACGACGGCAGTTCGTGGACCGAGCTTGGCCGGCTCACCAGCGCGGACCGCGCGCCGGGGGGCGGCTTCGGCTTTGGCGGCGGTTTCCCCGGTGGAGCGCTCGCGGCTCCGAACGGCCCGGGCGCGCCCGGCGCAGCGGGTCGTGGAGCAGCGCGGCCCGCCGGACAGCCCGGCGCTCCGCCTGCCGCTCCGCCTGGCGGAGGGCGCGGCGCCTTTGCCGCACCGGCCCCCATCGTGGTCCCGTTCACCGCCGCTTCGCGTAAGCGCATCATCCGCATGGAATTCGCCGCCGAAGGCGTGACCCGCTGGACCCTCGGCGAGGCCATGTTCTTCAACCGGAACCAGCGCGTGGAGGCCGGCGGCCCCTATTACTTCACCAGCGCCTGGAAGCCCGCCACCAGCGCCGGCGAATGGGTATACGTCGATTTCGGCGCCCCCGCCACTTTCGACCGCGTGGCCATCTTCTGGATCCGCCGCGCCGCCGACGCCGCCCTTCAGGTCTCCGACGATGCCAAGACGTGGCGCACCTTCCAGGTGCTGCCGGCGTCCGGGGGCGCCGTTGACGATCTGAAGCTGGCCACGCCGGAACATGGCCGCTACGTGCGCCTCTTAATGACCAAGCCGGCTACGGCCGATGGCTACATTCTGAGCGAACTGGAAGTGTACGGCCGCGGCGGCCTGGTCCCACGGCCCAGGCCGGCGCCGGCGGTGGATGCCTCAGGGAAACTGAAGCTTTCGGCCGGCGCCTGGCGCATCCAGCGCGATTCGCTGGTAAGCGGCGACGGCGCGGCCATTTCCAAAGTTGGATATCAGGATAAGGACTGGCTGCCGGCCACCGTGCCCGGCACAGTGGTCTCGAGCTACTGGGACGACGGCGCCCTCCCGGACCCCAACTTCAGCAATAACCAGCTCGCCATCTCGGACACCTTCTTCTATGCCGACTTCTGGTATCGCGACGAATTCGTGGCCCCGCCCATTCCCGCCGGACGCCATGCGTGGCTCGATTTCACGGGCATCAATTGGAAGGCCGACGTGTTCCTGAACGGCGAGCGGATCGGACGCATCGAGGGCGGCTTCCTGCGCGGGCGCTTCGACGTCACCGGCAAGGTGCGGCCCGGTCAAAAGAACGCCTTGGCCGTGCGCATCGTCAAGAACGCCACCCCGGGCAGCATCAAGGAGAAAACCTGGGAACGGCCCGATTCGAACGGCGGCGCCATCGGCGCGGATGACCCCACATACCATGCCACCGCCGGTTGGGATTGGATTCCCTCGGTGCGCGGCCGCGACATCGGCATCTGGGCGGAAGTCGCGCTGAGCACTACCGGCCCCGTGACGGTCGAGAACCCGCTGGTGGTCACCACCCTGCCTCTCCCGGACATTACCCAGGCTGATGTACGCGTGGAAGCCACCCTGCGCAACAGCGGTGAGAAGGCCGTTCAGGGCGTCCTGCGCGGCAAGTTCGGCGCCGTGACGTTTGAAACGCCGGTGACCGTGGACCCCGGTTCGACCAAGCTGGTGAAGTTCGACCCCTCCACCACGCCGGCCCTCATGCTGCGAAATCCCAAGCTGTGGTGGCCCAACGGCTACGGCGAGCAGAACCTCTACGACGTCCAACTCACCTTCGTCACGGCTGATAAAGCCGTATCGGATAGCAAGTCCTTCAAGGCCGGCGTGAAACAGTACACGTTCAACGCGGACGCCCGCCCCGGCGTGGAGAACGACGCCAACTCTCTCAAGATCTGGATCAACGGCCGCAGGTTCGTGGGACGCGGCGGCAACTGGGGCTTCCCGGAAGTGCTGCTGCGCTACCGAGCCCGCGAGTACGACTGGGCGGTGCGCTACCACAAGGACATGAACTTCACCATGATCCGCAACTGGGTGGGGCAAACCGGCGACGACGAGTTCTACGACGCCTGCGACAAGTATGGCATCGTGGTGTGGCAGGATTTCTGGCTGGCCAACCCGGTAGACGGGCCCAACCCGGACAATCCGGATATGTTCCTGGTAAACGCCACCGACTACATCCTGAAGGTCCGCAACCATCCCTCCATCGGCATCTATGTGGGCCGCAACGAGGGGAACCCGCCGGAGCCGATCAATAGCGAGTTGAAGAGGCTCACCGCGGAGCTGCACCCCGGCTTGTACTACACGCCGAGCTCGGCCTCGCCTCCGGTGAGCGGCGGCGGCCCGTACGCCACGCAGTCGGTCAAGTTTTACTTCCAGAACCGCGCCACCACCAGGCTGCACAGCGAGCTGGGTATGCCCAACGTGGTTACCATGGACAGCCTGAAGCAGATGATGCGCGAATCCGACATGTGGCCCCTAGGCGACGTTTGGGGCATCCATGACTTCACCAGGAGCGGCGCGCAAGGCGCGGCCACCTGGCTCGACATGATCGACCGTAACTACGGCGGCGCCCAGAGCGCCGAGGAGTTCGTGGCGCTTTCGCAGTTCATCGACTACGACGGCTACCGCGCCATGTTCGAGGCGCAGGGCAAGAACCGGATGGGCCTCCTGCTGTGGATGAGCCATCCCTGCTGGCCGTCCTTCGTGTGGCAGACGTACGACTATTATTTCGACCAGAACGGCGGCTACTTCGGCAGTAAGAAGGGCTCCGAGCCGCTGCACATCCAGTGGAACCCGCTCACCGAGTCGGTGGAAGTGGTCAATTACAGCGGCGGCAACGCCCGCGGGTTGAGCGCGCGCGTGGAAGTGCTCAATATGGATGGCTCGAAGAGGTGGGAAAAAAGCGCCACGCTCGACTCCGCCGAGGATAGCGTTCAATCGCCCATCAAGATCGAATATCCCGCCGGGCTGACGCCGGTCCACTTCGTCCGCTTGAACCTGACGCGAGGCGCCGAAGCGGTCTCCACCAATTTCTACCTGCGCGGATTGGAAGAGAACCCGGCGCGTCCGCCTGCGGCAGGCGGATTCGGCGGCGGCGGCCGGGGCGGCGGCGGTCCCATCGGGTACAACCTCAAGGCCATCCGCTCGCTGCCCAAGGTCAAAGTGAACGCCGCCACCAAGGTGGAGCAGAAGGGCGACCGGTGGTTCCTGACCACGGAGCTGGAGAACCCCACTAAAACGCCAGCCCTGATGGTGCGCGTGAAGGCCGTGCGCGAGAGAAGCGGCGACCGCATCCTGCCGGCTCTCTATGACGACAATTACGTGGCCTTGATGCCGGGCGAAAAACGCACCATCCGCACGGAGTTGGAGAACGCCGACACGCGCGGAGAGCGGCCGCGGATCGTGGTGGACGGTTTCAATGTGGAAGAGGCAGTGGGGCAGGCCCCCCGGCCTGCTAAGCCTGTAGCGGGTAACTAGGATATATGTGGGGCGTCAGGTTTGTATCAGGGCACGGCTTTAGCCGTGCCGCAAAGCTTCGGAAAAACGACGGGCTTTAGCCCCTGGGGCTACGGCAGAGAGATGGGGTATGGAACCGCGGGGACTAAAGCCCGGTGATTGCTCGCGTTTTGCGGCATGGCTAAAGCCATGCCCTGATACAGGGAGTGACCAGTCGGTGGCGAAGCTAGGCCGAGCCGAAGGCGGGGAAACCATGCCTCAAAATGTAGAAGTTCCACGGGGCAGGCCCTACGGCCTTCCTGGGGTTTAGCGGGCACAGACGAGGATCACAATGCGACTCCGTACATTTCCGGTTTTCCTGGTGTTTCTGGCGATGGGCTTCGGCGATGCGGTGGGACCCTTCGTCAGCCTCGCCAAAGAGCAATTTCATCTGAGCACCACCGTGGCCACGCTGATCCCGTTCGTGGGCTACAGCATGTTCGGACTGCTTTCCATTCCGATGGGCGTGTGGCAGGACAAGCGCGGCAAGAAAATGGTGCTCATGGCGGGCCTGGGGATCATGCTGGCCGGGCTCTTGAGCGCCAGTTTCGGAATCACGTCCTATCCGCTCTTTTTGGGCGCCATCTTGCTTCTGGGCGCCGGCGCCGCCATGCTCCAGGTGGCCGGGAACCCCATCATGCGCGACGTTTCCGAGGAAGGCAAGTTCGCGCGCAACCTGACCATGGGCCAGTTCGTCAAGGCGATCGGATCGCTTTCCGGACCGCTGATCCCGGTCATCGCGGCGCGCTATTTCGGCGCCGACTGGAAGGTGATTTTCCCTATCTATTCGGCGGCCCTGCTGATTACGCTGCTGGCCGTGGGCGGGCTGAAAGTGAAGAAGCAGGATAGCGGCGGCCAGCCGGCCACCCTGGCCTCCTGCCTCTCGCTGCTGAGCAACGGGTACGTGCTGGCGATGGTCATGGCCATCTTCGTATATGTGGGGGCCGAAGTCTCGGTCAGTTCCGGCATCCCCTTGTTCCTTAAGCAGAACTACGGGATAGACATCAACCGGGTGGGCCTGCTGGGTACCGGCCTGTTCTTCATGGCCTTGACTATCGGGCGCTTCTGCGGAGGCGTGGTTCTGAACTGGATGGCTCCGCGCAAGTTCCTGCTGGTGACGTGCGGCGCGGCCATTCTCGGCCTGCTGGGGCTGTTCATCCCGGTGGCGACGGTGGCCGCGGTCAGCTTCTTCGTGGCCGGGCTGGGCTTCGCCAACGTCTTTCCGCTGGTCTTCTCCATTGCCGTGGACCACATGCCGGAACGCGCCAACGAGCTTTCCGGCCTGATGGTGACGGCCATCGTGGGCGGGGCCATCCTGCCGCCGATCATGGGTTTCATAGCCGACCACAGCTCGATGCAGGTGGGCTTCCTGGTTCCGCTGGCGGCCATCGTCTACGTAGCCGGAACCGCCCTGGCGAACCGGAAGAACCCGGCGGAAGCGGTGGCGCGGTAAAGGTGGGACAGCCGATCGGTTTCTGTCGTCTGTCGGGCACCCTGACAGACCACCAAAGGCGATGGTCTGTCCCACCGGCCCGCGGCTGATAAGATCAATTAAAGGCCTGATATGGTCTCAGGCACTGAACAACAGGAGAGCACCATTGACTACTGTCGACAATCTCAAGGAAGCATTTGCCGGGGAGAGCCAGGCCAATCAGAAATACCGGGCCTTCGCCAAGAAGGCCGACTTGGACGGCCTTCCCAACGTCGCGCGCCTGTTCCGGGCGGCTTCGGAAGCCGAGCGCATTCACGCCGAAGGGCACCTGAGAGCGCTCGACGGCATCGCGTCGACTCGCGACAACCTCAAGGCGGCCATTGCGGGTGAAACCTATGAATACACCACCATGTATCCGCCCATGCTCGCGCAGGCCCAGGCCGAGGGTCACCGCGCCAGGGTCATGTTCGGGTTCGCGGTGAAAGCGGAAGCCGTCCATGCCGAGTTGTACCAGCGCGCTCTCGAGGCCGTCGAGCAAGGCAAGGACCTGGCCGAAGCCCAGTTCTACCTGTGTCCCGTCTGCGGTCACATTGAGTTCGGGGCCCCGCCCGAATCCTGTCCCATCTGCGGCGCGAAGAAAGACAAGTTCATCGCCGCGCAGTAATCGGCGGGAACAGCGCGGGGCTCCGGAAGCGTTCTTGGAATCTGACGAAAAACGCCACAGTTCCCAGCTTAGGGGTACATGGGCGAAGCGGAACGGGCTTTACCGGCGGCGTATGGGAGATGCTCAGGCGCTAAAATGGCGCTCCGGCGGCCCCAAGAGAGGGTATACTGTTTGCGGCCGCTAGGCCAAATGAAAACCCTGGCTGAGTCTGTCGGGTGAAGATCGATCGAATCAGGAGGTTGCAGTGATATCGCGCGAGTCGACGAAGAAGATCATGAGGAACAAGTTCGCGTGCCTGTTGGCATTGCTCATCGTGCCGGCGTCGGTCTGTGTGTCGGCCCCAGCCGATAAAACATCCAAGCCAGCGCCGGCGAAGGCCGCGCCGGCTGCTGCCAAGCCCGCCACGCCGGCCCCTGTTCGGCCAACTCCCGCGGCCAACACCAGCACGCCCAGCGGCGGCCGGAACAATAACAACACCAGCACGCCCAGCGGCGGCCGGAACAATAACAACAGCAGTACGCCCAGCGGGGGCCGGAACAATAACAACACCAGCACGCCCAGCGGCGGGCGGACCAACAACGCCAGCGCGCCCAGTGGCGGGGTTACCGGCGGGCGGAACACCAACAACGCCAGCACGCCCAGCGGCGGGGTCAGCGGCGGGCGGACCAACAACGCCAGCACGCCCAGTGGCGGCGTCCCGGGCGGGCGGAGCAACAATAACGCAGCCACGCCCAGCGGCGGGGCCACCGGCGGCCGGACCTTTGGCAATGCAGGCGTGCCCGGCCGTGGTGGAGTCGCCGGCAACAACCCGACGCCGCCATCCAGGCAACCGCCGGTGTTCCGGCCGGGTCCCAACATGCAAACAACGCGTCGTCCCGACGGCACGCAGGTGCATGTCAATCCTCAAACCCACGCTACGATCAACACCGATCGAGGGGGGCATATTACGAGTTTCGAGAGACCCGGTGTGAAGGCCACCGGTTTTAGAACGGATGGTCGCGCGGGGCACATCGAACAATCCCGGCCGGATGGCAGCCGGATGGTCGTGGACCGCGGTGTCCACGGCGAACGGACAGTTCAGTCGGTGCGTCCGGGCGGCGTGCGCGTGGTGTCGGTGGGGCGGCAGGGTTTCGTCGAACGTCCCTTCCGGCCGGGCTATGTGTCGCGCACTTATGTGGTCGGCGGCCGGACTCAGGTTCGCGTTTACCGGTCGTACACTTACCGCAATGTCCAATACGTTACTTACGTGCCGTCGGTTTACTACCAGCCCGCGTTCTATTCCTGGGCTTATCGCCCATGGAACAGGCCGGTGGTCTTTGCGTGGGGCTGGGGGTCGGCGCCGTGGTATGGGTACTACGGTGGGTATTTCGCGCCGGCGCCCATGTATCCCACCGCCTCTCTGTGGCTGACGGATTATCTGCTGGCTCAGAACCTGCAGGCCGCTTACGCCTATCAAACGGCGCCTGGCGGGGACATATCCACGGAGCCCGTTGCGCAAAACAGCCAAGGGGCGCTGAGTCCCGAAGTCAAACAGATGATTGCCGACGAAGTGCAGCAACAACTGGCCGCCCAACAGGCCGCCGCGGCTCAACCGGCCGCCACGGCCGCTTATCAACCCACCGCCGCGGACACGCCGCCGCCGGCGCTCGATCCCAGTCTCAGAATCTTCGTGGTGTCGACGCCTCTCAACGTGACGGGGACTGCCGACGGGCAGACTTGCGGGTTGACGCCGGGGGACGTGATCGAACGGGCCAGCCGCACGGTTACGAGTAACGGCATGGTCGCGATTAATGTTATCAATAGCAAGGCGGGCGATTGCCCGGTCGACACCGCCTCCTCGCTCGACGTAGCCACGCTCCAGGACATGCATAATCAGTTCCAGGAGCAGATCGCCAACGGTATGAACCAGCTTGCCAGCAATCCGGGGCAGGGCGGTCTGCCCGCCGCTCCCGCGGCCAATCCCCAGCCGGTGGCCGCCGGACAAGCGCCCGCCGACCCGCAAGCCGCGACTCTGTTGGCGCAGCAAACCCAACAGGCGGACCAGACGGAAGCGGACATCCAGAGCTCCGCCGCCAGCGGGCAGTAGCGGCGACAGCACACCCTGGCCTCGCCCGCGGGTGAGGCCAGGGCGCTATCCCGCCATTCGAATAGGTCCGAATTTCGAAGTTGGACGCGTTGTATCAGGGCACGGCTTGAGCCGTGCCGCGAACAGGCGCACACGGAGGGCTTTAGCCCCTGTCTTCTCAGGAGGATGAGAAGGAGTTGCGCCGGGGTTGCCAAACCAGGGGCTAAAGCCCAGAAAATGCTGACCCTGATCGGCACGGCTCAAGCCGTGCCCTGATACAAAACCTGTTATTGTCGGATAACGAAGAGATCCGCGGGCTATTTCTTTTCCCAGACGAGCGGGTCCGGGCCGGAGAGCTTTTGAAAGAGCTGGGAATCGATCCTGGCTTGTTCGGGCTTGCCGAAGCGGCTGGCCAGCATGGCGCGCAGGGCGTAAAGCCTCGGGAAATAGAATCCGAAGAACGGGCCCACGCCGGTGGAAGAGGGAATCGGGTTGAATTGGAGCAGCGCGGCGGCATCCTGATTCCGGCCGGTCTCCAGGTGCGTCCACGCCAGCATCACGGGCAGCCCTTCGTCGTCCGCTGGAGCGCCGCTGTTGTAGATCTCCTTGAGGGTCAGCCCGGCGGGTTGAAATTCGCGGGCCAGTAGGAGGGCGTAAGCCATGGCGAAGTTGCGGACCGGCGTCTGGGCGGGCTCGGGGAACTCGCGTTCCGCGCGCACGGCCCACTCCGCGGGCGTGGCCGGGGGCTCGGTGAGGAAACGGGTGACGCGCGCAATGGCGGCGCTCGAAGGTCCGGCGCACTGCCCGGCCTTCTGGGCCGCCTGCGCGGCGGCCTCGCGGTCGCCCAACAGGAGCCGCCACACCGCCAGCTCGGCGAAGCCGCGCGCCGCCAGTTCCCGCAGCGGGGTGTTTTCGGCCCCGCGGGCGAACGCCTCCATGCCGGCGCACGCCGCGCGCCTCCGTCCCGCCGCCCAGCTCCACTCCGCCTTGCGGTAGTCCACGGCCGGGTCCCGATCCGCGGCGCGGGCCTCCGCGTAGCGCTGGAACAGCGTGTCCGCGCCGCCGATATCGCCGGTCATTAGGCGGGCGACGGCAGCTTTGAAAAGCGATCCGTCGGCATCGAAGTGCGCGTTCTTGCTCGCGGACTGGAGATAGAGTCCTTCCGCCTCGCGCAGGCGCCCGGCGAGCAGGTTCACGTCCCCCAGGGAATCGAGCGGATTGGAATCGCCCGGCGCCAGCTTCTGGTAGCGGACCAGAAACGCGGTGGCGGCGGGAAGGTCTCCCGCGTAAGCCGCGGCATAGCCCGCCTGGTTCAGGGCGCCGGCGTCCTGTGGCTCGATGGTCAGCGACCTCTCCCAGTCATTAACCGAATTCTGGTAGGCGTGCGCCGCCATGGCCGCCTCGGCGAGCGCCCGCCACACCACCGGGTCGCTGGGGCTAAGCCGCGCCAGGGTCGCGCAGGCCCGGCTTCGCGCGACGGCGTCGCCGCGCAAATCGGCGGAATCCAGCTCCAGCCGCGCCCGCTCTACCGGAGGCAGGTTGCGCGCCAGCGCCTGGTCTAGAAGGGCCAGCGCCCCGGTGCGGTCCTGCCGCTGCGCCTTCCATTGGGCCAGCAGCCGGTAGGCCGCGGCGAAATCCCGGTCGGCCGCCAGGGCGCGTTCGAGAGTCGGCGCCACCGAGGGTTGATCGAAGGATTCGAGCGCGTTCACGAAGGCCTGCAGCGCCGCGGCGTCGCGCGTGGCATAAGGCGGCGCATCCTTCCAGAGGGCGCGTGCGAAGGCCCAAGCCGCGGCCACCACGTCGCCGGCGGCCCCGCTATAGGAAACCACGGCGGTCGTCTTGCCCGTCTGCGGGTCTTCCGTGCTCATGTGGGCCAGAATTCCGCCGGATCGAATCGAGTATTCGCCGTACGCCACGCGGTTCGCCCCGGCGGCCAGCGCCAGATCCCGCTCCGCCGATATGCCCGGCGCCCCAACCGGCCTCGCGCCCAACACGCGCTCGTAGGCGTGAAACCGGCTGGATGGGAGCGCGTAGACGCCGGGTGCGCCGGCCAGCTCCGAGGTGACCATCTCCGCGAGAGCCCGTCCGATCCAGTCCGCCGATGGATCCGCGCCCAGGTTCTCAAATCGCAGCACCGCCAGCCGCTCGATCGCGGGCTCCGGCGCGCGGCGGGCGCAACCGGAAAAGCCGATAAGGGCCGCCAGACCCGTGGCGAGAGCCGGCGCCGGCCCGAGTTTACAGAACACGCGGCTCCAGGGTCAGCAGCGCTTGGAATTCCGGAAGCTCGCGCATGGCTTGGAACTCGGGTTCCTGCGCCATCTTCTTCCGGTCGCGAAAGCCCTCTTCGAGGGCTTTTCTCAGGTATTGCAGGGCCAGGTCCTGGCGGCTGGACGCGGCGTAAAGCTTGGCCAGGGCGTAGTGGTACTTGGCCTTTTCCTCCACCGAGCGCTCCTCCAGCAGCACGCCGTAGGTTCCGTGGTGCTCGAAGACATCGGGGTCGAGCTGCAACGCGGTCCGGTACTCCGCGATGGATTCCTTTTCCATCTGGCGGGAGAAATACGCCGTGCCGAGGTTCATATGGATGGAGGCGGAATTGGGCGTCAGTTTGAGGGCTTTCCGGTAAGCTGCGATGGCCCGCCGATAGCTTTTCTGGGCGTAATAAACCGTGCCGATGTTGTTCTGAGCCTCCGCGTAGGTGGGTTTGAGCTTGAGCGCCCGCTCATAGCACTTCCTGGCCCGCTCGAGCTGCTGCATCTGGTGATAGGCGATGCCGGTCTTATTCACCAGAACGGCATCGTTCTTAGGACCCTCGGCGAACGCCTCAATGGCCTCGCGGTACATCTTGCGCGCCATGAAGATATCGCCGCGGCTCTCCGGAGGCAAAACACCGGGCGAGGGAGGAGGGGGCTGAACCGGGGACCTGGCTCCGTCCGGCATGGCGCCGGGGGGCGCCTGGGCGAAGCAGAGGCCCGCCAGCGCAAAGGCTAAAGCGAGGGAAACCATTTGAGGGCCTCCTGACCTATTTAAACACACCTATCAGGCGCTGAAAAAAACCCTTCTTCCGGGGCTCTTTCTGCTCTGCCGGAGGCAGCGGGGAGGCGCTCTGGATGAGCACCCTCTCGGATTGGCGCCGCGCGCTGCGCGGCGGCGAGGAGGGCGGCGGCGTTACGCCATCGCCTCCTGAACCGGTGACTCGCGGCGGCACGCCTTGCGCCGGAACGGCCGCTTCCTGTTGGCCCGCCGGCGGGGCGGTTTCCCAGCCCGCGACGTTGGTGACATAGCGCCCGCCGTGCAGCGGGCACGCGCCCACCGGTTCGGTGCCGGCGATGTAGACCTCGGTCCGCGTGGTGGGGCAGTTGGGCGTGGCGGGCATGCCCGATTGCGGGTCGATCTTGATGGACACAATGCCGCCCGGAGATTCGAAAGGCCGGGTGTCCCGATACTCGCGGAACTGCATGGCGCGTTTCATGAACTCGGCCCAGATGGGCGCCGCCGAGTGGGCCCCTTCCAGGTCGAGTTCGCGGTTGTCGTCGAAACCCACCCACACCACGCACAGCAGTTGCGAGGTATAGCCGGCGAACCAGCCGTCGTGCGACGTGCCGGTCTTCCCGGCCACCGGGAAATCGAGGTTGTAGCGGGCCCGCACGCCCTCGGCCGTGCCGTGCTGGAGCACCTCCTCCAGCAGGTTGGTCATCAGGTAGGCCAGGCGGGGGTCGATCGCGCGGGCGCGCTCTATCTGATTGCGGTACACCGCCTTGCCGCTCTGGTCGCGCACCAGCGAGACGAAACTGGGCTTCACGTATTCGCCCTCGTTGGCGAATACGGTGTACGCGCCGACGGCCTCGAGCGGGGTAATCTCGTAAGCGCCCAGCGCTACCGCGGGCGTGGGCTGGATCTTGTAGTTCATGCCCGCGCGGTTGGCCATCTCCACCACCGCGTCGTAGCCCACGGTCTCCGCCACCTTCACCGTGGGCACGTTCAGCGAACGCGCCAGCGCGTCGCGCAGGGTCACCGCGCCGTGGGTGAACTTGCCCTCGAAATTGCTGGGCTCGTAAGGCTTGCCGTCGAACCAGAAGGTGGTGGGCTCATCGAGCACCTGCGTGCTGGCGGTGAGCACATGCGGCCCGCCTTCAATGCCGGTGTTGAGCGCGGCGGCATAGACGAAGGGCTTGAAGATGGAACCCGGCTGGCGCTTGGCCAGCACGTGGTTGAGCTGGCTCATGCCGTAGTTGCGGCCACCGGCCAGGGCTTTCACCTCCGCCGTGTGGGGATCGATGGCCACCAGCGCCACCTGGGCTTCCGGAGGGGTCTGACCGTGGAAGCGGCGCTGCCTGCGTATCTGCTCATCCACGGCCTGCATTCCCAGGCGGATAGCCTCGCCGGCCGCGCGCTGAAGCCGCAGGTCGAGGGTGGTGTAAATGCGGAAGGCGTTGGATTGCAGATCCACGTCCTGGAACTTGCTTTCGATTGCGTCGTCGACCATGTCGACGAAGTAGGGAGCGTCCACCGATTGGGCGGAGCTCTTGGCAACGGTCAGCGGCGCTTCGATGGCCAAGGCGTAGTCGCGATCGCCGATAAGGTCGTTCTGGCGCATCAGGCCGAGCACCAGGTTACGGCGCTCGCGCATGTGGTCGGGATGGCGGAAGGGATCGAAATAGGCGGGCCAGCGGGGCAGGCTGGCAAGTTCGGCGGCTTCCGGAAGCGTGATCTGGCTGAGGTCTTTCCCAAGGAACACCTCGGCCGCCTCGCCAAAGCCGTGGATGCGGAAGGTGCCGCGCGAACCCAGGTAGATCTGGTTGGCGTAATCCTCGAAGATCTGCTCCTTGGAGAGTTTCTGCTCGATCTGGAGGGTGATGATGACCTCGGCCAGCTTGCGGGTCCAGCGCTTCCCCTGGTCGAGCCAGAACATGCGCGCGAGCTGCATGCTCAGAGTGGATGCGCCCTGGTCTTTGCGTCCCTCCTTGAGGTCCACGTAGGCGGCTTTGATGATGCGGATGGGGTCGAAGCCGGCGTGCTGGAAGAACCGCTTGTCCTCGGCGGAAGTCACCGAATCCACCAGGACGCGCGGAATATCGGCGAATTTCACGATGCGGCGCTTTTCCCGGCTGGGCCCCGACACGTTGGTGATGATCTGCGGCTCGAGCTGGTATTCCCCGCGCGATGTGTTGTCGGTCAGCGACACAATCTGCGCGATCTTCCCGCCCGCGAACTTGATGACTCCAGCCTCCTGATCGAAGTAGGAATCCGGCCCGGGGAAGATCTCAATGGAGTTGGGATGAAGCTGGTAGGACCCCACCGGGTTATGGCGTGAATCGCTGTACCCGCTGCGGCGGAGCCGGGCGGCGATGTCCTCGGGCGACCCGGCATCGCCGATGGCCACCGACTCGGGCGCCGCGAAGATCCGCGCCGAGTTGGCGAACGGGCCGGCGCGCAGTTTTTCGTCGATCAGGCGCGAGTACCGGGCATAGAAGAAAGTGAACACCCCAACCGCCAAAATGCCGCACAGCGCCATCCCCACGATCAGGAAACGGCCCAGCGGTCCGAGGGCAAATCGGGCCAGCCCGGACGCCGCCGGGACGCGGACTTTCATTTCTCTCTTCTTGGCCACTACCTCCAATTTTCGCATGAACCGCAAACGGCGCCCGATGGGGGGCTTTTCCGGCGTTCTTCACCACGCCTTCCGCTCCTCCCGCTTGAGAGCGTCGTGTAACAACACCTTGATAAGAGTCTGGTAGCCAATCCCCTTCGCTTCCGCCAGTTGGCGCGCTTTGTCTATATCCGTCACGGGTATGCGAACGGTGACGCTTTTGGACGGTATGGCGGTGCGCCGCCCATGTTTGAGCAGGAGATCCGCCACCAGATCCTGGTGACTGTCCCACCATTCGGCCTCCTCGGCTTCGGAACGGAATCTCGGCGTATCAATCACCACGGCAGCGGTCTTCTTCTTCATAGCCCCTCCCTCAAGCTTCGCTTAGCTGGGAATGCCGTCACCACGCGGACGCGGCCTTCGCGAACCGTATAGACCACCGCAATCGCGCGGCCTTTGGCCGTTTTCCCCGCGCACAGCACGCGTCGCTCCCCGTACCGGTACTGAATCTGCAAGACGATTGGGTCGCCTGCAACCACTTCTTCGGCTTCCACAGGCGTCACACCGTGGCAGGCGATGTGGTCCCTGTTGCCGTCATTCCACTCGAACCGAATCTCTGCCATGTACGTACATATTGTATGTACTTTTGACGCGGAAGCCAAGCCCGAGCCCCGAAGGTGGATTCACAAAACGATTCACAAAACGAACGCCCCGCGCGCTCCCCCGTGGGCGATAATCGGATGAAGCGTTTACGATTCCAGACCGCGACCGGACCAAGCGGTTCGGCCGCGCCCCAAACCAGGAGCCTATGAAACTCAACGCCTGTCTTCTGCGCAGCACCGTGGTGGCTGCCCTGGGAGGCCTGCTGTTCGGCTTTGACACCGTCGTCATTTCCGGAACCACGCATTCCCTCACCGAGGTCTTTCGGCTCTCTGAAAACCTCCTGGGTCTGACGGTGGCCACGGCCCTCGTAGGCACGATTCTGGGCGCCATGTTCGCCGGGATTCCGGCCGACCGTTTCGGCCGCCGCGACAGCCTCCGCATCATGGCGGTTCTTTACGTGGTCTCCGCCTTGGGGTGCGCCTTTGCCTGGGACTGGTATTCGCTGCTGTTTTTCCGGTTCATCGGCGGGCTCGGCATCGGAGGCTCCTCCGTGCTCGGCCCCATGTACATCGCGGAGGTGTCGCCGGCCAAGTGGCGCGGCCGCCTGGTGGGCTTCTTCCAGTTCAATGTGGTCTCCGGAATCCTGCTGGCATATCTTTCCAACTACCTGCTCGGAACGGCGGGCCTGGGCGGCGCCGAATGGCGGTGGAAGCTGGGGGTTTCGGCTCTTCCAGCCGTCCTGTTCTTCGCCATGCTGTTCGGCATCCCGCGCAGCCCGCGGTGGCTGGTGCAGAAGGGGCGCGATCCGGAAGCGCGCTCGGTGCTCGAAGCCATTGGCGAGGAGAACGTGGACGCCGAGCTCCAGGACATTGTCGCCTCCATCGATGCCGAACACGGCCACGCCTCGGAACCGCTGTTTTCCTACAAGTACCGTTTTCCCATTTTCCTGGCGGTCTCCATCGCCATGTTCAACCAGCTTTCCGGCATCAACGCCATCCTTTACTACCTGAACGACATTTTCGCCAAGGCCGGGTTCAGCAAAGTGTCCGGCGATTTGCAGGCCGTGGCCATAGGCGCCACCAACCTGCTGTTCACCATCCTGGCCATGTCGATCATCGACAAAGTGGGGCGCCGGTTCCTGCTGCTGGTCGGATCGGTGGGCACGGCGGTGTGCCTGGGCGGAGTCGCCTACATCTTCTCCAGCGCCAGGCACGAGGGCGTCCTGGTGTGGCTGCTGGTGGGCTTCATCGCTTTCTTCGCGTTTTCGCAGGGGGCCGTCATCTGGGTGTACCTGGGCGAGGTCTTTCCTAACCGCGTGCGAGCCAGGGGCCAGAGCCTGGGAAGCCTGACGCACTGGTTCATGGCCGCGCTGATTGCCTGGACCTTCCCGGTTCTGGCGAGGACTTCCGGAGGCATTCCCTTCATGTTCTTCTCGGCCATGATGGTAGTGCAATTCTTCGTGGTGCTGCTGGCATATCCCGAGACCAAGGGCGTTTCGCTCGAAGCCATGCAGAAGAAACTGGGAATCGTCTGACGCCGTGTTACACTGCGCACTCTTAGGGAGGTCGAGGATGAGACTCTTTGTTTTCCTGGCTGTGGCTGCCGCTCTTGGGGCGCAGCCGCCGCCGCCCGCCAAGCGGCCGAACCCGAATGGCGCCCCGCCGGCATCCGCCGGGGACGATATCCGCGGGTACAACGACACTCCGCAGTTACCGGGGCAGCCGTGGAAGGTGCATGACATGGACCGGCCGCGCCCGCCCAAGGTCACGCCCGCGCCCTATGTGAACGAGGCGCCGCCATCGGACGCCATCGTCCTCTTCGACGGCAAAGATCTCTCGCAATGGGCCACCCCGGGCCGCGGGGGAGCCGTCGGGGACCCCAGGTGGAAGGTGGAGAACGGCTACATCGAGATTGTGCCGCGGACCGGACGCCTGCAGACTAAGGCGAGTTTCGGCGATTGCCAGCTCCACGTGGAGTGGATGATACCCAAAGAGTCGACCGGCTCGGGGCAGGGCATTGGCAACAGCGGCATCGAGATGATGACTCGATATGAAATCCAGGTGCTCGAATCCAACGAGAATCTGACTTACGCCGATGGCGGGGCAGGGGCCATTTACGGCGTCTGGCCGCCATTGGTCAACCCGGCGCGTCCCAAGGACCAATGGAACGTGTACGACATCTTCTTCGAGGCGCCGCGCTTCGAGGGGGACAAAGTCGTGAAGCCGGCCTATGTGACCCTGCTGTTCAACGGCGTGCTGGCGCAGAATCACAAGGACTATCTCGGCACGACGATCTGGAGACAAGTGGCCCATTACACCCCGCACCCGGCGGAACAGCCATTGAGCCTGCAGGACCACTCGCAGCCCGTGCGTTTCCGCAATATCTGGATACGCAAGCTGAGCCAGTAGCGCGCGGCCGGAGGGCGGCATGCCGAAGTCGCCTCGAATAGCCGCGTCCCGCCGGCTATAATATGAGCGTGGAGAAAGTGGTCAGGATCTTCTCGAGCTTCGAGGACGCCGATGAAGCCGACGCGCGCGACGACGCGGCGATGTCCCCCGAAGAGCGCCTGAAGATCCTTCTCGAACTCCGCGACCGCCGTCATCCCGATGCCGCTGAACAAGGACTTGCGCGAGTTTCTCGAGTTGTTGAACTCGAACGGAGTTGAGTACCTGGTAGTCGGCGCGTTCGCAGTCGCCTTTCACGGTTTTCCCCGCTATACTGCGGATCTCGATTTGCTGGTGCGGCCCACTTCGGAGAATGCCGGCCGGGTGTTGCGCGCGTTGTCGGAATTCGGCTTTGGCAAGCTGGGAATCCAGGCGTCGGATCTCTGTTCACCCGGCATGGTGGTCCAGTTGGGAGTGAAGCCAAACCGGATCGATCTGTTGACCGCTCTTTCCGGCGTCAGCTTCGAAGCAGCGTGGGCGACACGTGCGGAAGCGCAATTGGAAGGGATTTTGACGCACTTCATTGGGCGTGCGGCGCTGATTCGCAACAAGGAGCAGACGGGCCGCGCGAAAGACCTTGGCGATGCCGAAGAGTTGCGAAAGCGGACAACCGAATAGGAACGAACCACGAGGTCTCGGCCGGCAAGTCTGGGGGAGAGAGTGGCTCGCCGCAAGAAGGTATCGCGAGGCAGTGGAGGGTTAGGTCATGGCGAAGCGGCAGCAGCGCGAATCGGATAATGTGTTCGAGCAAATAGGTTTCAAGCGAGAGGAAGCGCTGAACCTGCGACTCCGCTCCGAAATGATGAACGCGCTCATCGCGGAGATCGAAAAGAGGGGTCTCACCCAGGCGCAAGCCGCGGCTCGATCGGGCGTCTCCCAACCGCGGATCTCCGATCTAATGAGGGGCAAGCTGCACCTGTTTTCGATTGACATGCTGGTTACTCTGCTCTCCGCCGCCGGCCTGCGGGTCGAGATGAAGGTGCGAAGAGCGGCGTGATAGCCCGGGTGGGGCCATCGATTGCGATGGCGGAGAGAGTGGGATTCGAACCCACGTTAGAGTTTCCCCTAAACACGCTTTCCAAGCGTGCGCCTTCAACCACTCGGCCATCTCTCCGGTTCGAAAAAAGATGCGGTTTGCGGTCTCGCAAGCGGCTTCGGAAGTCTTCTCACAGGATAGCATGACGCCCGGGCCGGGCCGCCGCCGATGGCGGTTTGCGGGTGGGTCGGCGCCGATGTGGGGCCAAGCCTTCGGGGTTGCCGGGGCGCCCTCTGGGCCCGCATCTGCCCGGCGTCCAGGGACGCCGGCCAAAAGCCCGGCGGCAAGCCAGAAGGCTTGCCCCACAAGCGCACGCGCTTGGCCGCAGGCCTGCCTTCCTGCCATACTGTTTGCTTAAATGCCCAGCGTTCTTATAGCCGGCGGAGGTCTCGCCGGGTTATCGGCGGCGGCCGCTCTGGGCGGCGCCGGATTTCAGGTGGAGCTGTTCGAAGCGCGGCCGTTCCTGGGCGGGCGCGCGGCCTCCTACCCGCTGGGGGAGGAAACCATCGACAATTGCCAGCACATCCTGCTGCGCTGCTGCGTCAACCTGCTCGATTTCTACCAGCGCCTGGGCGTGCGGGACCGCATCCGCTTTCACCGCGAGTACTACTTCATCGAGCCGGGCGGGCGCATCTCCGTTATGCGGCGGGGAAGGCTGCCGGCGCCGTTTCACATGGCCGAATCCTTCCTGCGGCTGAAGTGTTTGGAACCCCGCGATAAACTGGGCATCGCGCGGGCCCTCGGCGCCATGCGCCGCGAACGCCCGCGGCGCCAGGACCTGGACCGCATCAGCATGCTCGACTGGCTGTTCGAAAAGCGCCAGACGGCGCGGGCGATATCCCGTTTCTGGCGCCAGGTGCTGGTGAGCGCGGTGAATGAGGACCTGGACCGCATGGCCGCCGCGCACGGGTTCAAGGTGTTCTGGCTGGGCTTTCTGGCGCGCGCGGATTCCTACGAGATGGGTGTGCCCGCCACCCCGCTCTCGGAGCTTTATACTGATGAGGCGCTGCGGCGCACGGGCGATGTGCGCGTGCACTATCGCAGTCCGGTGGAACATATCGGCGCCGAAGGCTTCGTGGTAGAGGGCCAGCGCCACACGGCCGATTCCTACATCTGCGCGCTGCCCTTCGAACGCCTGGAAGCGGTGGGCCTGGCCGCGCCGAAGTTCGATCATTCGCCCATCACCGGGGTGCACCTCTGGTTCGATCGCGAGGTGACTACCCTGCCGCACGCCACCCTGCTCGACCGCACGATGCAGTGGATGTTCAATAAGGACGTTGGCCGTTACCTGCTGCTGGTGGTGAGCGCCTCGCGCGAACTTACGAACTTGTCCCGCTCCGAAATCGTGGACATGGCCATCGCGGATCTGCGTCTTTACTTCCCCCGCGCGCGCGAAGCCAACCTGGTGAAGTGGCAGGTGATCAAGGAACAGCGGGCCACCTTTTCGGCGGCGCCGGGAACCGAGGCGCTGCGTCCGGGCCCCCAGTCTGGCATTCCGAACCTGTATCTGGCCGGCGATT
>JBEKPK010000027.1:0-27562 GCA_049520795.1 Bryobacteraceae bacterium
GTTGCAACGGGCGTCATGGTCGAGCCGCCGCCGACCGAGATGCCCGATACCGAAGTCGCCGGAGCGGTCACCACGGAGCCGCCGGTGACTACGCCTCCGCCGGCCACGGCAATCGCCGATGCGTTGAGGCTCGATCCGCCGGATACGGTCAAGGCGTCGTTGTTGGTGGAATCCACCGCCACGGCGCAGCCGCTCAGCGTCAGCGTGGAGCCATTGGTAACCGTGAATGCGTTCTGCGCGGAGGGGTCGAGCGCGTAGATGCAGTAGGGGGAGACCGTGCCAACCAGTCCGGCCGTGGCTCTGGCCGCGATGGTGGAAGTAGCCGCCGCCCCCACAAATCGAATCAGGCCCGTTTGCAGGGTCCTTTGCACCGTGACGGCGAACGCCGGAACGGTAACAGACGAGAGCGTGACGCCGGAAACGGCGGCCGGGAAACTCAGCGTCACGGTGTCCGCGGTTGTCCCCCCAAACCCGTTGTTGCGCGCATAGACGCAGGGCGTTCGGCCGTCCGTCGTAGTGCAGGTGGACGACGCGATCGGAGGGCTTCCCGTCCCGAACGGATACGCCGAGGTAGCATTGGTTCCCTTGAAGATGCTCATTATGCCGGCCTGGGCGGCGGCATCCGCGGCAGCCTGCGCCATTTGCCGCTGGGCGTACATTTGCCCGCCATCGATCGCCAGCCCGAGCGCGCCCATCAGAAAAATGCTCATGGCCACCACCACCAGAATGACGGCCTGTCCGTCCTCGCGGCCGAAATGGATGGCGCAGCGTTTCAAAATACGATGACCCCCTGGGTAGTGCTGCCGAGGCGTAATGTCTTCGAGAAGTATGTCGTCAATGGGTCGTAGGGATATACGACGGTGACGGTTACATATTGGCCGGGAGCGTTGGAACCACCCGGATAGGTTACTTGTACGACCAGAAGACTGGTAGTTAACAAACCGGCGCTGGCGAAGTTGTTCACCACCGTCAGAACCTGGGCGGGGTTGCTGCCCGGCCCGCTGGCGTCATCGGCCGCGGCCCCCGCGGAGCGTGTACCGCCGTGTACGACCGCGTACCGCACGCCCGCGCGAGCCGCGTTGGCGACGGTCATATACACCAGCAGCATGCGACCCATTTCGACGACGAAAAGAAGCATTACCACCGTCAGGAGCGTCGCCACGCTGAACTCCACCAGGGTCTGGCCGCCACGGCCGCCAAGCCCGCTTGTTCCGCCGCCGGTCACTGAAGCATCCTCATAACGGCCTTCCGGTGGATGGAGCCGGCTGGAAGAGTTGCGCTGATGCCCAACCGCGGAAACGAGAACAACGGGATGAAAGGCTTATACGTGTAGGTCACGTCCACGGTGGCGAGAGTATACGCCGGCGCCTCGGGGTCGAACAGCGAAGTGCAGCCGTTTGGCGCCGCCGTCTTGTTGGCGCATATGGCGACTACCAGGCTCGACCGGTTCAAAAGCGACGAGATGTCATTGGTCACGAGGGTCGTAATTTGCGCCAGCGTAGCGGGGGCCGGGGCCCCCGGCGAAGCGCTGGACATGACCATGTATTGGGCCCCGGAGCGGGCCGCGTTGGCTACCGTGATCCACGCGAAAAGAAAGCCGCCGAGGTTCAGCGCATTCACCCCCAGAAGGAACACCAGGGGAACCATCAGGGCGAACTCGACGAGCGCCTGTCCTCCCATGCGCCGGGTCTTATCAGGGGGCGCGTCAGGGACCGGTGGGACCATAATCGCGGCCAGGAATGCCCCGAGAGTCTTCTCCTCTTTTTTGTCGCGAAAAGCGAACTCCACGGCCACGCCGTCGCGTCCGTGCCGCACCACCCGCGCGGGTATGCAGGTTGAACCCGCGGGGATGGTCGCGCCCTCCGGAAACGCCGCCGCGGGATACTTCTGAAGAACCAGCCGGACGATCGTGCCGACGTACCAGCGCTCCGGCGTGCAAATGTAAGCGCCGCTCTGGCTGATGTCGAGGATCCGGCGCCCCTCCGGCGCGGCGCCGTCCCAGTAATGCACCACGATCTCCGGCTGCGCAAACCTCGGCGCGCGCCTCAATTCTCTCCTCTCCTCACTCTTGCGAAGCAGCCATTCCTTCATCCCGGCCATCGCGCTCCACAACATCGCTTCACCCTACTCCCGTCCGTCCGCCAGGGCGGGTGCGGTTCGATTCCGCTCCACGCACTCCTTCATTTCTTCGGGAGCGCAAATAAGTAATTCATCGCCGATCTGGGTATGGGAGAAGTAAATCGCCCGGGTACGCATTTCGAGAATGCTGGCGCACTTCCTCTTGATGGGCGAGATGCGAAACGGGCTGAAATGCTCGACCAGGTAAATTACCCGGTTCGCCGAATCGAGGTAAATCAAATCCACGGCGAAGCGCATTCCGAAAGTGTGAATGCCGCGCGAAGGAACCAGCCAGATGCCGTCGTCGGGCGCCAGGCCGCTTCTTCCCAACAGCCCTCTCAGGCGGATCCGCCAGGTGTCGGCGGGAGCGACGCGAAACCCCAGGAACGATTCGCGATTCCGATTGAACACACACAAGGTCCGTCTCATGGTTGCCGCGCCCGAATATTACATCACCCCGCCGGCCTGGCGTCGATCCGACATACAGCCCTTTCCACCCGCGGCGCCGTCGCGAGATCCACGGTGAATGGAACTCCCAGGCGGCCGCGGCGACTACCTTACCGCTTTGCGGCGGCGGCGCTGGATTACGAACACTAATCCGATGACAAACAAAATGCCCGCTACGAGGCGGACAATGGTGGTGTTATCCATGGCGTTTTCTCCTTTCTTTCGGGTTCCAAACGGCCCGCCGCCGGATCAACCCAAATACTTCGCGAAACCGTCTATCATCACGATGATCGACGGACCTAGCGTCACCACGAACAGCGACGGAAAGATGAGCAGTACCAGGGGAAAGACCAGTTTCACGGTAGTCTTCGCCGCCTTTTCCTCCGCATCCTGGCGCCGCCTGGTGCGCAGCGTGTCCGCGTGGGCCCTCAGAGTCTTTCCAATGCTCGTGCCAAACTTGTCCGCCTGGATGAGTATCGACGCCAGGGAACGGATGGTGTCTACGCCGGTACGCTCCCCAACGTGTTTCCAGGCTTCCGCGCGCGGGCATCCGGCGCGCTGTTCGAGGTAAACGAGATTCAGTTCATCGGCGATCTCCGGCTGGCTGATCCGCAGCTCTTCGGCCGTACGCATGGTCGCCTTGTCGGTGCTGAGCCCCGCCTCCACGCAGATCACCAAAAGGTCCAACGCCTCCGGAAGGCCCAAACGCAACTTCAGTTGCCGGGCGGAAACGCGATGGCTTAGCCACAGATCGGGAGCCAGAAAACCGAGACCGGCCGCCAGCGCATACACGAACAAGGGAGCGTATGTGTAAACCAGCGTAACCGTGGCGAGAAAGCATAAAGCGCAGGGGACCAGCGCCTTGGAGCTATAGAAAATGTTGACGCAGGATTGTCCGCGATAGCCCGCCGCAACCAGGCGCTTCTGGATGGTCGAGGCGTCGGCCGAACTTCTCGGCACTACCTTCTGAAACGGCTTGACGAGTTTTTCGATCCGCGACCCCGGGTCCGGCGCAATGCTGAGAAGTATGCTGGCGTCGGCCGCCCGCGACGCCACTCGCGACAGTCTCCGCACGCTCGGACGCCGGTAGAACAGCAAGACGCCGAGACTCGACATCAACAGAAAGGCGGCCAGGAACGAGAATAGGGTAAGTTGCATGTAATTGCGCCTCAGACGCGGACACGCACGATCTTCCGAATGATGACGGCGCCGGCGATATCCATTCCAACGGCGGCGCAAAGCATTTTTATGCCCAGGGGATGCTTCCACAAAACGCTCATGCCTTCCGGATTCACGAAATACATGCCCAGGCCCAGCGCCACGGGCAGGAGGGAAAGCACCCAGCCGGTCATGCGCGCCTGCGCCGTGTGAACGCTCACCTGCTTTTTCAATCGGGACCGTTCGCGCGTGGTTTGAGCCACTTTCTCCAGCACTTCGGCCAGATTTCCGCCGCTTTCCTTGTGAATCAGCACCGCCGCGACGAAGATGCGCAAGTCCTGCACAGGCGCCCTCCCGGTAAGGTTGACGAGCGCGGTGCGCAAGTCGACGCCGTAGTTCTGTTCCTCGAAACACTTGCGCAGTTCTCCGCGAATCGGCTCGGGAGATTCCTGGGCGGCGGCGCCCAAACTGGCGATCATGCTGTGGCCCACGCGAAGAGCGCTCACCATCATGCCCAACGCTTCGGGCAATTGCTGTTCCAGCCTGGATAGACGCTTTTCCCGCCGCCGCCGGACGTAGAGGAAGGGCAGCGGAAGAAAGCCGGCCGCGAGGAGCAGCGAGGGAAGCGCGGACCCGTAGCGCCAATATATTGCGCTTCCCAGGACGGCCCAGCCGGCGAGCGAGGTCAGCGCCAGGGTTCCCAAGCTCAGCGTCATGCCGGCCTGATACAGGTAACTGCTCGATGCCGCCGCCAGGTTCATTCTCGTAAGCCAGTAGTTGAGCCATGGAATCGAGCTCAAACGCCGCTGGTCTTTCCGAATGTCGGTGGCCGTCTCCGGGTACGCCGCGGGCGAGAACTCGCGATCCAGCGCGGAGAGCCTTAGGGTCCCTTGCTTCGACGTGCTTTTTCCCACGCTCATGGCGACCAGCGCCGCCACCGCCGATATGGCCAGGCAGATCGACAGAATTATGGGCGCCATATCGCCGCCTTTTTTGGAGTTTCAGACCGCATTCTCAATCGACCTCCACGCAGCGCTCGAAAAGCTCGGCCGGTAGCAGGATGCCGGCCACGCGCAGCCGGTCGAGGAACTTCGGGCGAATCCCGGTCGGCTGAAACGAACCCACCACTCTCCCATCCGGTCCGATGCCCTTCCTGACGAAATTGAAAATGTCGTGCATGCTGACGATGTTCTCTTCGAGGCCGGTGATCTCGGAGATATTGACCACTTTTCGGGTGCCATCGCTCATGCGCGACACCTGCACGATCACCGAAATCGCCGACGCGATCTGCTGGCGAACGGATTTCTCGGGCATGTTGACGTTGGCCATGGCGACCATGGACTCCAACCTCGAAAGAGCGTCGCGGGAGGTATTCGCATGAATCGTGGTCATCGAACCTTCGTGCCCGGTATTCATGGCCTGCAGCATGTCGAAGGCTTCGTCGCCGCGCACCTCGCCGATGATGATCCGGTCCGGCCGCATGCGAAGACTGTTGATCAGGAGCTGTCTCTGGCGCACGGCCCCCATGCCTTCCACGTTGGGAGGCCGGGTCTCCAGCCGCACCACATCCTCGTGTTTGAGCTGCAACTCGGCCGCGTCCTCGATGGTGACGATCCGCTCGGTCTCCGGAATGAAGCTCGAGAGGATGTTCATAAACGTGGTCTTGCCCGCTCCCGTGCCTCCCGAGATCAGGATGCTGATTCTGGCCTTCACCGCGGCCGCCAGAATCTGCATCATCTCGGCGGAAATGCTTTTCAGTTTTACCAGCGTTCCCGCTTCCGCCGGACCGCTGCCGAAGCGCCGGATGGACATGCAGGGACCATCGAGGGCCAGCGGCGGAATGATCGCATTCACGCGCGAGCCGTCCGGAAGCCGCGCGTCCACCATGGGCGAGGATTCATCCACCCGGCGGCCCACCCGCGACACGATGCGGTCGATCACCTGCAGCAAGTGCCGGTCGTCCCGGAACTTCGCGCCGGTTCTGGAGAGAATTCCCCGCCGCTCCACATAGACCACGTTCCGGTTGTTGACCAGAATGTCCGATATGGCCGGATCTTTCAGCAGGGGCTCGAGCGGTCCCAACCCGAAGACTTCGTCCAGAAGATCGATTTCCACACGCTCCTTTTCGGCGGCGTTCAGAGGCACCTTTTGGGCCCCGACGATCTCCTGAATCATGGTGGCGACGGCGCGCCGGGCCTTGGCGTCGTCGATGGCGGAGAGCTTCTCGAGGTCGATCCTCGACAGCAGGGCGCCGTGCAGCCGGGTTTTCAGTTCTTCAAAATCGAGGACTTCCATTTCAGTCTTTCGCCGGCCGCCCGGTTCCTCGCGGACCGAAAGGTTGAAACCACCGGCTGGTCTTCTTTGCGCCGGCCAGGGGGCTGCCGCAGGCGGCTCTGGCCATCTGCACAATTACGCGCGTGTAGGGGGAATCCGCGGTGGCCAGCGGCACGCCGCAATCCTGGGCGGCCCGCACCGCAATGTAGGCGTTCGGAATCCGCCAGCTTATCGGCTGCGTCAGCGCTTTGGTGGCGCTGGCCTCGTCGATCTGGCCGTGGCGCGAGTTGAACCGGTTGGCGACCACTTCGAGATGGCGGTTTCCACCCCTGGCGGACAGAAAGTAAATCATGCGGTTCGCGTTGCGCAGCGACGCAAAGGTCATTTCCGTGACCAGATAGAGCGCGTCCGCCATCTCAAAGAGCATGGCCTGCATCCCGCCGTGACAGGTTCCGGAATCCACCACAACGTAGTCGAACTCCTCGCGCAGAATGCGAAACAGCTTCTTGGCTCCTTCGTCGACGGCCAGATGATAGAAGTTGTAATTCTCCGGAGAAGCCAGCACGGCGAGTCCGGAGCCGTGCCGCATAAGGACGGTCGCCAGAAAGTCGCGGTCCAGCCGGGTGGCGCTCTTGAGCGCATCCACGACCGAGAAAGTCGCGGTCATTCCGAGGCCGGGGGCGATTTCCCCGAGTTGAAAATCCATGTCCACCACCACCACTTTGCCGCCCGATTCCCGGGCCAGCGCCAGCGCAAAATTGAGAGCGATGGTGGTGACGCCTACGCCGCCCTTGGCGGACGCAAAGACGAGCGCCTTCCCGGCGGCCTTCTCCTGATTGGAACGGCGGGCGGAAGCGCGGGCAAACGCTTCGCGCAGCGCTTCGGGAAGGAACGGCTCGACCAGAAACTCCCGCGCGCCCGCTTCCATCGATTGACGCATCAAAGTCGCGTCGTTTCTGCTGGAGCAGGCCATGACGGTCACGGCGACCGTGTAGCTGCAGATGTTGGCGATCACGTGCATGGCCTCTTCCACGTCGTCGTCGACATCCACAATGGTCACGTCGCAGTGCAGCCGTGCGATTTTGGGCAGGTCGTCCCGCGACGGATAGGCCACAAACTCCTGGGCGATAGTGGATCGCGACCCGGCCAGCGCCGCCACCAGCGCCCGGCGCCGCGCGTCGTCCGGAACGATCAGCGCCACCGAGAGAGCGTTCGATCTGTCCGAATCCGGAATTTTGGCCATGGTGGACCCTGTCAACTTTCAGCTCTTCGCCGGCCGCGCCGTCAGGTTGCCAGAAACGAGAAAATCGTCCCGATGGCGATCGCCGGAGCATACGGCATGGCCCGCGCGGCGGGGTTATCGAGAACCAGGCTGGGATGGGGATGGAAGCCCCGCCTCCAGATCCCCCACACGAGATCGCTCGCGCCATCGAGGGATTCGCTCAACGATCCGTGGCAGACCGCCCAGACTAGCGCCAGCGCGCCGCCGGCCAAACCCGTTGCGACCATCGCCGTAGCTAGTTGCGCCGGGCCGATCCACCCGCCCACCGCGGCGCACAGTTTCAAATCTCCCATGCCCATCCCGCCGAGCCGGCAGAATACTCCGGCAACGGCGACGGCGAGCGCAATGCCGCCCATGCTCTGCCCCAGACCCTTCCATCCGTGACATGCCATGTTCACTATCGCTCCGGCGCCCAGAAATGGCAGCGCCAGCCAGTTTGGGATGCGGCGGCTACGGATGTCCATAAGCGTGGCAGCCGCGAGCAGTACGAAAACGGGCCACCAGGCGATCGTGCGCATGTTCCTACCCCTCCGCCGAAGAAGGCCGATGACGCTTCCGCGCGCCCGGCCCTCTCGGGAAGGGTCAAGTGGTGTAACTGGTCAGCTTGGTGCCGACGGACGTGAAAGCAGTGCCAATGGTCGTTGCCAGGGTTTTCATGCTGGCGGTCGCCGCCAGTGCGATCAGCGCGACGACTAGCGCGTATTCGACCAGGTCCTGCCCGCGCTCGTCACCAACGATCGCGTCTTTCAGGTTCTGTAACTTCACGTAAAGCTTCAAACCGATGTCTCTCATGTGATTCTCACCTTCCGGTTTGTGGAGGCATTTGTAGAGCCGTTTGGGACGGCGGCGGGTGATCGTTCGAGGTCAGTGACTTATAGCGCGTGGACGATTGTCCTGAGCGGCGGATAGTAACCGGCTGTCTACACCGCCGCGCGGAACGGTGAACCTCCGGCGACAGCGGAGAGGCGGAAAAGGGGGCGCTGGAACCCGGCCCACGGGCGCAGGCCCGCACCGGCGGACGCGCTCCCCCGGCGCCAGCCGGGCCGCGCTCCGCCAATTGGCTTCTCAATTGCGGCGGCGTCGTGCATGAACTTCCGCCGGCCGCGGTCGCTCGCGACGGTCCTTTCGCGGCTGGCGCGCCTCATCGACGCCCGCCCCGGCTGCTTCCTGCCGCTCTGGATCCTGGCGTACTGGGTAATCGTGATTCCCTCCGCCCGCCGCCCCTTGTGGTACGACGAACTGCACACCTACTACATTGCCACCGCGCCGACCCTGGGACGGCTCCTCGAAAGCTCGCTTCACGCCGATCTGAACCCCCCGCTGAGCTACCTCGCGGTGCGGGGCTCCGTCGCGCTGTTCGGAGACTCCCCGCTGAGCGTGCGCCTGCCGTTCCTGATGGCTTTTTTGGCGGCTGGTCTGGCCATGTACGAAATCGTGCGGCCGAGGTTCGGAGGAGGCTATGCGCTATTGGCGCTCGGGCTTTCCTGGTCCTGTGGCTTTCTGCCGTATGCGGTGGAGGCCCGGCCCTATGCTCTGGCGCTGGCGTTTTTCAGTTTGGCGGCGCTCGGTTGGTTGCGCGCCATCGCCGCGGAGCGATGGGGGCCGGCGCACTGGGTCCTGCTGACGGGTCTCGCCGGGATGTTGCTGAGCCATTGCTTTGCGCCCCTGTTTGCCATGGCCATTGGAATTGGGGAGATCGTCCGGAGCATCGTCCAAAAGAGGATCGATGCGAGGATCTGGCGCGCGCTTCTGACGCCGGCGATTGTGGCCCTTGCCTATGTACCCCTCATCCGGAACGCGCGTGGGGCCATCGCCCCGCCCGCGCTCCGGGCGTCGGCCCTGTCGCTGGTATGGATCTACCCCTCGATCCTGATGGCGCTGGGGCCGTTTCTGCTGCTCATGCTCCTGGGCGCGCTGATTATGCCGCGGCCGCAAGGGGCCGCTGGGCTGCGAAGGCTCATTTACCGGCACGAGGCGGCTTTCGGCATGGCGACCCTGCTGGTCCCCGCCCTTCTCATCCTTTACTTCATCGGGGCCGGCGGAGCCTTTGCGCCCCGGTACGTTTCCGGCGTAGTCCTGGGGGTTACTCTCGCCCTCACCACTCTGGTTGCCTACAAGGCTGACCGTGCGCCCGGATTTGGCGTTTTGGCGGCCACCCTGGTATTGGCCAGGTTCCTGGTCTCGGGGGCCTATTTGACGCCCGCGGTCCCGTCGCCGGCCGCCTCGACAATTTATCGGTCGATCCGCGCGGACCTGCCGTTTGTCGCGGCCAATGGCTTCACCTTCCTCGAGATGGATCACCGGGAAGCTCCCGGATTTGTCCGCCGGCTCTATTATCTGAGCGACCCGGCCGCCGCTTTCCGCTACACACACACGAATGTTTTCAACGGCCTCATCGAGCTTCCCCGCTGGTTCCCCATGCGCGCCCACGTCCTGCCGTATGCCGCATTCGTGCAGGATCAACGCCGTTTCCTGGTCTTTTCCACCCCCGGCTACCCCGCCGACTGGCTGCTGGCGAAGCTCAACCACGACGGCGCCGAAATCCGTCTGCTGGCTGAAATGAAGACCAGCTACAGAGACGGGAATCTGTATGAAGTCACCATGTGCGGCGCCATCCCCCCAGGAGCTGCCGGAAAATGACCGCTTCCATGGCCAGCCACCGCTCGTCACGGTCGTGTATACGGCCGGCTCGAGGGGGAGGCGGTCCGCGCGTGTGCACTCCGGTTGGCATCCCAACTGCGGCGGGACTAGGGATGACTTCTCGCCGGCCGCTCGATGCGGCCATCCTGATCGCCGTCACCGCGCTCACGCGTTTCGTGTTCCGAAGTCATTACCTTTATGACATCGATTCGGTCAACTTCGCGCTGGCCCTGAAGCGCTTCGACCCGAGCGTCCATCAGCCGCATCCGCCCGGCTATTTCCTATATGTGTGTCTTGGCCGCTTGTCCGGCCTCCTGTTTCACGACGCCAACCAGGCGCTGGTTGCGATCAGCATTGTCTTTAGTTGCGGCGCGGCGGCGGCCATCTATGTCCTGACGGACGGCTGGTTTGGCCGGAAGGCCGCCTCCTTCGCCGGGCTGACCTTTGTTTTCTCTCCTTTGGCGTGGTTCCACGGTACGGTTGCGCTTACCTATATAGTCGAAGCCTTCTTTTCGGCTCTGGCCGGATATCTTTGCTGGCGCATCTATAACGGAGCGGCCCGCTTCATTTTGCCAGGCGCAATGGTGGTGGGCATGGCGGCCGGTTTCCGGCAATCCTCACTCCTGCTGCTGGGCCCTCTGTTGCTGTTTTCGTTTCGCGGCGCGAGCCGCAAGCAGGCCGCCGGCGGGGTCGGAGCGCTGGTTTTGACCCTGCTCGCGTGGTTCCTTCCCATGCTTCGAATAAGCGGCGGGACGGCTTATCTCTCATCTCTGGCCTCCCTGTGGCTGGCCGTGCCGTCGAGGGGAATGCTGTCCAATTCCCCGGTATGGAACTCTCTGGCCCGCGCCGGCGCGATTGCGAGCCTCTATTTTCTGTGTTTCGGTTGCGCCGCGATACTCCCGTTTTGGCGGCGGCGGGATTCTCCCGCGGGGGGGAGCAAGACGTTATTCACGTGGATCTGGATCGCGCCGGGCCTGCTCTTCTTCACTTTCGTCTATTTGAAGTTCGTGAACGCCGGCTACCTTCTGGCGCTCGCTCCGCCGGTGTGCGCATGGATGGGTCTGTGGGCCTCCACCTGGTACGCAAATCCGCGGTTATCGAAGACCCTCAAACTGCTGACCATCGCCGGTTGCGCCGCCGCTAATACCCTGATCTTCCTATACGCTCCCCTATATTGCTCGTACGGAGCGGTCCGGCGTTTTGAGCGGGAACTCGAGAACGTCGTCGAATGTCTGCCGCAAATCGCATCGCCGAGGGACACTCTGATCGTCGGTTTTGATTCTCATTTCCTGGGTTATCGCCACGCCGGGTACTACTTACCCGACTATTTGACGGTTCAGTTCCCAGAGGTTCCGCTCGCTTCGGGAACACGAGTGTTTGCGATGCAGCATCGAGATACCCGCCTTGAAAGCGCGCTTCCCGTCGCTTCCCTTCGCAATTTCGTCATTTTCCCGCTTCCGCTGGGCGACCGCGAGTACAGCGAGTATGTGGCGCTGGTGCGAAGGCGCTTTCCTCCCGGCGCGCTGCGCACGGTGGTCCGTGGCGGCCATGAGTTTGCAATCGGGCCGGTGGCGGATCTTCGATTTCTCTTTCCCGTGGCCGCGCCATAGGCCGGCGCGATTGTCCACGGACGCTGACTGAGGGCGCGTTACTTGTAAACCGCCGTCGACAGCCACTGCTCCGCCGGCCACCGGCATCTGAATGATCCGAAAGGCGAGGACGGGCCTGGGAACGTGGCCTTCGAAATGCTTCACGCCGGGCAATAGACTCGTCGAGATCGAGCGCATGATGATTTCGGGTTCCCCCGCATCCGGCGGGCCCTCGTTTCTGGTTGTCGAAGCCGGCGTCACTGTGATTGCCCTGGCGCTGGCGGCTGGCTGGCCACGAGTGGGGGAAGCCTGGCTGTCGAAGGCGGAACGTTGGTCCGGGCGCCTGGCGCGCAGGCGCGGGTTATCCATTCTGGCAGTCGGCGTAGCGGCCCTTCTGATGCGCCTGGCCATTCTTCCGTGGTCGCCCATTCCGCAACCGTTCATTCACGACGAGTTCGCCCATTTGCTGGCGGCGGACACCTTCGCCTCCGGGAGGCTGACCAATCCGACCCACCCGATGTGGGCGTATTTTGAGAGCTTCCACATCACCCAACAACCCACCTACATGTCCATGTATTTTCCGGCGCAGGGCATGGTCCTGGCGGCGGGGAAAGTGTCGGCGGGCAACCCGTGGTTCGGCGTTTGGCTTAGCGCCGGGCTCATGTGCGCGGCCCTGTGCTGGATGCTGCAAGAGTGGCTGCCGCCCGGTTGGGCGCTGTTGGGCGGGATTCTCGCGGTGATGCGGCTGGCTCTGTTCAGCTACTGGGTGGATGCCTACCACGGTGGCGCGGTAGCGGCTATCGGCGGCGCGCTGGTGCTCGGGGCCCTGCCGCGCGTTATGCGCCGCGCCCGGATTCGCGACGGGCTGGCCATGGCGCTGGGGGCCGGCGTCCTCGCCAACAGCCGCCCTTACGAAGGCCTGCTGGTGTGTATTCCAGTGGTTTTCGCGCTCTTATGGTGGGTGGGCGGCGAAACGCGGCCTCCGGCTTCGGCTCTGATTCGCCGCTCGATCGCGCCAGGGGCGCTGCTGCTGCTTGCGGCCGCGATGAGCGGATACTACAACTATCGCGTCTTCGGCGATCCTCTCACGCTTCCTTACCGGGTGAATCGCGCGACGTATGCATCGGCGCCTGTTTTTCTCTGGCAGCAGCCGCGACCCGAACCCCTATACCGGCACAAGGCGATGCGCGAGTTCTATTCCAAATGGGAATTGGGCGATTTCCTGTATGCGCGGACGCCGACTGGGTTTCTGCATGGAATCGCGCGGAAAGCGGGAACCGTGGCGTTCTTTTTCTTCGGCCTGGCTTTGCTCCCACCCCTGATCATGCTGCCGCGCGTATTGCGGGATCGCCGGCTGCGTTTTCTGGTGGCCGCCGGCGCCGTATTCGCGGCCGGTTTGTGCCTGAATGCCTGGCTGTTCCCGCACTATGCCGCTCCGTTCACGTGCGGGTTCTACGCCATTCTCTTACAGGCCATGCGCCACCTGCGCGCGTGGCGTCCGAGACGCCGGCCGTTGGGATTGGCGGTAGTGCGCGTCATCCCGTTTGTCTGCCTGATTCTGGCGGGACTTCGGCTGTGGTCCGAGCCTCTGCGCCTGGCCATTCCCCGCTGGCCGGCCATGTGGTATGGCGCCGAACCGCTGGGTCTTCCGCGCGCCCGTGTTCTGGCCCAACTGGGAAGCTATAACGGCCCACAACTCGCGATTGTCAGATATGCTCCCGGCCATGCGCCCTTTGACGACTGGGTGTACAACCGGGCGGATATCGACCAGTCCAAAGTGGTCTGGGCGCGTGAAATGGAGACCGGAGATAGTGTGGACCTGCTGCGGTATTTCCGCAACCGGAAAGCATGGCTCGTGGAGCCGGATTCCCATCCGCCGAAGATCTCACCCTATCCGCGGGTGCCATAGTTGGGTTCGGGGCGAGAGCCTCTTCCGGTGTCTTCCTGGGGATACGGGGCCGCGGACGACTGGAAGCGGTGGTTCACACCCCCCGGCTCGCGCGGCCGCCCAACCGATTGACTTTCCTGTGAGAGCGGCGGGTGCGATCCGCGGGCATTCGATTGCACTCCGAGTCTCCGGGAAGGGCCGGTTCAAGGCATCCCCGAAGAAACCGAAGAGTGCGGATCGCCGTTTCGCGCGCCCGCAATGCCCGAGGCGCCGACTCGCCGCTCGACGACGGGGAGCGCGAGCGACTGGAGAAGGCCGTGAACGCAGATAACAGGATTCGGATCGCGCTCTATACGCAGCAGTCGTTTGTCGCTCAAGGATTAGCCGCGGTCTTCGGGGCCCACGCGGATCTGGAACTGACGGCATGCCGGGATAGTCTGTCGGGCGCTCTCGAATGCCTGAAATCCACGCGGCCGGACGTGCTGGTGGTTCACCTGTTGTCGGGAATCCGCCTGTCGGAGTTGCACCAGATACGGTCCGCCGACAGCCGCTGCCAGATCGTGCTGTGGGGCCAGGAACTGGAAGGTGAGTTCGCTTTTCAGGCCATCAGCCTCGGCGTGCGCGGCATCCTGCCCGGTAATACGTCGATCGACGATTTCCTGGCGGCGGTGCGCCATGTTCATCAAGGCGCCCTGTGCTTTGGGAAAGACCTCCTCGAAAGCGTGTTATCGCAGAAGCGGGCGGCTGTCGCGCTGACGCAACGTCAGGGGCAAATCGTCTCATTGGTGGCGCAAGGTCTCAGAAACAAAGAGATAGCGTTTTCGTTGGGAATTACCGAAGGCACGGTGAAAGTCTACCTGTACAAGCTATTTCACAAACTGGGGATAAACGACCGGCTGGCGATGGCGCTCTATGGGCGGAAGAACCTGTTCAGCGGCCAGCTTGGATTGGAGAGAACCAGGGACGCCGGAGGGCCGGTTGCGCTGCCTTCTCTTGTTCTTATGCCTCGAGAGCGGCATCGGGGGAACCAGCCCGAAGTTGGTGGCCAGACCGAACGCAACGGCTGCTATGCGCACTCAGCCAGCTTTTGAAGAACCGGCGGACCTCGCGTCAGTTCTCCGCCGCGGCCGGCAGCGGATCTTCGTCTTCTTCCAGGCCCTTGATGAGACGATGCAGATAGGTGCGGGAAATATGGAGGCTGCGGGCCGCCAGCGTCTTGTTTCCATGGCACTCGCGAAGGGCCCGGTGGGCCAGCGTGATCTTGTAATCGCGCATCTGTTCTTCGAAGGAAGCCGCCGGCAGGGAGTCGCCCAAGCCCAGCAGGTCTGGGCGCTGCATGGCCTGGGGCAGGTCTTTGGGTTGGATGGCGTCGTGGTCGCTCAGAATGATGGCGCCCTGGATGACGTTCTCCAACTCGCGGACATTTCCCGGCCACCCATATTCGAGCAGCAGAGCCATCGCATTCGGCGCCACGCCGGCCACCGGGCTTTGGTAGAGCCGCGCGTACTCCTTCACAAAATGCTGCGCCAGCGGGGGAATATCTTCGGTGTGGTCCCGAAGCGCGGGGGACTTGATTCCCATAACATTGACCCGGTAGTACAAATCCTGTCGAAACGTTCCTCCTTCCACCATCTCGAGCAGGTTCCGGTGGGTGGCGAACAGCAGGCGGGCGTGCAGCCGGATCGGCTGGCTGCTTCCCAGGCGGCTGAATTCCCTCTCCTGCAGGACCCGCAGCAGCTTGACCTGGGTGTGCGCGCTGAACTCCGCGATCTCGTCGAAAAAGAGGGTTCCGGCGCCGGCCTCTTCGAGGTACCCTTTTCGCTTGGCCGCCGCGTCCGTGAACGCTCCCCTTTCGGCGCCGAACAACTCCGCTTCGATAAGCGTATCCGGAATGGCCCCACAGGAAACCGCGACGAAGGGGCGGTCCTTGCGGTGGCTCAGGTTATGAATCGCGCGGGCGATCAACTCCTTGCCGGTTCCGGTCTCCCCTGTGATGAGCACGGAAGCATCGAGATTGGCCACTCGCCGGATCAGACCGTAGACCACCTGGGACCGTGCGCTCGAACCGATCAGTTGGTCGCATCCGGACGGCATCTGCGGTTGGCGCGCGTGCGCCAGCTCCCGCTTGAGAACGGCGAATTCATAGGCCCGGCGGACGACCATCTTCAGCTCCGGCAGGACGGGCGGCTTGCGGATGTAGTTGTAGACTCCGCGCTGGACCAGATCGAGCGCTATGGCCTTGCTGTCCTCATCCGTCATCACCACTACCGGCACGCCGCTATCGCGGATCTCATCGAAGAATCCGAGTTGCTGCTGGAGCGCGGACGAACTGGAATCGAGGTCCAGGATGAGAACGTCGCACTGCGCTTGCGCGATGACCTCCCTTATCGCGCCCATGCGGCGCTCGAGGAGGAGAGAAAAGTCCTTGCCCAGGGTCGCCGCAAGCAGGGTTTGCAGATCGGCGTCCTGGGAATGCAACAGAAGGCGAATCATCGGAAATGCACCCCATGGCGCCAGTCTTGCGATACGGATATCCGGTTCTCGTGCATTGGCGACGGCATCCATCGGGTGCGGCAGTAAAGCCACAGACGCTTCCAAACGAATTCATCCGACGGTTCTTCTATCGGCGGAACGCTCGGAAAACTCCAGTATGACAATGCTGCCGGGGGTGGGCCTGGAACCAGCCGATCCGCACGGGGAGGAGCCCGGGACCTCCAACCCGGCGACCCCCCCAGTATTCTTATCGGCCGGAAGCCGGAAATCCGTGGGACGAAGTTGGTGGCGCTGGCCGCCCGCCCGCAAATCCTGCCGGCGAGACATACTTTCCAAATGGATGTCTTCCGGGAGAGACTATTCCTCGAAAGGCTGGAAGCATCTGTCCACACGCCGGCCAGGCGCGGTTTCGTAACTCCTTGACTCTCATGGCGCGTTCCCGGCTTGATTTATGGGCATCGAATTGCAGATCCAACCGGCGCCGGGAAGGTTCGGCGTAAGGCATCCTCGAATGAACAGGCGAATACTGATCATCATCTCGTGCGCGCTGGTACTATCCGCCTGCGCCAGTTACCTGGTCCATCGGGCTGTCGAAGCCCGTGCGCCCGGCGTGACAACGCCGCAGACTGTGGAAATCGTGGCCGCCAGGGATCTTGCGGTTGGAACTCTCATTCGCGACGCCGACTTGAGAACGGCCTTATGGTCCGGTCCACTGCCTCCCGGCGCGATCCGCAAACGCGACGCCTTGCTGAACCGGGGCGTTATTTCCTCGATTTACGAGGGTGAGCTGGTGACCGAACACCGGCTTGCGACTCAGGGTTCGGGAGGCGGCTTGGCCGCCACGATTCCGCCGGGAATGCGGGCCTGCGCGGTGAGGGTGAACGAGGTGGTGGGAGTGGCGGGATTCGTGGTTCCGGGAATGCGCGTGGATGTGCTGATCACCGGGCTTCCGCCGGGAGGGAACGCACTCGATGGACCTAAGGTACGGACGCTCCTGCAGAACATTCAGGTCCTTTCCGCCGGCGTGAATTACCAAAAAGACCAGGAGGGCAAACCGGAACAAGCGCAGGTTGTCAATCTGTTGGTCACGCCGGTCCAGGCTGAGATTCTGAGTCTCGCGAGCAACGAAACCCGTATTCAACTGGTGCTGCGGAATCCCATGGATACGCAGGTCTCCGGGCTGCCGGGAACGATCCTGTCGGCTCTCTTCGGCGGCGCCAGCGCGCCGGCGCCGGTTCCCACCGCTCGCCCAAAAAGCGCGCCGCCGGCCGTGCTTCCCCCGGCGCCCGCCGGGGCCGAAACCGCCGCGGCCAGCCAGTACACCATCGAAGTATCGAACGGCTCGGCGCATACCGAAGCCAGGTTCAGCCGGGCGGGAGGAAACCAGTGAGAACCGGGCGCTGGTTCGGCGCGGCCATGAGGCCGGCGGCATTTCTGCTGGCCCTCATGTTCGTCGACGCTGCCGCCGTTCAACAGACGAGCAGAATGCGCGACGAGCGCCCGAGACTTCCGGCAATCGAGTCCGCGTGCCCTTCAGCCGATCGACAGACGGCCGGAATACGCCCGCCGCGCGCCAGGCTGCCGGCGCTTTCGTTAGGGAACGCCGCAGCCGATCGACAGACGGAGGGCCCGCCTCCGACAGCGCCAAAGGCCACGACGCAGCCGGACCAGGATTCACCGACCGATCTCCGGCTGACCGTTGGAAAGTCCTTGGTCATTGACAGCGCGCTGCCTTTCGAGCGCATCTCCGTGGGTTTTGGAGATATCGCGGAGGCTACGATGATCAGCCCGCGCCAGTTGCTTCTGAACGCCAAGACGTCCGGAGTTACCAGCCTGATCGTGTGGCTGGAGGGAGGGCGCAGGCAGACCTTCGACATCACCGTGGTGGCCAGCAGTTTCCTGGCGGATAGCCGCGTCGAGGGCATCCGGCGTGAAATGGAGCGGGAGCTGCCGGGACAGAGCGTCGATTTGAGTTTCGAGAACGAGACCGTCTTTTTGCGCGGAACGGTCCGGGATGCGACCAGCGCGGATCGCGCGGTCTCCATCGCCTCGACGCTGGGAAAGACCGTGAACCTTCTTTATGTGGATGTGCCGCCTCCGACGGAGCAAATCTTATTGAAGGTCAAGTTTGCCAGCGTGGACCGGAGCGTCACGACGCAACTGGGGTTGAATATCGTCAGCTCGGGCGCGACGAACACTATCGGATCCGCCACCACGCAACAGTACTCTCCTCCGGGATTCGGCATCCAGAGCAACGCGCCGCCGGCTCTGGCGACGCTTTCCGACGCTCTAAACCTGTTCTTCTTCCGCCCCGATCTGAATCTCGGAGCTACCATTGCGGCGCTCGAAACAAAGGGGCTCCTCCAGGTTCTGGCCGAGCCGAACATGCTCGCGGAGAATGGCAAGCAGGCGAGTTTTCTGGCCGGCGGAGAGTTTCCCTTCCCGAGCGTAAGTTCAAACACCGGAGGCGCGCCGGTGGTTACCATTCAATTCCGCGAGTTTGGCGTACGTTTGGCCTTCATTCCGACCATCACGCCGCGCGGAACCATTCATCTGGAGGTGGCGCCCGAAGTGAGCGCGCTCGATTTCACGAACGGACTGTCGGTGAGCGGTTTCAATGTCCCCGCACTTACAACGCGCAAGCTAAGCACTCAGGTCGAATTAAGTGAAGGACAGAGTTTCGCCATCGGGGGTCTTCTCGACAATCGGACGACCGACACTTTCGAGAAGATTCCCTTCATCGGCGACATTCCGGTGCTGGGAAAGCTATTCCGTTCCAAATCCGTTTCCAAGCAAAACACGGAACTGATTGTCATTGTGACGCCTGAGCTGGTTCGCCCGACCCCAGCGGGTCAGCCTACGTTCGAGTTGAACTATCCCACGCCATTTCTCTCACCCAACACGGGCCAATATCCGCGAACTCCGGCGCTCAATGTCACGGGCTTTGCGCCAGTCGAGCCGCCGAACGCAACCATCCCCATCGAGACCTTGATACAAAGCTCGCAGCCGGCAGCGGCGCCGGTTCAGCAGAACCCGCCGCCCGCGGCGGCCTCGGCCAAACCGCTCTCCGTCCCATCCCGGTGAACTGCGCATCCGCCCATGGCCCGCGGCGCCCTAATGATGGATTCGCGAACTATCGAGCATGGCGGATGGCCTTGGCGCCGTGACGGCTCCCAAATAGAACACTGCGAAAAGCCACAATTCCGGAATTGAAAGTTGGGGGCTTGTGATAGACTCACTCGAAGCGGGAGGGGCAAATAGAATGCCAGGTAGACTCCCGTCACTCCCGGAGGATGGCGGCCATGAACTCGCGACGTTCCGCTCCCACGCTTCTGCTTGCGGTGCTGGCGGCTTGGGCCGCACCTTCACCCCTACAGGCGCAGTTCACTCAGCAGGGGCCCCCGTTGGTTGGAAGCGGAGCGCTCGGACCGTCGCTGCAAGGCCAGGCGGTGGCCCTTTCCGCCGATGGAAACACCGCCGTCGTGGGCGGACTTGGGGACAATGACTATACCGGGGCGATTTGGATCTTCACGCGCAGCAACGGCGTCTGGAGCCAGCAAGGGCCGAAGCTGGTTGGCTCCGGCGCCGTGGGTAATGCGGCGCAGGGCTTCGGGGTCGCGATTTCCGCGGACGGTAACACGGCCATCGAGGTCGGACCGGATGACGGAACTGTCGGCGCGGCGTGGGTTTTCACGCGCAGCAACGGCATCTGGAGCCAGCAAGGACCTAAGCTCGTTACCTCCGGCGCGGTGGGATATCCCCAGGAAATATCGGTTGGGCTTTCCGCCGACGGCAATACGGCCGTCGTTGGCGGTCTGAGCGACAATAACCAAACCGGCGCGGTGTGGGTCTTCACGAGGAGCAATGGCGTCTGGAGCCAGCAAGGGCCGAAATTGGTGGGTTCCGGCTATGTAGGGGAAGCGCTTCAGGGGCGGTCGGTCGCCATTTCCGGGGACGGGAATACGCTCGCCGAGACTGGGCCTTGGGACAACAACTATGCCGGCGCCATATGGATCTTCACCCGGACCAATGGCGTCTGGAGCCAGCAGGGAAATAAATTGGTAGGCTCCTTCGCCTCCTACGAGGGCTTCGGGGCGGCGCTTTCCGGAGACGGCAATACGGTGATCGCCGGAGGCGGCGGCGGCGCGTGGATCTTCGTGCGTAACTATGGCGTCTGGAGCCAGCAGGCATTTGCCCTAAACGGCAGCGGCGCTACCTCTACCGAGATCACCGCGGTGGGGCTTTCCGGGGACGGGAATACGGCCATCCTGGGCGGCAGCGCCGATACCGGCATAAATGGCAACGCCGGCCTCGGCTCGGAAGGGGCCTCGTGGATTTTCGTGCGGATGGCGGGCGGCTGGTATCAACTGGGCGGTAAGATGTCCGGCTCCGGCGCCGATGCATACCAGGAGCAAGGCACATCGGTCGCGCTTTCCGCGGACGGAAGTACGGCCATGGTGGGTGGAGACGATTACTTCACCTCCAATCCGGGCGCGTCCTGGATCTATACGCGTTTGCCGATTCTCTATATCCTGGACAGCGGCAACCGCCTGATTTGGATGTACGACACCCACGGCAACCCGCTGTTCTTTGAAAACAGTTACGTCACGACTCCGCAAGCATCCGGCTTTGCAATCGACTCCGGCGGCTACTTTTGGCTGACGGATTCGAGCCTCAATCAAGTGGTGAAACAATCCGGCCCAGACCTCGTTTTCCGTTTTGGCGTTACCGGCCGCGGTCCCGGGCAGCTTTATCAACCTTACGGCATCGCCATCGATTCCCTGGGAAACGTCTGGGTAGCCGATACCGGCAATAACCGCGTACAGGAGTTTGACGGCAACGGCAGTTTTCTGCTTCAGTTTGGAGGCTTGGGCGGCGGTGATGGCCAATTCAACTCCCCCGCCGGAATCGCCATCGATCCCAGCGGGAATATCTGGGTCGCGGACACCGGCAGCAATCGGATACAGAAATTCGACAGCAGTGGCCGCTTCCTGCTTAAGTTTGGGAGTTTCGGCAATGCGGGAGGCCTGTTCGAAGGCCCCTTCAGCATTGCCTTCGACCCCGAGGGCAACGCATGGATAGCGGACCCCTATAATCAGCGGATCGAGGAATTCTCGAGCGCGGGCGTGTTCCTTCAGGCGTTTGGCGGGGGATTCTCCTTCCCGTCCCCCTACGGCATCGCCGTCGATTTCCTGGGGAATATATGGGGCGTGGATTACAACAGCAGCCATATTGTGGAGTTCAATAGCAGCGGCGTCAAGCTGTTTCAATTCGGGAGCATTGGAGGCTTCCTCAGTGGGCAGTTCTACCACCCCACCTACATCGTCGCCAGGTAGGCTGCCCGTCCGCGAACAGCGGCCAGCGCGATTTTGGTTGCGGAAGGCGACTTGAGCGCTGGCATTTTCAGGATTGTCTTGTATTGGACACTCCGCGAAGCCGCAATGTGCTAAAAGGGTATATGGGGTGATTGGGGTGCGGCTCCGCCGCCGCGGGATTCAGGCATGAGACCTTTCACGTGGCTGATGGCTTTCGGGCTGGTTAGCCCTACAGTGAGGATTTTCAATTTCGATACGGCGCCTTTGGGCCGAGTACCGCCCGGATGGACCGTCGCCATGACCCACCGTGGGGCGGCTCCCCAATGGGAGGTTCTCCGGGACCTCTCGGCGCCGACCCAGCCTTACGTGCTGGCGCAGCTCTCCACCGACCCCACGGGCAACCGCTTCCCGCTGGCGATACTCGATTCCGTTCAGTTTCACGACGGCGACGTGAGCGTACGGCTTAAGCCGGTGGCAGGGCGTCAGGACGAAGCGGGCGGCGTGGTGTTCCGGTACATCGATGAGAACAATTACTACCTGGCCCGCGCCAATGCCGTCCAGGATAACGTGGCGCTGTTCAAGGTGGAGAACGGCGAGCGGACGCAGATTGCCGTCGCCCGGCACGACCTGCCCTTGAACGTTTGGGAAATACTCAAAGTATCCGCCCGCGGCCCCCGCCTGCAGGTTTACGTGGACCACCGCCGCATCTTGCAGGCCTGGGACGCCACCTTCAGCGGCTCCGGAAAAGTGGGCCTGTGGACGGTAGGCGACTCGGTCACCTACTTCGACGACTTCCGGGTGTACACAAGGTAACAGGGGTGGGGCAGGCGCTTCCGCCTGCCCAGCGGTTTCCTCACTGCTTCGAGACCGCCGGCTGACTCCGGCGGTTGGCAGGCGAAAGCGCCTGCCCCACAGTTCCCGTTACAACAGCCGGAAATTCACTTCGATGGTGGCCAGGACTGGAACGGGCGCTGCATCGCGCTGGCCGGGTTCGAAGCGCCATTGGGAGACAGCGGCGCCCGCCGCTTCGTCCAGGCCATACCCCAGCCCCTTCTGAAGCTTGATATCGCGGGCCGATCCGTCGACGCCGATCGTCACCTGGAGCACCACGCTGCCCTCGATCTTCAGGGCCCGCGCCTCCGGCGTGTATTCCGGCTCGCGTTTGACGAGCAGTTTGGGGGGCACAGTTCCGCTGCCGTTGCGGCTGATCTGTAAACCCGTATCCGTCATCATCAGGGGCCGGGACAGTTCCGCAACGCGCTGCGCCCGGATGCGTTGCGCTTCGGCCGTCAGTTCCTGGACCGGCGTCGCCGTGTCCTTGGCCTTCTGCGCCGGCAGCAGCTCGTCGATTCTCTCGTGCAACGCCTCGCGCCGCGCCATTTCCACTGCGTCCTGGAGCGTGGCGCTGGTAGGTCCGTCGGCGCGCGCGGCCTGCGCGGTGGTGAGACGCACCAGCAGTTCCAGGGAGAGCGCCCGATCGGCCGAAGGAGCGGTCTCCAGATTGAGTGCCTGGTGATATAGCGGCTCGGCGGCTGCCGGGTCGTCGTCTTCGCGGACGCGGGCCATCCAGGTGAGCGCCGGGCCCGCCGTTGGGCCGTTGGCATCGGCGTTGAGGGCGCGCTGGAAATAGCCCTGGGCCGCCGTGTTGTCCTTGCCAAATGAACTGATTCCCAGGCCCAGGAGCGCCGGCGCGGTAACCGGGCTGTCGCCCAGAGCTATCGCCTGCCGGTAGTAAGCGTCGCCGTCCTCATGCTTGCCTTGCCGGTGCGCGAGTTCGCCCAGCTTCACCAGGCTGGCGGCGTAATCGGGACCCTGCTGCCCGGAGACTTCGGCGTTTATGGCCAGCGCGGCCTCGCGGAGCTTCCTCGCTTCGTCGTATTTGCTGAGGTTCTCGTAGGCGGAAGCCGCGCGCTCCAGCATTTCATGATTCTTCTGCGCATTGGCGGCGCGAATGGTGGCATCCACGTCCGGCGGAACCTGGGCGTTCTGGGCGCGCAACGCAGCCAGCGGCGCAATGGCCGCCACGGCCAGCGCCGCGGCGAGAACCGCGGCCGCGCGGCCCGGCGATTTCCTGTTTACCCTCGAATCGAGGATAGCGCGCAGCCGGCCTTCCAGTTGCGAAGGCCGCGCCATGCACACACCGGCCCAGGCGGTGGCGGGGGCGGTCCGGAGCCCGCGGGCCACTTCCAGCAGGTGGCCGGCGTAATCCGGCGCGCGCTCGCCGGCGTTCAGCACCAGGTCGTCGGCGGCCCGTTCGCGCTCTTTCAGAAACTCGCGCCAGGCGGTCCAGGCGAGCGGGTTCCACCAGTTTAAGGCCAGCGCCACGCGCGCCATAAGGTGGGTAGCCGCGTCGCCACGCCGCACGTGCGCCAGTTCGTGCAGCAGCACGGTGCGCCGCCGCGAATCGGGCCACGAGGCGGAATCGGAGGGCAGGAGCACCGCCGGACGCCACATCCCAAACGTCATGGGCATGCCGCTGCCAGAGGTCTCCAGCACGCGGACGGGCTGGCGGATACCCAGTTCGCGGGCCAAGGCGTGGACCAGTTCGGGGTCGCGAAACGGGTGCGCGGCGCGCCGGGCGCGATTGGCCCATAAACACGCGGCCAGCAAGCGTGCCAGCGCCAGCGCAAACCCCGCCGCCCAAAACCAGACCATGCCGGTGCGCCAATCGAAGCGCCGCGCCGGCTTCCCGGCGGCGCGCGTGGCCGGCGCCATGCCCCGGCTTACCGCCGCGGAAGGCGCGTCATGCGCCACCACGGTGGTCTGAAAGACCGCTCCGGAAGCCTCCGCCAGAAGCTTGTTTGGCGCCAGGACGGGCAGGGCCGGAAGGGAGACCGAGAGGACCGGCAGGGCGAGCATGGCCGCCACCACCGCCGTCCACACCAGGTGGCGCGACGCGGCCGACCGACCGCGCAGCAGCCACGCCGCCGCCCATGCCAGGCCCACCGCCACCGCGCTCTTGAGCGCCGCGCCGGCCAGAACCGCAAACCAAGCCGAGCCATTCCACCCAAGCATCTACTTCTCCTCTCTCCTCGCCCTTTCAATCATCTCCGCCATGCGGTCCAGCTCCGCGGGGGTCAGCCGCGCGGACGATACATCGAGCAGCGCCGCCACGGCCTGCTCCGGCGACCCGGCGAAAAACGTATCCACGAGGTGCTTCAAAGCGGAGCGTTTGGCGCGATCGCGCGCCACCGTCGGCGCGTACACGTATTTGAGGCCCTCCGCCTGGTGGCGAACGTGCCCTTTTTCCTCCAGCACCCGCATCATGGCTCGCACGGCCGAATAGCCCGGGGCGTCCGGCATGGCTTCGCGCACCTCGCCGGCGGAGGCCTTCCCGCGCCGGTACAGGACGTCCATGATCTGGCGTTCCCGCCGGCTCAAGCCCGCCAGCGCGCTCACCGCCGCATCTCCTGCTGAATTTCTAGCATAATGCTAAAAAACTAGCACTTCAGGGCGGGCGTGTCAAGGGAATTCGCGAAGGGAGCCTCGCCGGCGGCCGCTTGTGGCCGCGAATCCAACCATTCTCCGCGCGCCGGTCAACGCTTTTAGAACTTTCCCTAAGCTTGAATCCCGAAGTTGGGCGCATTGTATCAGGGCACGGCTTCAGCCGTGCCGCAAACGGGAACGCCCAGACGGCTTTAGCCCCTGTCTTTTCAGGAGGATGAGAAGGATGTGCGCCGGGGTTGCCGAACCAGGGGCTAAAGCCCAGAAAATGCTGCCTGATCGGCACGGCTCAAGCCGTGCCCTGATACATCAACCATGTCCCCGGCCGGTCAACAAAAGCCTGTTCTTTCAAGGAAATAGCCTGTGGAACTTCAGCTCGTCCGAAGTTGACCTCGTAATTCAGGCTAAGCCGCCTCCAAGCTGCGTCCTTTTCGCCGGCTGCGCCGTATACATCCGCGCGGGTATGATTTACGAAGCGACTGCACTGGACATGCTTGTGGCGGAAGACGAGGAGATCGCCAAGCTGCGGCGCCGCGACCCGGCGGCGCTGGCGGGCGTTGTGGGCCGCTACCAGCATCGGCTGTACCGCTATCTGGCGCGGGTTGCGCGGGACCCGGCCGCGGCCGACGATCTGTTTCAGCAGACCTGGCTGAACGTGGTTCGACAGATTGGGCGCTACGACCCTTCGCGCAGCTTCGATACCTGGCTGTTCGCCATCGCGCACAACGCGGCCATGGATTTGCTGCGCCGCCGCGGCGGCGAGAGCCTGGACGATTTGGAGCGCCCGTTACGGTCCGCCGGGCCCGACGCCCTGGCGCAGGCGATATCGGCGGAACGCTCCTCCATTCTGGCCGAACGGGTTTCCGCCCTGCCCGCACTCTACCGCGAGGCGCTCACGCTGCGCTTCGAGGAAGGTCCGAAGCTGGAGGAAATCGCCGAGGTGACGCGGGCGCCGCTGGCCACCGTGAAAAGCCGCGTGCGGCGCGGGCTTGAACACCTGCGCGAAGGCCTGACCGCGCGATGGAACAAGGAGGATCTGCTATGACGGCGCACGAGGAAATACGAGCCTGGCTGGCGTTGAGCGCGGCCGGGCTGCTCGATCCGGCGGAGGAGCGCCGGCTGCGCGAACACGTCCGCGAATGCGCGGGCTGCGCCGGGGAGCTGGAAGCGTTGAGCGCGCTGGCGAGCGGTTTGCGCGTGCAGCCGGCGCCGGCGCCATCGGCGGAACTGCTGGCGCGGACGGCGGCGCTGGCGGCGGCCGAGCTGGCCGCTGAAGCGGACCGGCGGCGCGGCGCGGGCCTGGCGATCGCCTGCGGGCTGGCGGTTTGGGTATCGAGCCTGTTCACCTGGTCGGTTTACGAGATCCTCACTGGAGGCGCGGCGGCCCTGCTGCGGCCAAACCTGGCGGGATTGCTGGCCTGGTTTGCGATCTCCATTATCTGTACTGGCGTTGCGGCTCCGGCGGCGGTTGCGTTGACGGCCGCCCGGCGCCGGCTTGAAAGGAGCTTCACATGACCCCCGTTCGCTCGCACGGGACCATTATCCCTATGGGCGCGTGGTATACCGCCTCATTCGTGGCTCTGGCGCTGCTCGTGGGCCTGGCCTTTCTGTTCAATTCCGCGCTCAATATTCCTTTGCCACTGGCGGTGGTGTTAGCGGTTTTCCTGCCGCTGGCCATGGCCGGCTACGTGATACTGATCGGCTATATATATGGCGACGCGCGCCGGCGCGGCATGCGCTACGTGGTGTGGACGCTCCTCGCGATCTTCATTCCCAACTGCATCGGCATTCTGCTGTACTTTCTGATGAGGGACCCGCACCCGGCCTACTGCTCGCGCTGCGGCGGGACGATGCTGGCGAATCACGCCTTCTGCCCGCACTGCGGTTACAGCGTGGCGGCCCTGTGCGGGGGCTGCCAACGCGTCACCCAGCCCGGTTGGACCCACTGCGCGTGGTGCGGAGCGAGCCTCAGCGCAGCGCCTGATAAATCGTCCGCGCCCCCAGCAGGCTCCATTGGTTGATGGTCTGCCCGACTCCCCAATACGAGACCATCAGAATGAGCGCCATGAAGCCGAAGCGCGCGATTTCCTGGTAGACGACGATGGGGACGCGCATCGCCAGCAGCAGCTTGGAGCCATCGAGCGGCGGTACGGGGATCAGGTTGAAGATCGCCAGGTAGAGGCTTAGCACTACGCCTCTGAGCGCGAACAGGGAAAACGCCGGCGCGAACCCGACGGCGAGGCGCGCGACGATGGCCAGAATCACGGCCATGACGACATTGCTCGCAGGGCCCGCCAGCGCCACCAGCGCAAGGCCGTTGAGGCCGCCGCGCAGCTTGGCGTTATTGGTGTACACGGGTTTGCCCCAACCCAGAAACCCGCCGGCCAGGAGCGAGGTTATAAACGGCAGAATCGCGGTCCCCAGCCAGTCCACGTGGGCCAGCGGGTTGAGCGTGACGCGGCCCTGGAGACGCGGGGTATCGTCGCCCAGTTTGGTGGCCACCCAGGCGTGGGCGAACTCGTGGGGCGCCGTGAGCATCCACAGCAATAGTACGTTTAAGATGGCGGTCTGCCAGTCGAGATGCATTTCAGCTCCGGCGGGTAACGGCCGCCCACAGGCCCAGCAGCAACACTACAGCGGCCAGCGCGGCGACCGGCATCATTCGTACCATTGTAGCGAGGGGAGAACGGGGATTTGCAGCGGGGGGGGTGGAATTGGCGTTTGCGGCGGTGGCCCGGCTGCCCGAGCTTCGCTCGGGTTGACAAGGCGGGAGCCTTGTCCCACTGGTTGACAGGGAACTTGGGCTCAGCGTTGCTGGCGGCCGGGGCTTCGCGGACTTATCACCGTGCGTTTCCGGCCGCCACTGGATCGAGCGGCATCTTCGGGGGCATTGGAATCGCTGGATGGCAACCCT
>JBEKPK010000028.1:0-26830 GCA_049520795.1 Bryobacteraceae bacterium
CACGCTCGCCGACGGCGGAACGCCCGTGGCCGACATCGCCGCCAGCTACCCCGAAGCCGACTGGGACGCCGTCTGCGGAGAGATGTTCCTGCACCCGTAAGTGGGATAAGCCTCCTGGCTTGTCAAGGCGAGTCGCAAGACTCGCCCGAGGGGTTTGACAAGTCCGAAGGTTTACCCCGCTTGACAAGCCTGAAGGCCTATCCCACGAAGGCGCTGGACCACCGCCAGTCTTCAGGACTGCCCGCCAACCCGGCCGTAACCGGATTCCGTTCGATATAGCCGGCGATCCTGCCGAACTCACCTCCGTTTCGGGCCCAATGATCGTACCCCTCATGCTGCCAGAACGCGCCGGTGCAGCCCAGAGCGCGATTCGCTTCGCGACCGCTGTAGCCCCGAATGCTGTGGTTGATCCTGGCGATTGGGGCTCGCGGATCGATCAGCAGATGCACGTGATTCGGCATGATTACCCAAGCCGCCAGCTCATATGGTTGCAAACTGGCTTCACCGTACCTCAGCGCATCGGCCACCAACAACGCGACTCTCGGATCCGCCAGCCAGGTCGGGCCGGATGTGGCCCGATCCAAAATGCGGTCCTGATCGACGAATTGGCGGCCGGGATCCATGTCCGGGTGTGCGGTACGGTATTCACGGGGCAAAGAACCGTCCAGCCGCCAGGTAAGGAAAAGCGCCGCGCCGGCCGGCTGCCAGTGAGGCAACTTGCGTGTGTAAAAGCTCAAGTGGGATAAGCCTCCTGGCTTGTCAAGGCCAGCCTCCAGGCTCGCCCGTGGACAGGCGAAACGCCTGCCCCACGAAGTCAAGTATCCCGGTCGTCCAGATAATCTCACAGAAATGTGAGAACCCCAGAGGCGGGTCGCAAGACTTCGCAGGCGCCGCCGGAATTCGATGGATGGCAGATGAAGCAAGTATTCCGCGGCTGCGGCCCGGCGAGTCTTCGACTCGCCTTGACAAGCCAGAAGGCTTATCCCACTTGACAAGCCAAAAGGCTTATCCCACTTGACAAGCCAGGAGGCTCATCCCACTTGACAAGCCAAAAGGCTTATCCCACTCGACAAGCCGGGAGGCTTATTATCCCGCTACCTCGGTATCTCGTACCTTTTGATTTTTTCGTAGAGCGTGGAGCGGTCGATGCCCAGAATGGAGGCCGACTCCTTGATGTTCCCGCCGGTGCTCTGTATGGTGGCGGCTATGAGGTGCTTTTCCATCTCCTGGAGGGTCATGCCGGCTGGCGGCGCCCATGCTTTGCCGGGCAGGCCGCTCTGCGCCAGGAAGGAGAAATCCTCCTCGCCGAGGGTCAGTCCGCGGCACGTCACGATGGCCCGCTCCACCGCGTTCTCCAGCTCGCGCACGTTGCCTGGCCAATTGTAGTCCATCAGCAGCTTGAGAGCGCCCTCGGAGATGTCGTTCACCTCGCGGCCCAGCTCGTGCGAAATCCGGTCCACGAAATGGCGGGCCAGCAGGGGCACGTCCTCGCGCCGTTCGCGCAGGGACGGAATGCGGATTTCGATCACGTTCAGGCGATAGAACAGGTCGTCGCGAAACTTGCCTTCCGCCACCGCCTGCGGCAGGTTCACGTGGGTGGCGGCGATCACGCGAACGTCCACCCGCACTTCTTCGGAGCCACCCACGCGGTAGAAGCTGCGCTCCTGGAGCACCCGCAGCAGGTCCACTTGCAGCTTGGGAGAGATGTCGCCGATCTCGTCGAGGAAAATACTCCCGCCGTCGGCCAGCTCGAACTTGCCGCGCTTCTGCTGCATGGCGCCGGTGAAGGCGCCCTTCTCGTGGCCGAACAGCTCGGACTCGAGCAGCGTCTCGGCCAGCGCCGCGCAGGAGACGGCCACGAAAGGCTTCTGGGCGCGGTCGCCGGAGTTGTGGATGGCGCGCGCTACGAGTTCCTTGCCCGAGCCGCTCTCCCCCTGGATGAGCACCGTGCTGCGCAGGCTGGCCACTTCCGCGGCCAGGCTCAGGATCTCCTGCATGCGCGGATTCTTGGTGATGACGTCGTGGACGGAGTAGCGCCGCGTGAGCTTCTTACGCAGGATGGCGTTCTCGCGCTGGAGGTTCTTCACGCGGATGATGCGGCTCACCAGGAGCGAGATTTCCTCCGGGTTGCAGGGCTTGACGATGTACTCCTGGGCGCCTTCCTTCATGGCCGCGATGGCGGTGTCGACGGTGGCGTAGGCGGTGATGATGATGATGGAGGCCTCCGGGCGCAGCCCGCGGATCTGCATCATGGTTTCGATGCCGTCCATGCCGCCGGGCATCTTCAGGTCCACGAAGTAGATGGCGTAATCGCGGGCGCGCGATTTTTCGACGGCGTCGCGGCCGGAAGACGCGGTGTCCACCAGGTAGCCGTCCTCGCGCAGCCATGCGGCCAGCGATTCGCACATCACCTCTTCGTCGTCCACCACCAGGATTTGCCAGTGGGTCTTCATCTTCTCACTCCCTCGGGCGGCGCAGCAGCCTGGCCGCGCAGGCCGCGCAGAACTCCGCGCGCTTGGCGTCGATGTGCCGGATGTTGGTCGCGAGCGACATGGCGCAATTGCGGTCGGCGCAATGAACCAGCCCGAACGTATGGCCGGTTTCGTGCAGCGCCTCCTTCAAGGCGCGCTGCAGCAGAATCTCGGGATGGGGCGGCAGCCCGTAAAACTCCTGGCGCAGGCGGGCGAGTGAAATCGCCGCCACGCGCCCGCCCAGTTGCGCCTGGCCATAGACGAACGTCAGCGCCGGGATGAACAGGTCGCATTCCGTCACCGCCAGCAGTTTCAAGGCATCCGGCGGACGGCGCGCCAGGAGCATTTCGAGCGCCGGGATGGAGCCGTACTGGCCGCGCCGCGCGTCGTAGGCGAAATCGATCCCCGGCAACGCCAACTCCCGCAATTCCACTCCGAAGGCGGACGGCATTCGTTCGCGCAGATAGGCCATCACGTCCGCGTCCACCTCCGCCATGGAACCCAGGTAGAGAGGCTTCATCCATTGCGAACCAGTTCCAGCAGAGGCGGCTCGCCGGCCTCGGCGGGCTGCCCGGTCGGCAGCGAAACAGTGAAGGTGGTTCCCTCGCCGACCGCGCTTTTCACTTCAATATCTCCGCCGTGGGCCTGAATGATCCCGTAGGAAACGGCCAGTCCCAGGCCAACGCCCTTTCCGTCCGATTTGGTAGTGAAGAAGGGATCGAATATCTTGCTCAAATTCTCCGGCGGGATGCCCTCCCCATTATCGGAAACGGCAAGCACGACCACTCCCTCGCCGCGGGAAGTGGAGACGGAAACGCGTCGGTCACTCCGGCCCTGGGTAGCCTCGCCCGCATTCAGCGCCAGGTTGAGGGCCACCTGCTGGATCTGGGAGGCGTCGCAGAGTACGGCCGGCAGATTCTCTTCGAGGTTGGCCTCCACCATCACGTTGCTCAACCTCATCTTGTGCTGCGCGAGCGAAAGGGTAGCGCGCACGATCCGGTTGAGATCGGCCGCTGCCCGCTGCGGCTTGCCGCGCCGGGAAAAGGCCAGCAGATCCGAAACGATGCGCCCCACGCGCGCCGTCTCATTGGTCACTTGCACGAGGTACTTTCGAAACTCCTCGATGCGGCCGGGCGGCACGCCATCGTCCTTCAGCATGCGCTGCATGAGCATGGAAAGATTCAGCACGCCCGAAATGGGGTTGTTGATCTCGTGGGCAACGCTGGCGGAGAGTTGTCCCAGCGAGGCCAGCCGGTCGCTGTGGAGCAGCTTCTTCTGTGCGGCCTGAAGCTGCTCGGTGCGCTCCTGCACCTTGGTTTCCAGGTTCTGCGTAAACTGGTTCAGCTCGGCCAGGGCCGACCGCAACCGCTGGCGCATCACGTCGAAAGAGCGCGCCAGCTCGTCCAGTTCCTCGCTGCGGTCCGCGATGTCGAGCGGCTTGTCCAGTTCCATCTGGCTGACGGCCTTGAAACCTTCGATCAGCTTGCCGATGGGCTGCGCCACAAAACGCCGGGTGAAGAAGATGATGAACAAGCCGATAAGCGTTATTTCCACTGCCGTCACCAGCAGCACGCGGGCCTTCATGCTGGCGACTTCCTTGTCCACCCCGTCCAGGTTCAGGGCCAGATCGAGCACGCCCAGCACTTTCAGGTTGCTGGGATGCGCGTGGCACTCGGCTTCGGCGCAGGATTTTTCGTTGTAGATGGGAGTGACCATCTCGAGCCGCCGGCGCCCGTCGGCGCCGTAGAAGATGCGGTGGCGCGAGGGCAGAGGCGCATGGAGCAGGGGCGCCCCCGGCGCATGGCACAGGGCACAGGTCGGGGAGGTGATCCCGGTGGCGGTTTTGAGGTCCTTCGGGTCGGTGGAAAAGCGCGCCTCGCCGGTGCGGTTGAACATGCGAATGCGATCGATCCCCTGTTTCAGGGCGATGGTCTGCATAACCTGATAGGCCGCCTCGCGATGGTCGTCCAGCATGGCGTGCCAGGTGGCGCTGGTGATCGCCTTGGAAAGCTGATCGGCCCCCAGGGTCATGGTGTACAGGAGTTGCCCCTGTTCGGTTCTGACATTAACCAGCCCGGACACCGCCGCCACAATGACCACGATCACCGTGATCGAGAGCATGAGCTTGCGGGCGAGACGCCGCGGCATAGAAGGTTTACGAAGTCCTAAGACAGCCTCATTGTAGCGCCCGGCGGCGCCGGCGGTCTTGCCCTGTGGGACAGGCGCTTTCGCCTGTCAACCTCGCCAGACGGGGCGCCCTCTGGGCCCGCCTGCCCCACAATTACTTCGCCGCGGGCAGATCCACCTCGACGCCGGATTCCGCATTCAGCCGTTCGGTCAGCTCGCGGTCGATCAGCGAGACGGACGCCTGATTGTGCTTGTTGCCGGCGGTGAAGTAGTGGATGGTGTCGCCATCCACCCAGTAGGCGGGAGTGGCATAGATGGTTCGGTCCTTGAACGCCAGCAGGTATTGCGCCGGCTCCGGCGGAGCCGCGGATTCCTCGACCGGCTCGGTGGGATCCGACTGGTACGCGCCCAGACCAGACTGCTCGCCGGAAGCCTGCGCATCGCCGCCATCCCACGGGCTGATCAGGACCGGCGCAGCCGCGGGCGGATTGGCCGCAACGCCGTCCGGCCCCGGTGGCCCCTGCCCAACGGGTTGTTCGGCTGGGTTGAGGCAGGAGATGTCATAACACCCGCCCACGAATACGGGGAAGGCATAGACGACTCCGGGGCCGGCCCCGCGGACCACGAATCCGCCCACCAGCCCTGTGCCCGTGGTCCTGTTAGGGATCACGGCGCCGGAGCCGCCTGCCGGAAAAGCGCTTCCGAAACCGCGCTGCCAACCGGGTACGACCAAAGGGCCACGCGGAAACACAACGCCGCCGAAGTTTCCGATCAGCTTGGGCGACGCGCCACTCGAACCCCCGCGGTACTGAGCGAACAGCCCCATGACGATCAGCAGCGCGAGAGACGCCTTACCGAGAATCCTCATGCCGATCCCCTTTTCCGCATTGTACCGCCGTAAACGAAAGGCAGCGGCCGGGTGCAAACCCGGTCTCAACGGATAACGACGAAGCGGCTTGTCAGAACGTTTATTGCTTCTTTGAGGCCGGCGCGGGTGGCGCAGCCGGGGGCTTGGGCGCCTGGACCGCGGCGCCGCCCGCGACAGGCGGCTTGGCCGCCGCCGGGGCCGTGGCCGCCGTGGCCGGGTACTTCTGGTCGTACAGCTTGATGAGCGCCGCCGTGAGATCGACGCCGCTGGCGGCGTAGCGGACCGGTTGGGTTTCCTGGTCGCTAACGTCCAGGATGAGGGCGAAACCGTTGTCCGCGCCGTACTTGTTCAGGATCTCCATCATCTTGACGCCCAGCTCGTTCATGACCTTGCTCTGCTCCTGGTCGAGATCGGCCTTGGCGTCCTCCATGTCGCGGTTGTAGCTCGTAGTGAGCTTATCGATCTCCGTCTTGAGGTTGGCCTGGGCCTCCGGGCTCATGGTGGCGGCGCCCTTGCGCAACTGGTCGGTCTTGGTCTGGATGTCGGTCTGCCTCTTGTCGAGCTTCTCCTTCACGGGAGCGTACTTCGTCTGCAAGCGAGCAGAGGCGTCCTGGCCTTCCTTGGTGCTATAAATGGCGCCGGCCATGTTGATGATCCCGACCTTGGTGGGAACGGGCCCGGAGCTGGGGCTAGGGCTAGGGCTAGGGCTGGGGATTTGGGCGGCGGCTAAGGCGGCCAAGCCCAAAACCATCGTGGGTAACGCGAGGTTCTTCTTCAAGCTTCAGACTCCTAAACGTGAGAATACTATCATAATTCGATTCGGCGCCGCTTGCGTCGGAAAGTCCGGGTCAAAAAGTCCTGCCGATCGTGAAGCGGAACATCGTCCGCTTTTCGAAGAACGGCTCCGCCAGGCCAAACGTCGCCACGGAATTGACAAATGTGGCGTAGTTGGGGAAAGAGGCGCGGTCCGCCACGATGGGCGGCTGGAGGTAGTCGCGGTACGTGGTGGGGTTGTAAGCGAAGTACACCCGGAACGGAGCTTGCACGACAGGCAGCAACACTTGCAGTTCCAAGCCCGTGGAGGTCCGCAGTTTCTGCGTGCCGGCAACGATTTTCACCTTGCCGTCAAAGCCGGCCTGGGGGAACTCCAGGTTGAGGTCGCTCACGTGGGTCGGGTCCATGGTCAGCTCACCGGGGCGCAGGATCTTGTTGAGGCCGGCGTCGGCGAATATCGCCATGGTCACCGGACCAAAGATGGGAATACGGTACTCGAAGTTGCCGATGGTGTGAAAGTCTCCGCCGGGTGTGATCAACTGATAGCTCGGGACCGTCATCGTCACCGGCTGCTGCTGGCTCACGCCGTTGACGATGACCCTCTGGGTACGCGGGGACCCGTCGTCGTTATAGACGTTCACCGATGCGCTCGACGGGATGAACGCGATGGGGCTGATGCCCCAGTTCTCGAAACCGCGGACGTCCATCTCGCCCCCGATGAAGGTGCGCGAAAACGGCGGAACGAATCTTCCGCCGTAGCCGGTGATGAGCGATCCCATGAGATGGAAAGCCAGCACGTGCGAGGGATGCCAGGGAACCTGTTTGAAATACTTGAACTCGACCGTCGGACGGATGGTGTTCACATTGCCACCCAGAACGCTGCCCGCGAAATCGACCGACGCGAACACGCTGTGGCCGGCGTTGGGCGTGATAGGGTGGTTGACGCGGTTATACGAGTACGAGGGCGTGATGTGGCTGGTCTTGATGCCATTCAGCGCATTGGGCCCCGAAACGCCGCTGAAATTGATGTACTGGAAGTAGGTCGACGCGGCCGTGGTGAGGGTGACGATATTGGATATGTCGTACCCATAAGTGATGCCGATCTGCGCGAAGCTGCGCTTGAGGTGCGTGCCGGTGGAAAACGTAAAGCCCTTGCTGTTCTGCGAATAGTTCAGCAGGTTCTGGGAGCCCAATTCGTTGTACAGCGGAATGAGGTTCTGACCCGTCAGAATGGAAGCCTCACGGGCCTGGTTGAAGGTGAACCTGCGCAGGTATACCATGGCGCCGGCGGATATGGGCCGGTCGAACAGGTACGGCTCCGTGAAGCCCAGGGTCACATCGTTCATGCGCGTGCCAAGCTGCGATTGGAGGGAAAGCGTCTCGCCCAGGCCCAGGAAGTTGTTGGTGGAGTAATTAAACCCGATGAAGGTGCCGGCGATTCCGGAAACGCCGCCGTTCAATCCGATGGTGTTCTTGCCGCGCTCCTTCACCTTCAGCGTGATATCCACCGTATTGGAATTGGGATTGCGGTTGATAGTGGCGGCGTCTTCCTTCTTCAGGATTTCGAAATAGCCGAGCTGATTCAGCCGCAGGATACTGGCCTCCCAGAGGTACTGCGAGAAGTGGTCGCCTTCGTCCAACAGGAGCTCGCGCCGGATGACCTTGTCGCGCGTGGTGGTGTTCCCCGAAAAATCGATGCGGCGGATGAAGAACTGTTTGCCCTCGTCGGCGGTGATCGTGAGGTCCACCTGGTCCGTCTCGGGAATGAAGTCGAAATTCGGTTCCGGAACAAAGTCGATAAACCCGAAATTGCCGTATAGCTTACGCATTTCCTCCAGTCCCTTGCGCAGCTTATCGGCCGAAAAAACGTCGCCCTTCCCCATTTTGAACAAGGGCTGCATAAGGCCTTCCGGAGTCCGGAACAGCTTTACCCCCTGGAAGGTGATGTTGCGCAAGTGATACTGCCGGCCCTCTTCAATCGGGATCGTGATATCGGCGTAGATGCCCGGCAGATTCATGTGGAAGATGGGAAGGCGCCAACCCTGGCCGCCCCGGCGAACCACCTGGATGGACGGTTCGAGCGCCTGCGCCTTAAAATAGCCGTGGTCCAAATACGCCTGCCGGATGTGCTCTTCGTCGTCCTCGAGTTTGTTGACGTCGTAGGTCTTGGAAAAGAGGTTCTCGAAGAGAATCGAGTGGGGGACGCCCGTGGGCTTCAAGTTCTTCATCTGGCTGACGACGAACTTGTGGTCGAAGGCCGTATTGCCCTTGATGATGATGTTGCCGACTTTGACCGTGGGCCCTTCGTCCACCACGAACTTGAGGGTCAGCGTGGAAGGCGGGATCTGCTCCAGAACCGGCGTCACCTCGGCATACTCGTGCCCGCGCTCGCCCAGAAAATCCTTCAACTCCACGACCGCGCGCGCGATCTTGGCCGGGTCATACGGCGAATCCGTGGAGAGCCCCACTTTGTGGTCCTTGAAGCGGTCCAGAATGTCCGAAACGGTGATGGAGTGTATGCCGATGTAGTCGATGGAGCGAATGGTGCGGCGTTCGCTGACTACGAAGCGAAGAATCAGGCCCCGGTTGCCTTGCTCGGCCTCCAGCCGGAGGTCGTCGAAGCGGTTGGTATTCCACAACTGCATGAAATCGCGGCGCAGCGTCTCCTCGCTGTAAACGTCGCCCGCCTTGGTGACGATCATCGCCTTTAGCATGTCCTGGGGGACCCGGCGGTTGCCGCGAAATTCGACCGCCTCCACGTATTGGCCGGCGGCCGGCGGCAACTCGGGCGCGGCGGGAGGCTTGGGGGCCTCCAACTCAGGCTGGGCTGGCGCCGCCGGCGGCGCTGTCTGGGCTGGGGCTGGAGCCGGCGTCGTCTGGGCCGGGGCCGGCGGTGGCGTCGGCGGCGCGGTCTGGCGCGGGGGAGCAGCCGGCAACTGCGGCACGTCCTCGAACGGGCTTGGCTGCTTCGGCGGCGTCTGCGTCTGCGCCGGCGGCTGCTGCTGGGGCGGAGTCGTTTGCTGTTGCGGCGGCTGCGCCGGAGACTGCCCCACCGGCTGCACTTGCGGGGCAGCCCGATCGGGGGAGGGCGGCGCAGCCTGCTGCGCCCCAGCTACGGATGGGAGAGCCCAGGCTATCGAGAGGCAGGCCGAAACCGCGGCCACGCGGACGCGCCCGAGGAACCTCATTGACGCATACCTTTCCACTCCGCGCTGTTGCATTGGCTTTGACACACGGGAAACTGTCTCACTTGTGAAGGCCGGTCTCAACTCGGTAACCCATTATTCTAGCGAATCTTCGGGGCGCGCAACAACGAGCGTCCCGGTCCACAGGTGTGAAGGCCCCGCACAGCCATTCGCGCCCCACCGAACGTCCTCCCTGGCGGACCTCCGAGCGGCCATACCCGGGAGGGCGTCTCGTAACACTCCGGCATTGCGGACCAATCCACGCTTTGGGCGAACTTCACCGCGGGAATTCCCCCTTCGCCGATGCGATCGATACCGCCCATACCGGATGTTCGAGGGCAAGTCCGCTTCCAAACGGGCTCGGTGGGGCAGGCCTCCCGGGCCGCCTTCCTCAGCCGGGCGCTCACGCTGCGTTGGAACGAATAAAACTCACGATCGAATCGAGCGAGGCGCCGGGTTGGAACACGCCCGCCACGCCATCGCGTTTCAGGGCTTCGGCATCGTCGTCGGGAATGATTCCGCCCACGATCACCATGACGTCGGTCATCTCTTTTTCGCGGAGTAACTCCATCACGCGCGGCACGATGGCGTTGTGCGCGCCGGAAAGTATGGACAGGCCGATCACCCGCACATCCTCCTGGAGGGCCGCGTTGACGATCATCTCGGGAGTCTGCCGCAGCCCGGTGTAGATGACCTCCATGCCGGCGTCGCGGAGGGCGCGGGCGATGACTTTGGCGCCGCGGTCGTGGCCGTCCAGACCGGGCTTGGCCACCAGCACTCGAATCGGTTGTGACATGTTTCCAGAGGTTCGTCGTTTCCCGGCGCCGGCCGAATACCGCCTGCGGGGCCTTCGCTATTATGGCGCCGCGCGCGCAACGCCGCCAGTTTTTTCTCCCGGCGCCGGGGCCGGAGGCGCACAAAAAAGCCGGCTCCGAAGAGCCGGCGAATTTGGCTTGAGCATGGGGACTGTTCCCCCCGAAACTGTACCCCGGCTTAAGTCCACCTCTTGGATGCCGGGCGGCGCGCCGGGTTGCGTTTACAATTTCACGAAAGGTTCGGGAACCCACTCTTCAGTTGCGCAATCCGATGCTCTCTGTGCGCCCTGCCAGGGGGTGGACCGATCCGCTGCCGCAAACGGCCACGCCGGTTTTGGTGAGGGCGTTGAGAAAGTTAAAAAACAGATGGTAGAACACCTGTTCGGTGAGCGCCTGATTGCCTGGCAGGCGAAAGGCGGCGGGGAGTTCCTTGGAGATGGCGACGCGCACGGAGCTCTGGTGCGGCTTTCCGCCGCGGTCGCGCTTGTTGGCCAGGGTGATGGGCGTCTGCATGACCGCGCCGGAGCGCCCATCCACATAGAACTGGCAGCGCGAGAACCAACCCAGGTTGGCCGGGTCCGCGGCATCGAAAAGCAATAGCGGGGCGTTTCGCTCCACGGCGCTCAGCTCGACGTTCATGGATCGCTGCCCATCGCGCGTGCGCGCCTCAAAACCGGCCTGCCGCGCGATGCTGGTAACCATCTCCGGCTGGAGTTCCAGGTAAATCAGTTTGTGGCGCCCCGCCTGGAGAACTTGCATGAACGGTCATTGTAGCGCGAGGAGAGCCATGGGCTCTCCGTTTCTCCCCGGCGCGGTACAGTGAAAGTACGGCGCCGCGCGCACCGGAGGGGCCGGGCTTTCGATTCGATGTTCAACACCATACTCATCTTCCTCTTCCTGAGCCAGGTCTACTGGTTCTGGAAAGGCTGGCGCTGGCTGCGGCGCACGGGCTGGAGCGCGCGCGCGAAAACGGCGCTGGGCGGCGCGGCGGTGGCTGCGTACCTGATTTCGCTGGCCTACGCCATGAGCTGGTTCGGAGCGCGCCACACGCCGGTGCGCCTGACGGTCCCCGATGCCCTGCTGGAGGCGCCATTCGCCTGGTGGACGGCCGGCTCGCTGGTGGCGCTGCTGGCGCTGGCTGTGTTCTGGAGCGTCGCATACGGCGTGCTCGGAGTTGCCTGGGTGGCGCGCAGGATAGCGGCGCGAGGGCGCGCCCCGGAGATTGCCTCCCCTTCGCGCCGCGCGTTCCTGGAACGCGCCGGCGCGGCGGTGGCCGTGGCCCCGTTCGTGGCGGGAGCCTACGGGCTGTTCTACGGCCGGCTGAATCTCGAAACGCCCACACAACCCATCCGCCTGAAGCGCCTGCCCGCGGCTTTCGATGGTTTCCGCATCGCCCAGCTCTCCGATATCCACATCGGCCCGTTCATGACCGAAGAGCAGATCCGGAAATACGTCGCCATCGCGAATGCGATGAAGCCCGACCTGGTTGCGCTCACCGGCGATTTCGTGACCTGGGACCCGGCCACCCAGCGCGCCGTAGTGGAGGCCCTGGCCGGCTTGCGGGCCACCTTCGGGGTGTTCGGCTGTCTCGGTAACCATGACGCATGGGCCGTGGTGGAAGATTCCATCACGCTGCTTTTCCGCCAGGCCAATATTCACATTCTTCGCCACGAGCGCGTCCCGATTCGCTTGAACGGCGATGCCATCAACCTGATGGGAGTCGACTTTGCCAGCCGCCGCCCCTTTGGACCCCACAGCGGCAGCTTCATGGCCCGCTTCCGAACCGGGCTCGACGGCCTAATGGACCCCGATTGCGTGAACGTTCTTCTGAGCCACAATCCGGATACCTTCGACCGCGCGGCGGAGCTGGGCATAGACCTCACCCTCTCCGGCCACACCCATGGCGGACAATTGGCGTTGGAGTTCGTGAGCCCGGAAATCGCCCCCAGCCGCCTGATCACGCCCTACGTGGCGGGGTGGTTCGAAAAACCCGGCGGGCAGTTGTACGTCAACCGCGGAATCGGCACGATTTTCGTCCCCATGCGTCTGGGCGCGCCGCCTGAGATTACGCTATTCGAGCTGAAGCGCGGCTGAGCCAGAGGTGGGACAGAGGGAAATCAGCGATGGGTCTTTCTTCCGCGCAGGAAGGTGATTCCGGCCGAAATACCCAAAAGGAGGTTCGCTAGACCAAGGGCCGTGGAGCCAGAGAGAAGCAAGAACGTACCAAATGGTATCCCCAGCGCGGCAAAGCCGCCGCAAGCCAGCAGTTTTGCGCTTTGAGCCCTCTCGGCATCCGTCTTCGTTACATGCTCGAACATATTAGCGAGTCTATCACCCTACTTATCCTCTATCAGCTCGAAGCGGCCATCGCGGCGCAGGTAGTATTTGCGGCCGCGCCAGAGGATGGTGTTGCCGAAGAATCCGCCGATCCAGGCTAGGAAGCCGGCGATGTCCTGCAAGGGAACCAGCCACCACAGCCGGCGCGTGAGCGGGTCCCGGAGGACGAGTTGCGACGTGGCCCACGCCGCCACCGCGCGGAAAACGGCGGCTGCCGCCAGCACCGGCCACCAGCCGGGCCGCACCGCCCACAGGATCAGCGCCAGCGGGAGCGGGTTGGTGAACACCTGTCCCACATACCCCCATGGCCGGGAGCGCCGCGTGCTGCGGTTCCAGCGCAACCGGTGCCGCAGGTTGGCGCCGAAACGCTGCGCGCCGATGCGGTGCTCGATCGCGTAGGAGGAGAGGATCACGCCGAAGCCGCGCGCGGCCACGCGGTTCCCCATCACGAAATCCTCGGCCAGAAAATCCTTCACCGCATCGAATCCGCCAATGGCGTCGAGCGCCTCGCGGCGCGCCGCAATGGTGGGGCCGAGCGCGAACTTCATGCCATCGAGCAGGCGCGCCACCAGCACTCCACCGATGAATTCCGTGTTGAGCCCCAAGGCCTCGAGCGTGGACCAGAAGCTGCGGCCCGGAACCGCCCGATAGGGGCAGGTGGCCAGACCCAGCTTTTCGTCCGCGAATTCGGCGGCGACGGCGTTCAGCAGGTCCGGCCCCACGCGCACGTCGCTATCGGACATCACCACCAGGCGGTTGCCGGCGGCGGCCAGCATAAGATCCAGGCTGTAGACCTTGGCGTTGGGGTAGGGCGGCTCGCCGGTCACGATGAGGCGCGAGGAAACCGCCGGGTAACGCGCGCGCAATTTCTCCAGCACCGCGACGGCGGGGTCGGAAGCGCTGCGCACCGCGAACAGGATTTCGAATTGGGGGTAACCCTGCTCGAAAAACGAAGCGAGGTTCTCTTCCAGCCCCTCGTCCACTCCCGCCAGCGGCTTGAGGACGCTGATAGCCGGCCATGCCGCCGGCGCGGGCGGACGGACGCCCCGGTAGCGCACGGCGGCAATCAGGGTGAGCCCGCAATAGACCAGCGACCCAGCCACCAGCGCCGCCAGAACCAGGGGGACGATCACTTTTTCAATCTAGCAGCCGCCACGCCGCCGAATTCGGGGCCTAGTCGAAGGCGTCCAACTGGAATATGAGCTTGGACTTCATCTCGGCGGGATCCGGATCGAAGCGATACTGCGCCGACTGGGGCAGCAGCGCCCGGATGTGGGCCATGCCATAGGCTTGGGTGGGCGGCGCGATGTCGAATCCGAGGAAGTCCGTTAGCAGCACGCCCACGCGGACCAAGTCCGCCAGGTCGAAGCTGGCGGCAGCGCCGGGCGGATCGTGATGCGTGGCCACCACGCGCTGGAGCTCCTCGGGAAATCCCCAGGTCATAGCCAGCCAGGCGCCGGCTTCGCAGTGGTCCACGCCGAAGGCTTCGCGCTCCTTTGCCAGGTCCACCGCGCCTTGTTCGGCGGAGAGCAGCGCGGCATAGGTGGTGGCATCCGCCAGGAACAGCCCCAGCCGGCCGATATCGTGCAAAAGGCCGGCGGTGTAGGCGCGGTCTTCCGAACCCCGGGAAGACGAGCACGCCGACGACAACTCCTGACAGATCATGCCGCAGGCCAGGCTGTGACGCCAGATCCGGCGCACCAGATCGAGCCGCAATATGCCGTGCAAAAAACCCTTGACGGAAACCGCCAGGGCAAGGTTCTTCACCTTCTCCAACCCCAGAAATGTCACCGACTGCTGGATGCTGCCGATGGGGGCGGGATGGGCGTACGCCGCCGAATTGACCACCCGCAGGAGTTCGGAGGCCAGGGCCGCATCGGCGCGGACCAAGCCCACAATCTCCTGGATGTTGACATCGTCGCGGGAGAGCACGCGCAGCAGTTTAGTGGCTACCGCGGGAAAGGGCGCAAGGCCTTCCAGCTTACGGAATTTCGGATCGGAAACCTGCATAAAGAACCGGTGTAGCACAACGCGCCGGTATGCGACGCCGCCGTTGGGTGCGCCAGCGTACGGAACCCCCTGGCCCTGCCGCCGGCGAATAGCTCTTCGGACGCCCCGGTGAAACCGCCTTCACATTAATTCGCCTTCAGGACCGCAACTACGGGTCCGCGGCCCGCGTTCCACACGATAGGAGGCGCTCAATGAATCGCAGGCTCTCGACTGCAATTGTGTTTTTGGGAACATGTCTGACCGGCTGCGCGGGCGCGGTATACGTGCGCACCGCGCCGCCGCCGCCGCGATATGCGGTGATCGGCGTGGCTCCCGGTCCGGGGTGGGTCTGGACGGATGGGTTTTGGGATTGGCGCGGAGGCAGTTGGGCGTGGGCGGAAGGCCGCTGGATGCGCCCGCCGCGCCCGCGCGCGGTCTGGGTCCCCGCCAAGTGGGTGGAAGTGCGCCCCGGCCGGATGCGACTCGAACGCGGGCACTGGAGATAGCGATGACAGACGAAAGCGTCTGTCCCACCTCGCTGCCGGAGAACTTCCATCCTTGTGGGCCAGGCGCTTTCGCCTGCCAACCGGTTCTTCCGCAACCTCGAAGCGCCTGCCCCGCACGCTTCTGCTACTGCCCCAGTATTTCCAGGTACCGGGCCATGGCTTCAATGCCACGGAAGAAATTCGGCAGGTGGAACTTCTCGTTGGGAGCGTGCAGATTATCGTCCGGCAGGCCGAAACCCATCATCACGCTGGGGATTCCGAGGTAGCGGTCGAAGACGCCCACGATGGGGATGGAGCCGCCCGAGCGGATGTAGACCGTTTCCTGGCCGAAGATCTGCTTCATGGCTTCGGCGGAGGCGCGTATAAACGGATTATCGGGATTGGTCAGCGAGGCTCCGCCGGAGCTTAGCACGCTCACCTCGGCGGTGACGCCTTTGGGGCAGGCTGCCTTCACGGCGGCTTTGAACTGGTCGATGGATTCCTCCACCCGCTGATCGGCCACCAGACGCGTGGAAATCTTGGCCACCGCGCGGGCCGGAATCACGGTCTTGGCGCCTTCGCCGGTAAAGCCGCCGCGGATGCCGTGCACTTCCACCGTGGGCCGCGCCCAGACGCGCTCGAACAGCGGAATCTCGGGCTCGCCCACCAGCTCTCTGGCGCCCATTTCCTTTGTGACGTACTCCTTCTCGTCGAAGGGCAGGCGCGCCCAGGCTTCGCGCTCCTTGTGGCTGGGTGGAACCACCCGGTCGTAGAACCCGGGAATCTTGATGTGGCCGTCGCGGTCCTTCAACGCGCACAGGATCTCGGAGATGGCCATGATGGGGTTCGGCGCGGCGCCGCCGTAGACGCCCGAGTGCAGGTCGTGGTCGGCGCCCTGGACCGACAACTCGTAGTACACCAGGCCGCGCAGTCCCACGCAGATGGTGGGCAACTCGGGAGCGAACATTTCTGTGTCGCACACCACCACCGAGTCGGCCTTCAGGCGCGGCGGCTTGCTTTGGACGTAGGCTTCGATGTGTTCGCCGCCGGTCTCCTCCTCGCCTTCGAGCAAGAATTTCACGTTCACCGGAAGCTTGCCGGAACTCTTCAACAACCCTTCCACCGCTTTTATCTGGATCAGAACCTGGCCCTTGTCATCGCAAGCTCCGCGGGCGAAAATGTCGTTGCCGCGGATTTCCGGCTCGAACGGCGGCGATTTCCACTCATCGAGCGGATCCGGCGGCTGCACGTCGTAGTGGCCATAGAAGAGGATGGTGGGCTTGCCGGGAGCTCCGAGCCATTCGGCGTAAACCAGCGGGTTGCCGTCGCCTTCGATTCGTTCGGCGATGGTCATCCCCGCCGCCAGCAACTCGTTCACGGCAAAATCGGCCGCGCGGCGGATATCCGGTTTGTTCTCGGAGAGCGCGCTGATGCTCGGAATGCGGAGGAAGGCCTTCAGCCTTTCGAGGAATTCGGACTGTCGCTGCTGATAGTAGTTCATGGGGGCTCCTGCCATAGTATCGCGCGGGAGCCCTCGGAAGACAGGGGATTCGGTGAAAACTCGAAACTCAACAGCGCGATTCGGCTGGATAACGCTACTGGGCCGCCGGAGGCGCGCTCTTGGGCTCGTTTTCCCCGTGGTGGCAGGTGTAGCAGGATACGCGTTCCCGGCCGTTGAAGTTATTGGTGTTGATCTGGCCGACCATCTCGATCATCCGGCGAGCCGTCAGTTTCGTCCTTTTGTCGTCGCTCGAGAAATCGCCCGAGACGTGGCAGAAATCGCACTTCACGCCCAGCCCCGTGGTGAAGGAGCGCATCATCGGCATAACCTGTTCGGGCTTCAAAATCTTCAGGTTCTTGGGCTCTCCGCGGCCTCCCTGAGGCGGCAGGGCGGCCAGCGGCAAGAGGAACAGCATCGAAATGAGTAATCGCATGGGATCATCATACACTTCGATCCGATGGCCGCAAGCCGGATTTAGTGCGTTTCCGTACTTTGGAAAAATGGGATGGAAAAATCCACCTGGACCCGCCGGCGCGGGGCCGGCCGGCCGAGGTTATCGGGTTTCCTGGAACTCGTTGGCGTACTCGCCGGATTCGATGCGAAGAGCCACGGCTTCCTGGCATGTCACGCAGTAGCGCGCCCATGGCACGGCGTCCAGCCGCTTCGCGGAAATCGGCTCCTCGCATTCCATACACACCCCGTAGCTGCCCTGGCCGATGCGATGCAGCGCGTCGGAGATTTCCCGCAGCAACTTCATATCGATGGTGTTGCGGTTCAGGAAAATCCACTCTTCGTGATGCTGCTGGCTGAGATCGCCCTCGTCGGAAGGACAATCCAGCCGGGCAACCACCTGGGCCGCTTTCTGGGCGGACATGCTGTGGCGGACCTCCTCCGCTTTCTTCTCCAGCATTTTCCGGTAGCCGGCGAACTTCGGTTTTGCCCCGTTCTTCATATTCGTATTCATTTCTCTCTAAATGCAGTGCCGCGGGTCAACAGGTTCAGACGCGGATTCCCCTCAAAAAGTTACACCACGGCCTAAAAAGGAACTATTGCGGGCGGATTCAAGAAGTGTATCAATGCCCATCCGAAAAGTCAAAAACGGTCCCGTTGTTTATGTAGTGGACGCCCTGGGGCGCCAACGCCTCCCAGGTTAGGAATTGCTAACTTAGGCGGTCATTGGGATTTGCGGATGGCTTCGATCAGCTCCGGCAATACCTGGAACAGGTCGCCCACAATTCCGTAGCCGGCCGCTTCGAAAATCGGCGCATTAGGATCTTTGTTGATGGCCACTATGGTACGCGCCCCTTTCATCCCCACGAGGTGCTGGATGGCGCCGGAGATCCCCACCGCCATGTACATTTTGGGCGCCACGGTCTGGCCCGAGCTCCCCACCTGCCGCTCCATGGGGAGCCAGCCGGCATCGCAGACGGGGCGCGAGGCGGCCAGCTCGGCGCCGAGGATATCGGCCAGCCGGCGGATCAGCTCGATGTTCCGGGCGTCCCCGATGCCGCGCCCCACCGCGACAATCGATTCCGCCGCGCCCAGGTCCACGGCGCGCTGCGCTTCGCGGAAGGGTTTGCCCGGACGTGTCCGGATGGCCTTTGCTTCCATCCGGGGCGTGAAGATTTCCACCCGCGCGGAGCCCTCCACCACCCGGTCGGCGCGGTATGCGCCGGCCTGCAACGAAGCGAAATGCGGGCCGTCGCCAGAGAACCGCACGTCGGCGTTCAACCGGCCCTGAAAAAGCTGCCGCACCAGCACCGGCTGCCCGCCTTCCGCGCGATGCGCAACGGCGTCGCACACCGCCGCCCGGCTCAGGGACGCGGCCAGTTTGGGCAGGAAGTCGCGCACCTGGTAGGTGTGCGGGAACAGGACCAGGGTGGGTTTGACGCGGTCCAGCAACTGCCGCAGCGCCAGGACGTAGCCGTCCGGGGTATAGTCCGCCAGCAGTTCGTGCTCCACGGCGTAGACTCTCTCGAGGCGTTTGCCGGCCAATTCGGCGGCGAGCGCTTGCACGGCGCCGCCCAGAACCGCCGCGCCGGCCGGGACGCCCAATTCGCCGGCCAACTGCTGGGCCGCGGCCAGCGTTTCGAAAGACATCCGGTTCCACTCGCCCGCGCGCTGTTCCAGAATCGCCAGAACGCTCATATCGCGCGCGCCTCGAACCTCAGCTTTTCCACCAGCATGGCGGCCGCTTCCCGGGGGGAGCCGCCGAACAGTTGCGCCCGCCCGGTCCGCTCGGGAAAGTAGACGCGATCGACCACGGCCCCGGAAGCGGCGGCGACGACGCCCAGATCCGCGGCCGCGATGCGCCGCACCTCCTTAGCTCTGGCCTTCTTGATCCCCATCAGGGTGGCGTAGCGCAGCTTCCCGATGCCCGATTGCACGGCGATCACGGCCGGCAGCGGCATCTCCACGTGCTGGAACCAGCCGTTCTCCATCTCGCGCTTCACGCGCAGGGAGCCGTCCCCCACTTCCACTTCCATGACGATGGTAGCGTGCGGCAGGCCGAGCAGTTCCGCCAGAATCACGCCCGTCTGCCCGTGCCCGAGATCGTCCGATTGCAGCCCGGCCAGCGTCAGATCGGGCATTTCGGCGGAGATGACAGCAGCTAGCAGCCGCGCCGTCGCCAGCGGATCGAAGCCCAGGCCCTCCACTTCAATATGAATGGCGCGGTCCGCGCCCTTGGCGAGCGCTTCGCGGAGGGTTTGCGCGGCCCGCGGCGGCCCGGCGCACAGGGCGATCACTTCGCCGCCGTGCTTCTCCTTTAGTCGCAGCCCCTCTTCCAGGGCATAGGCATCCGGCTCGTTGATTTCGTAGGCGAGGTCCGCCTGCTCGATCCATTTCCCCGAAGAGGCGATCCGCAACTGCGAGTCGTGCGCGGGAACCTGTTTGATCGCAACGACGATCTTCATGGGCTGAATCGGCGGCTTACTCCCGATAGCGCTTGAAAATCAAACACCCGTTGGTGCCCCCGAACCCGAAACTGTTGGAGAGCGCGTATTCGATCTTCATGGGACGCGCCTGGTTGGGCACATAATCCAGGTCGCAGTCCGGATCGGGCGTTTCGTAGTTGATGGTCGGCGGCGCTACCTGGTCCCGGATGGCCAGCACCGCGATGCCCGCCTCGATCCCCCCCGCGCCGCCCAGGAGATGGCCGGTCATCGATTTGGTGGAGCTAACAGCCACCTTGTAGGCATGTTCGCCGAACGCGCGCTTGATGGCCACCGTCTCGGCGCGGTCGCCCACATCCGTGGACGTGCCATGCGCGTTGATGTAATCCACCTGCGCCGGCTCGATCCCGGCATCCTTGAGAGCATTGCGCATCACCCGGAATGCGCCGTCGCCGTTGTCCGGCGGCGCGGTCAGGTGGAATGCGTCGGCGCTCATCCCGTAACCCACCAGCTCCGCCAACACGGACGCGCCCCGCGCCCGCGCCGATTCCAACTCCTCCAGTATCAAAACGCCGGCGCCCTCGCCGACCACGAACCCATCCCGGTCCTTGTCCCACGGGCGCGAGGCTCGTTCGGGCTCCGCATTCCGGGTGGAAAGCGCGCGCATGGCAGCGAATCCGCCGATCCCCATGGGCGTCACCGGCGCCTCGGCGCCCCCGCAAATCATGGCATCGGCGTCGCCCCGCTCTATCATCCGGTAGGAATCGCCAATGGAATGCGCGCTGGTGGTGCAAGCCGTCGCCGTGGCCGAATTGGGCCCTTTGGCGCCGCTGCGGATCGAAATATGGCCCGAGGCCAGATTAATGATGGTGGCGGGAATGAAAAACGGCGAAATGCGCCGCGGTCCGTGTTCCAGCAGCGTCTTGTGCTCCCGTTCGATTACCTCGAACCCACCGATGCCGCTGCCGATATAAACGCCCACTCGCTCTTCGTTTTCCGGCGTCACCTTCAGGCCGGAATCCTTCAGGGCGAAATCCGCCGCCGCAATGGCGAACTGGATGAATCGCCCCATCTTCTTGATTTCTTTCTTCTCGATATACTGAGCGGGGTCGAATCCCTTGACTTCTCCCGCGATCTGGCAGGAGAAGGCCGCGGCGTCGAACTGGGTGATATGCGCAATACCCGAGCGGCCCCCGCGGATCGCCTCCCAAGACGTTTCCGTGCCAATCCCCAGCGGCGTGAGCAACCCCACGCCGGTCACTACCACTCTTCGCGACAAAACGAGTCTCCCTGACGAGAATGACGGCTACTTTTTGGACGTCTTGTTCTCGATATATTCCACTGCGTCCTTCACCGTGGTGATCTTCTCGGCGTCTTCATCGGGGATTTCCAGCTCAAATGCCTCCTCGAAGGCCATGACCAACTCTACGATGTCCAACGAATCGGCGCCGAGGTCGTCAACGAACGACGCGTTGCTGTCCACCTGGCTTTCATCGACCCCCAGTTGCTCGACAATAATCTGCTTAACCTTCTGCTCTACGGCTGCCATGATTCCTCCTGGGATGATTTGCGAACGCGTTGATTTTAGCGATCTTCAGTCTGCTTCCGCAAGCGTCGCGGGCGTTCGCTGCGCGCTTGACCGGAACTGATTCGAAAAACCATTCTGGCACGAATCGCGCGGGCGGGGCGGACGCCACCCACGGGGCCACCGGCTTGGGTGCTCGCGATGACTTGCCTTTTGCAGCCGGAGAAAGCTATCTGACGCCATTAGCGATCCGACGCCATTTCGGAAGGCTGAGGCCCTGGGCGCCGACGCTTATACCGATTCCTGAGGCTAATCTGGTGAGCCGGGCGGGGCTCGAACCCGCGACCCTGTGCTTAAAAGGCACATGCTCTACCACCTGAGCTACCGGCCCCCGATCTGGAATGGTGGATGCGCTTCCTGTCCAGTGTATCAAACCGGGGTCCGCACTTCAGGCCGCGCCGAAACCGCGGCCCCGCGGATCCGCCGCTGGCCTTTCCCTTTAGGGCCTGAAGGCTGGGACTCATGCCCCAACCCGCGCGTTTTCGCGCATTTGGGTGAGGCAATGTGCTCAGCGAACCTAATCATTACCCACATTGTCCAAATATTCTGGCATTTGGAATGTGGCACCTAGAATGCGTTCTTCGAAGAGGATAAAAGGACTCTAATTACACCGTGCAACTAACAAGAGCCGCCGATTACGCCGTTCGCGTCATGATCCACCTGGCCGGCATGCCGGTCGGAAGCCGCGCCAGCCGCGCCGAACTGGCCTCCGCCGCGGAGTGTCCCGAGCAGTTCCTCTCCAAGGTCTTGCAGAACCTCACCCGCGCCGGCCTGGTGATTTCCCACCGTGGCAACACGGGCGGGTTCGAGCTGCCGCGCATCCACCGCAACGCCTCGATACTGGACGTCGTCGAAGCCATCGAGGGCCCCATCCGCTTGAATCTCTGCCTGATCTCGGAACACTCCTGCAACCGCCAGGCATGGTGCCCGGCCCACGGGGTCTGGGCCGATGCCCAGAAGGCCATGGCCGCGGTGCTCAAGAGCGCCACCGTTGGCGAGCTGGCGCAGAAGTCGCCCCACACGCCCAAGGAACCGGCGGCCGACGCCGCTCAATGGAACTGAGCGCGTGTGACGCCTAGGGCTGCTTTTGCGCGCGGCGCGACATCCACCGCAGCTTGATGGCGGCCAGCGCCACCATGGCCGCGGTCACCGCGATAGTGGCTGCGGCGGCCTGCGGAATGTTCAGCGCGCGTCGCAGCGGTTTGGCCAGCCCGCCGTACACCAGCATCACGTGTACCCAGTACGCCATCAGCGAGGTCTTGCCCAAGGCCTGCATCCAACTCCATGCCGTCCCCGCGCCGAACTCCGTCCACAAGTACGCCCCGGCCAGCGCCAGGAGGCAGATGCCGGTGCGGATCAGGATCAGCGCCGGGCTATCAGTCCAGAAACTGGAGTGCGGATAGATGGAGTACGGGAGGTTGGAAAAGTACTGCGCCGTGTACACCAGGGCGAATCCGATGGGCACGCACCAGGCAAGGAGACGCTCGATCCGGTCGGCGGCGGTGCGCTTCACGATAGCTCCTAGCGCCAGCCCGAAACCGACGTAGGACGCGCAGGGGAAGAACGCGAACCGGCCTCTGCCCTGGCCGGGCGCCAGGTATTCGTGGATCCATTGCGGCACGCCGTTCCAATCGAGGTTGGCCACCACCGGAGCGGCGGCGGCGATGAGTAGCGCGGCCGCCGCTCCGAAATGCGCGCGCCGCCTGGAGGGAACTATCGCCAGCACGGCCAGCGCCGCCATGGCCAGCCCCATGCAGTTGAGGATGTCGACCTTGGTGAGTTCCTGCGTGGTGGCGTAAGGCCAACTGCCCAGCCAGTTCGTGATACGGAACAGGTAAGCGATGCCCCACACATACCCGGCGCGCCGCAGCGCTCCCAGCCAGCGCCGCCGCCGGGTGGCCTCGCGCCGCTCCAGGCTGTCCATCTGGAAGGCCAGCGTCATGCCCGCCATGAACAGAAACAGGGGCGCGGCCATGCCTCCGATGAACTGGGAATAAACGTAGGGGCCGCCGTCGCGGAGGTCCATCCGCGTGAAGGAGTTGAAGGTGTGGCACTGGATCATGACGAGCACGGCCAGCCCACGCGTCCAGTCGAGAAAAGCGAAGCGCTTCACAGGGTAGGTTCATCATAGCTTGCGGCAAGGCGCATGTGGGGTCCGGATTTCATCCGGCCGCCGGCCTTCCGGCTGGCGTTTCTCGGACTGCCGCGATGCGCCGGGCGGAAGCCCGGCGGCTGCGTGTATACTGAATAAGAGTCGGAAGTCCAGAATGGGAATTCCGGCCAAAAACAGTTCTCCGAGCAGTTCCCAATCGACCGGACCCTGTACCTCGCCCATGATTGTGAAGCCGCTACCGGAGCGCGCCAGGGCTTAACGGCCTGCCAGAAGAAGGTGAGTATGTCGAAACAAACGAAAAAAACACTAGCGGGTCTGTTGGGCATGAAGGCGCAGCATGCCCCGGCGGCGTGGGTGACCGCTTACGACGTTCCTTTTGCCCTTGCGGCCGAGCGGGCCGGCGTCGATATGATCCTGGTGGGCGATTCGGGAGGCATGGTCCAACTGGGCCACCCAACCACCAACCCAGTGACCATGGACGAGATGATCGTACTCGCAAAAGCCGCCCATCGGGGGGCTCCCAACACCTTTCTCATCGGAGACATGCCGCAGGGCTCCTATGAGGCGTCGGAGCGGGATGCCGTGCTGAACGCCCTGCGCTTTATAAAGGAAGCCGGATGCGACGCGGTGAAATGCGAGGGCGGGCGACGCGTGGCCGGGAAGATCCGGGCCATGGCCGATGCGGGCATTCTGGTGATGGGCCACCTGGGCCTGACGCCGCAGAGCACCGCGACCTTCGGCGGCTATCGCGTCCAGGGAAAGACTCGCGATAGTTTCGAGAAGACGATGGAGGACGCCTTCGAATTGCAGCAGGCCGGCGTCTTCGCCATTCTGCTCGAAGCGATGCCGGAGGAACCCGCGGCCCAGGTCGCGCGACAGTTGCGAATACCGATCTATGGCATTGGCGCCGGCGCCAAGGTGGATGGCCAACTGGTGATCATGCACGATCTCATGGGATTCTATGAGCCTTTCCGTCCGTTTTTTGCAAAATGCTACATTCCCACCGTCACGCGAGGATTTACGGAATTCATTGAAGGCGTGCCGGACTTGAAAGTAATGGGACGGGCGGAGCGCCGCGACGGTCTGCTGACGCTGGCGGAGATGGCCATCCGGGAGTACGTCAAGGATGTTCGCGGCCGGCGCTTTCCCGATGAGGAATACACCTACGCGTTGAAGGAAGAGGAACTCGCCGCCCTGCGCATGTCGAGTCACTGGAAGTGCGACATCCCGAATCCCGTCGACGGCGCCGCGGCCAGTCAAAAAGTTCAGCATTGCCCCGATGCTCTTAGCGCCCACTTGCCCGCCAACGGGGCCGAGAAGGCCGCAGCGCCCAAACTTCTGTAAAGAAACCATCTGACAGAGGAAGAGTGGGGTCAGGATGAAATCCCGACCCCACTATTATGTCGCACGCCCGTTGTGCGGAACGCCTTTGACACGCGCGGCGCCGTGATTTACGATTTTGAGCGTCGATATCACGTATTGCAAATGGCGGCCCGCGGCGCGGGAGCCTCGGGCTTGGCCAGTCGTCATCAGAGGAAAGGAAGCGAGTAATCATGCTGGATAAGCGCGCCTATGGAATCGCGGCGCTGGCCGCCTTGTCGTTGGCGCCGGTCTTTGCGGATGACGGTCCGACGTTCATTCCGGACGCCACCTTCAAGGGATCGACCCTTACCGGGTGGCACGTTCTGGGCCAGGCCGACTGGCGCGCGCAGAACGGGGAAGTGGTCGGGACGGTGAAGCCTGGCGGCAACGGCGGCTGGCTGGTGATCGATCGTTCTTACCAGGACCTGGAGTTGTTTACCAATTTCCGCTGCACCGGCGGCTGCAAAACGGGCATCCTGTTCCGCGCCACGAAGACGGCGGAAGGCATGAAGGGGATTTACTTGTCGCTCAACGAGGGCGACGTGGCGATGTACCGGGTGACTCTGGGCGCGGACGGGCAGGAACTGTCGCGCGAGCCATTGCGGTCCTCCGGCGGGGGCGGACGGAGCGGCCCTCCGAATCCGGCCGCGGCGGGTCGCGGCGCCCCTCCGAATGCGGCCCCGGCGGCCCGAGGAGGCGGCGGCGGTGGCCGGAACGCAGTTCCCAATGTAGATGGGATCCAGCTCGATCCACAGACGCCGCTGCCGTTCGCGCCGCCGACGCCGGGCTTGCGCCCAGGCGAGTGGAACCAGTTCGAGATCTTCCTCAACGCCAGCATCCAGGTGTGGCTGAACGACGTCAACGTCCGCGACATGCCGGGCGCCGTGCCGGAGGATGCGGCTGGACTTTACGGACCTCTGGCGCTGTACGTCGGCGGCGCCGGTGAGGTGCGGTACAAGGACATCGCTTACAAGGACGCGCAGACCCGCCTCGCGCCGCCGGAGCGGGTTTCCAGCCACTTCCGGATGCAGCGCCTCAGTGAGTTCTACTATGCCTGGTCAGCCGCGGCGGCCGACTTCAACCACGACGGCGTTCTGGACGTGGTGGCCGGTCCCTATATTTATTTCGGACCCGATTATACGAAGTCGCGCGAGATCTTCGCGACGCACGCCAATAGCCCGTCGCGGGACTACGCCAACGATTGCATGATTCAGTTCGCGGCCGACTTCACCGGCGACGGCTGGCCCGACGTTCTATGTTCCAACCTGGGCACCCCCGTCTTCCTGTATGTCAACCCGAAAGGGGAGGCGCGCCACTGGGACAAATACCAGGTTGCCCCCGCGCTCGGGTGCGAGGTCTGGGAGCTCAAGGATCTCGACGGCGATGGGAAGCCCGAGGTAGTCTACACGCAAAGGGACGGCATCGTTTATGCGAAGCCCGACCCCGCCAATCCGACCGGACCATGGGTCATTCACAGAGTCTCGGAAGGCCGGGCGACCCTCCACGGGATTGGGGTCGGCGACATCAACGGGGACGGACGCCCGGATATTGTCAATGTGTTCGGCTGGTGGGAGAATCCGGGGCCCGGCGGCAAGGAGCCGTGGACGTACCACTCGCAGACGTTCGGCCGTTGGGCCCGCTCCGGGCCGGGCGGCGCATTGATGGCGGTGTATGACGTCAATGGCGACGGGCTGAACGATGTGGTGACCAGCCTGGGAGGGCACGATTTCGGCCTGGCCTGGTATGAGCAGAAACGCGACGCGGCCGGCAAGATCTCTTTTGTCGAGCACGTCATCATGAAGGACTACTCCACCGTCCAAAAGAACGCCGGCGGAGTGACCTTCTCGCAAATACACGGCTTGGCCTTCGCCGATATCGATGGAGACGGCGTGCCGGACATCGTGGTGGGCAAGCGCTATTGGTCGCACGAGGATAACTATCACGATCCGGATCCTTATGGCCCACCTGTTTTGTACTGGTACCGGACGGTGCGGAATCCCAAGGCGCCCGGAGGAGCGGAGTTTGTTCCGGAGCTGATCCACAACCGCTCGGGCGCCGGTTCCAACCTGCTGGCGGTGGACCTGAACAAGGACGGCGCGATGGATATCGTCACCGCGACCGACCGGGGCGTGTTCATTTTTTGGGGCAAGCCGCGCGCCGCGACGGCGGCCAAAGCCCCCGCCAAGTAGGGTTGTGGGACAGGCGCTTCCGCCTGTCAACCTCTGGCCGTGGTCGACTGCGCGGTTGACAGGCGGCAGCGCCTGCCCCACAACTCCGGAAAACCGCTGCCAATTTCAGAAACTCAAGGGGCGAGGCAATGCCTC
>JBEKPK010000029.1:0-26811 GCA_049520795.1 Bryobacteraceae bacterium
GCACGTCCGGTGGTGTGGGAGGGTGACGGGGCGCAATCCCCGTCACTCCACCCGATCCAAAAGGCTTGACCCCACATCGCCGCCTTTTCAGGCGGCGTTCTTCCGTTCACTGGACCGCCATTTCTTTCTTGGTTTCCATCTCGGCATTCAGCAGCTTGACTCGGATGGGCAAGCCGCCGATGGATGGCGCGACCCGCCTGGCCAGGCGCTCAAAACCGGCCACCGCTTCAGGCCGCTCCCAGACGCCGTCGCCGACCACGAACCCGATCGCCGCGCCGTCGCCCTTGGACACCACCACGCTGACGCCCAGGTCCGCGAGGTAGCCGGCGTCCCGCAGCGCCTGGCCGAGGGCCCTGGCGTCGCCCTCGGTCGCGGAACCGAAGTAGTAGATCGCGTCCCTGGCGCCTATGATAGCTTTGCCGACCTCGACCGACTTTCGAACGGTCCACGCCGAGTCCACCAGGTGAACCTCAATGGGGAATCCGCCAATCGAGGTAGCCACGCGCCGCCCGATTTCCTCGAAGCCGGCGACCGTATCCGCGTGGTTCCAGGCGCCTTCGCCGAGGACGAACGAAAGCGCCGTGACGCCCTTGTTTTTCGACAGCAGAACGCTCATGCCGCGATCGCTGAAGAAGCCCGTGTTTTCGAGCGCGTGGCCCAGCGCGGTGGCGTCCCCGATGGTAGCCCCTCGGGTGTAGTAGACCTCATCCTTCATCCCGACCACCACCTTTGGAATCGAGGGCCTGGGATGGCGCATGACATCAATGCCCCGGGCCAAAATGGCCGCCAGAAGGAGAAGCCCGACGCCGAAAGCCAGCCAGTTCGCGGCGCTGCGCCGTCCTCGATCGTCCATGCACACGATCCTATCCTTCGTCGGTTGCGGAAGCAATCCGCGTGGGCAGGCGGGCTACATGGATGCGCGCGACCGGAAGCGGGGCTACTTTCTCAGGTCCGGTTCAACCTTCTTGAATCCCGCCGGAACGGCGAACAGCGAAGCGTCCAGGGGAGCCGATGCAAAATCGCTCAGCTCGGTGGTCATTTCGAGCAGGGAACCGGGGCTGGATGGAGCTTGATCGGAGGCGGCGGGCGCCGGCTGGTCCTGCTTCTTGCGGCCCAACCCGCCCAAACCTCCCAAGCGGCCGCTCAGCATGCCCCCCAGGCCGGTGGGCGCCTGTTGCTGCTGCGCGGGCTGCTGCTGCGCGGGCTGCTGGGCGCCGGCTTGCGTGGAGCCTGCGGCGGGCTGCCCGGCCATCCCCATGGTCGTCAACTGAAGCACCGGCATCCCGTCCAGCTTGGCCATTTCCTTGGCCATGCCGGCCATACCCTGGGAGACGCTGGGGTTGGCCATGAACATGTTGCCGGAAGGCGTCCAATCGAGCTTCTCGGCCATGCGGCGGTAAAACTCGCGTACTTCCCGGTATCCAGGCGCCTCGGGGGCGATCCACATATCGGTGTTGATGGTCATGCCGCCGGTCTGGCCGCTTGTCTGATCGGTGCTTTGCATCTCCATTTTCAGCAGCATCTCCTTGGCGTCGACGCCCTTGATCTGGCGGGTTTTGCCGGTGCTGTCGACGGAAACCTTGAAATCCATCTGCTGGCCGGAGTTCTGCTGAGCTTTCTGGGCCTGCGCCTTTTGCGCCGCCCGTTCCATGGCGGCCTTCATCTCCGCGAACGTCGTCACCGAATAGGTCTTCTTCTGGAAGTCGATGCGCGTGATGGTCTCCGCGTCCAGATCGGTGATGGACGCTTCATTCTGGGTGCGATGCATCAACTGGTTGCCCTTCACCGAAATGGTACTGTGAACGGGCTCGCTGGCGCTCTTGGAAAAGACGCTCGCCACCTTCATCATGCTGGCCATCATCCCGCCGGTGATCGTGCTGGTTTCCTGGTAGCTGAAGTCCGCCGGCAGGGTGAAGGCGGCCAGAAGCATTAACGCGAATGCCGTTACGATCTTGCGAATCATGGGTACTTCTCCTTGATTGCTATATCGTAGGACAAGAAGGGGCGCGGTACAATACCGGTTCAGGAGGAAAGTTCCGTGCCCGAGCTTACGATCCGGCCCACCGCCAAGTTCATCAAGGCGGGCGCCGTCCTGGCAGCCATTGTTGTCGTGGGACTGGAGGTTCTGTACCTGACCCAGTGGACCGGTGCCGCTCCACATTGGGTGATGGTCATTCCGCTCGTGATCCTGGTTTGGCCGGCCGCCCGCTGGCTGCGGCGGCGGTATACCAAAGCGGTAATCTCCGCGGACCGTCTGCGTTACGAGGTCGGCCTGGCTTCGCGCTCCACGCGCAACATCCAGCTTTCCAAAATCCAGGATGTGCGCGTGGACCAGAGCCTCACGCACCGCCTTTTCGGCGTGGGAAATCTCTCCATTGAGACTGCGGGCGAGGCCAGCCGCCTGATGCTGCGCAACATAGACAGCCCGCAGCAACTGGCCGACGAGATTATGAGCCGCGCGCAGAAGGGAACGGCCGCGGTATAGGCGTGGGATAAGGCTCCCGCCTTGTCATTGCGAGCGAAGCTCGGACGGGTGTGCGGGCATGGCTGACGTGTCCGAGCTTCGCTCGGATATGGCAGGCGAAACCGCCTGCCCCGCCAAACCTCCCCGGTGATCGAGCCAAAATGTAAACTCCAGGTCCGAGCTTCGCTCGGATCGACAAGCCTGGAGGCTTATCCCACCTCGCCCTTCTTCCGAATCCTTATATCCAGCCGCTTGATTTTCTGGTTCAACGTGGAAAGCGGCACGTGCAGGCTCTCGGCGGCCTCCGTCTGGCTCCAATTACACAACTCCAGGCGTTCGGTGATGGTGCGCCTCTCGTAATCGTTGACGATTTCGAACAGCGAGGCGTCGGCGGGGAGCGGGCCGCCGTCGGCGCGGTGCAGCCGGATGCCGTTGGCCTGGAGCAGGGAATCGGGAAGTACGTCCACCGGCGCGATGGCGTCCACCGCCAGAACCACCGCCCGCTCCACTACATTTTCCAGCTCCCGCACGTTGCCCGGCCAGGAGTGCTCCATAAGGATCTGCATGGCGTCGGGATGGAATCTCAGAAGCGAGCCGCCGCTGGAATCCAGGAACTTATCGTTCTCCCGGCAGTAGAGGGTGAAAAAATGGTCCACCAGCGCCGGGATATCTTCCTTGCGCTCGCGCAGGGCGGGCAGGGCGATCTTGATCACGTCCAGCCGGTAGTAAAGGTCCTCGCGGAACTTGCCGTCCTTGACCAGTTGGAACAGATCCGCGTTGGTGGCCGCCAGAATCCGCACATCCACCTTGATGGGGTCGGTGGCGCCCAGGGGAGTGAACTCCTTTTCCTGGATGACGCGCAGCAGCTTGATCTGGGTCTCGGGGCCAATGGTGCCGATCTCGTCGAAGAAGATGGTGCCGCGGTCGGCCACCTCGAAGTAGCCCTTCTTGGACTGCACGGCGCTGGTAAAGGCGCCTCTCACGTGCCCGAACAAGGTGGATTCCAGCAGGTCCTGAGGCAGCGAGCCGCTATTCACGGCCACGAACATGTGGTTGGAGCGCGGGGAATTGGCATGGATCGCCTTGGCCACCAGCTCCTTGCCGGTGCCGGTCTCGCCGGTGATCAGGATGGTGGAGCGGGCCGTAGCCACCTGGCTCACGAGGTCCAACATGCGCACCATGCGCTCGCTCTTGCCAATTATGTTGGGGAAGCTGTAGCGCTCCAGAAGGGCGCGCTTGAGGTGCACGTTCTCGTATTCCAGGCGCCGGCGCGCGATCATCCGGTCGATCTCGATGATCAGCTTCTCGTTGTCCCAGGGTTTGGAAAAGTAGTCGTTGGCGCCGAGCTTGAGGGCCTGCACCGCGGCTTCCACCGACCCGTAGGCGGTAATCATGAAAATGGGAGTTTCGCGGTCGCGCTTGCGCGCCTCTTCGAGGACGTCCATCCCCGAGATATCGGGCATCATCAGATCGAGCAGCACCAGGTCGTAGCCGCGGGTCTCCATCTTCCGGAGTCCTTCGGTTCCGTTCTGGGCCAGTTCCACCGCATAGCCCTCCGAAGTCAACAGCAGCTCGAGACCTTCGCGGATATCCGCCTCGTCGTCAATTACCAGAATGCGGCCGCGCGGGACGGGGGACCGATCCGCGGGATCGACGGGATTGTTGGTGGACAGTGGGGCCATCGTTTCAGCCGGCGGTCACCGGCTTCCGCGCCGCGGCCATGGCGAACGGCAACTCGATCCGGAACCTGGCGCCGCCGGCGCGCCGGTTGGCCACTTCAATGGAACCGCCATGCTCTTGAATGATACCGTAAGTCACCGAAAGCCCGAGGCCGGTGCCCTTGCGCGCGGCCTTGGTGGTGAAGAACGGGTCGTAAACGCGGTGCAGGTGCTCGGGCGCGATGCCGTGCCCGGTATCGGCCACTTCCACCCGCACGCCGGCCGTTTCCGACCAGGTGCGGATTTCCAGCGTGCCCCCCGCCGCCATGGCGTCGCGCGCGTTGAGAAAGAGATTCAGGAACACCTGCTGAAGTTTGCCGGTATTTCCGTGGACCGGGGGAAGGCCCGGCTCCAGGTCCGTGCGAATTTCAATGCCGGCCTTCTGCAACTGGTGCTCGATCAGGGAGATGGTCTCCTGAAGCACGCGGTTCAGGTTGAGGTCGCCGAAGGAGGTGGTGGAGGTGCGCGAGAAGTTGAGCAGCGAGTTCACAATTTCGCTGGCGCGGAAGGTCTGCTTGGCGATCTTATCGAGAATCAAGGACTTCTGGGAGTCGTCGGCCACCTGCTTGGCGAGCATCTGGGCGTAGGTGGAAATCACCGCCAGCGGAGTGTTGACTTCGTGCGCCACCCCGGCCGCCAGCAAGCCGATGCTCGAGAGTTTGTCGGCCTGCACCAGGCGCTGCTCCAATTCCGCGCGGTCGGTGACATCGTCGAAGATGATCAGCCGGCCGATGCGCTCCTGGTCCTTCGAGACCAGGGGGGCGATGGCGATGTTCAGCGTGGCTTCCCGGAACTTGCCGGAAGTCCCATTGCCGTTCGCCGGCATTTTCAAGACGAACTTGTAGATGTGATGGATCCCGGTTTCGCCGCGCACGCTTTCAAACTGATCGGCCAATTCGGCGGGAAACAACTCGCCCAGCCGCACGCCCACGGCGCGTTCGCGAGGAATCCCGCTCAACTGCTCGATCTGCGTGTTCCAGCTCCCGACGCGGTCTTCCAGGTCGGCGGCCAGAATACCGACGTTGATGGATTCGACGATATTCTCGCTAAACTCCTTCAGCCGTTCGTATTCTTCCACCTTGCGCTGGAGCGAGCGATAGAGCGAAGCATTTTCGATGGCGATGCCCACATACCCGGCCAGGGTGACCAGCAACTCGAGATCGACGCTCGAAAGGTAGTCCCCGTCCACTGTCCGGCTTATGCCCAGAAAAGCAATGGTCCGGCCGCGAACGGTGCATGGAATGTAGTAGGTGAGGTCGAGATCGGCGATGGCGCCGCGCACCGAGGCGGGCCAGGACCGGAACACAACGTCGAGCTGATGCCGCGTGCGCTCGAAGAACAGATAGGGCTGGGACGTTTCCGAGCACAGGAAGGCGAGGTCCAGATCGTCGCAGTCGGCGTTGGCCAGGCGGGGGTTGGAGCCCATGGCCTTCCTCAACCGGAATCGAGCGCCGCCGGGGGTTTCCTCCGCCAGAAAGAAAGCCAGGCGCCTGATGGAGAGGGTCTCGAGCAGCCGTTCGCCGGCCGAGGAAAGCATGGCGTCCAGATCGGTTTCGGCGCTGAGCTCGCGCGCAAACTCCACCAGCGTGCGGCGATAATCGTAGCGGTCGCGGTAGAAATGCCGGTCCAGACGCTCCTGCATCCAGTTGCGGAGGGGCTGAAAGAGAAACGCGGCGGTGAGCATCAACAGGAGCACGCCGGCGCTGCCCAGGTCCTTGAAATACTTCTGCACCTGGTTGCCCAGCGAGAACACCACCCCGTAGAACGCCGCCAGCACGCACAGCGTGGCCAGCGTGTAGGCGTAGCCCCGGCGGAACAGGATGTCCACGTCCATCAGGCGGTAGCGGACAATGGCATAGGCCAGGGTGAGCGGGATCAGGGCCATCGAGAGCACCGACATCTTCATGTATTCGCTGGGAATCGCGCCGGCGGCGTACGGCAGCACGTAGAACACGGCGAACGGCAGCGAGCCGCACAGCGCGCCGTTGCGCAGCCATTTCAACTGTTGGCGGACGATGGGGTCCTCGGTCTTGCGGTATTCGCGGGCCAAAGCCAGCGCGCCGACTATATATGGCACGGTGGAAAAGACCATCCCCACGCGATCGAGCAGCCACCGCAATTCCACCAGCGAGATCTCGGAGGCCATGGCGCCCGAGGAAAAGCCCAGGTAAAGCAGAGACAACAGCGTCGCCGGCAGGTACAGTAGAGCCACGTGCGCATGCCGGCGGAACCACTTCAGGGGCTCTGGAAACGTGACGCAGAAGTGCAGGAAAATCGTGGGGGCGAACAGGTTCCCGATCGCGCTGGCGTAATAAATGAGTTTGTCGAATCCGTTCAGCTTTCCAGTGTAGTGGAAACAGTAGACCACGAAAGAAACCAGGCACAGGACGTAGAAATGCCGGGCCTTGTGGGCGCTGCCGCGGCGAAAATAAACGAACAGGCCGATGGCCAGATAGGATAGACCGACCAGGTACTGATAGGCCACGGCGCGGTCGCGCGGGGCCTCCTCGACGAACAAAGTCGGCTCGAATTCCACCCCGCCGCGGATGAGCGTGTACCTGGCCTGCCGCCACGAGCCGATGGTGGCCAGTACCTGGGCGACATGGATGGCCTTCTTGATGGGGACGCCGTCAATGCTCTTGAGCAAGTCCCCGGGGTGCAGGCCGGCCTTGGCCCCGCCACTGCGGGGAGCTACATAGAGCGCCTCGACTCCGGCCGCGCGATCCACCCAGACCACGCCATCGTCGGGAAGCCGGAACCTCTGCTGCTGGTCGAAGTTGATGATAGCGGCAATACTGACGGCCAGCGTGACTATGGTAAGAAACGCGGTCGAAAGTTGGAACTTGAGTTCCTGGAACATGGCGGGCGCCGCTATGCGTCAGCGATACAAGACTCCCCACCCATCCGCCAGCACGTTTGTGACCGAGGGAAATTCGGAGTTGCACATCCTCAGTACCAGGGCCATCTATAAGTTACGGGCCGCCATCCAATCCGTCTCCGGTTTTTGGAAGCGATACACTATGTTTAAGTGTATCAAGCCCGAGCCCGGCGTGATGCTGGCGCCGGTCCCCGCGCATGGTACTAGTACTGGACTTGGACGGGCAAGCATTGCTTTCCACAATAGAACTTCTTAACAATGAAAAGTCGAGACGCCTGGATCGCCCTGCGAGGGCGGGGACGGACTATGCAGGCCGGCAGCCGTGGCGCCGATAAGGGAAGCATAGTGGCTCCCGGGCTGGCGGGGCTCCAGGATCGTTACTGGCCTCCGCCGCAATGCTGTAAACTGGAGAGCGGAGAGCGCCGTTGCGCGAAGCGCGATCCCGGCGGCCGAAAGGCCTGGTTCCTCTCCGAGGAAGATGATGAAAACGGTTGTTTTGTGTGCGTTTTTGATGGTGGCGCCGGTGTTGTGCTCTGGCGCCGGAGATAGGGATCAGTCGCCGCAGGCGGCGCCGCCGGAAGCCGGGTCGTCCGCCCCTGCCGGCGACAGGAAGCAGGCCGTAGAGCCCTCCGCTACCGCCGATCCGGCCAAACTGGCGAATCCCAAACCCTCTTCCGAAGTACGATCCCCCGCCGCCCTGCCCGTCGATGAAAAGACGTATATGATCGGCGCCCAGGACGTACTGTCGATCCTGGTTATCGGGGAGAAAGACTACTCCGGCCAATATCTGGTCCGGCCCGACGGCCGGATTTCCATGCCGTACATCAACGAGGTCGTCGCCAGCGGAAAAACGCCCGAGGAACTGGCGAAGGACATCGCGGAGCGCCTGACGGTGTACATTAAGAAGCCGCAGGTCAGCGTCGGGCTGGTGGCGGTGAACAGCAAGAAGTACTTCCTCCAAGGCGAAGTCCTGAAGCCGGGCGAGTACAACCTGATCGTTCCGACCACCATAATGGAAGGCTTGGTTCAGGCGGGGGGATTCAAGGACTTCGCCAACCAGAAGGACATTCGCATTCTTCGCGACGGCGGCCGGTCGGTTTTGCATTTCAATTACAAAGAGATGTTGAAGGGCAAGAACCTGCAACAGAATGTTCTGCTCCAGCCCGGCGACATAATTGTCGTGAAGTAGGGGGCGCGGGTACGGAAGTGAATCGAACGGCAGAGTGAATCGAACGGCAGAGAAGGATTAGCGCTATGGGGGCTCCCCAGAATTACGTAAGCGTTTCGCGGCGTCCGCTGGATGTCGAGGATTACTTCGACTTGTTGCGCCGCTACCGGTCCTGGATCTTCGGTCCGACGTTCGCGGGCCTGGTGGTCGCGGTGGTGGTGGCGTACCTCTGGCCGGACACGTACGTTTCCTTCGCCCTCATGCGCATCGTTCCGCAGACCGTGGCGGTCGGGGTGGTGCCGAGCACCGTCAGTATCCAGATGGCGCAGAGGCTGGAGTCGTTGCGCGGCGAACTTCTGAGCCGCGGCACCCTCACGAACATCATCAGCGATCCGAAGCTTCAACTGTATAAGAAGCTGCTGGCCCATGCCCCGCTGGAAGATGCGATCGACCAGATGCAGAAGGACGTCCGCATGGATCCGCTGGGGGACGCATCGGGCGACCGGCGTTATGCGACCGCGTTTCGTATTCAATTTTCCTATTCGGATCGCCGCCTGGCCAAGGCGGTGGTCGACGAGTTGGTGAGCCGGCTGACGAGGCAGAATATTCAGGTTCAAACCGAGAGCGCCGACAACACCACCGAGTTCATGAAGGCCGAAGTTAAGGACGCGTCCGACAACCTCGACAAACTGCAGCACGACTTCGCTGCGTTCCGCGCGGCGCACCAGGGCAGCCTTCCGGAAAACAGCGGCACCAACGGCATTCTGCTGGCCAACATTCAGGCGCGAATCGGGCAGGACAGCGACCGGCTAAGCCAGATGCAGCAGCAGAAGAACAGCCTCGAAACCGCCATCAACAACCGCAACGACACCCGCGCGCTGATCGATCAGGCCACCGACGCGACGCAGACCCCCACCGCTCAGTCGGTCAAGAGCCAGAACCTGGTCAATCTGGAGAACCAGATCCGCGGGCTGGAGATCGCCCTGACGGCTCTTCAGGAACAATATACCGACCAGAATCCGAATGTGACGACGACCCAGGCCCAACTCAAGATTCTGCGCGCCGAGCGGGACCGGGAGCAGGCCAAGCTCGACGCCGATCAGAGCGCGGCGCCGGTGTCGGAACCTAAGAAGGGATTGACCCTTCAGCAGAGGGCCACCCTGAGCAATATTGATGGCGAGATTGCCAGTATCAAGACCCAGATCGCGAACGATGAAGTGGCGATGAAGGACATCGCCAAGGAAAAGGATGGGCTGGAACAGGATCTTAAGGATGTGCGGAGGAAGATCGAGAACAGTCCGGTAGTGGAGCAGGAAGCCGCGCAGCTTCAACAGAATCTGGCGCTCGCCAAGGAGCGCTACGACGATCTGAAGAAGCGCCAGGAAATATCCCAGACGGCCAGGAACCTGGAAGACCGCGGATGGGGCGAGCAGTTGGAAGTGCTCGATCCGGCCAACCTGCCGCAGACCCCGGCGGAACCCAACCGGTACGAGATCGCCGGCGCCGGCATCGGGCTGGGGCTCATGTTGGGGCTGGCGCTGGCTGGCGCCAAAGAGGCCAAGGATACCTCTTTGAAGAACCTCAAGGACGTCCGCGCATATACCAACCTGCCGGTTTTGAGCAGCATCCCGCTGCTGGAAAACGGTCTACTGGTGCGCCGAAAGCGGCGCCTGTTCTGGCTGGCCTGGTCGAGCGCGGTGTTGGTCGGGGTGATCGCCATGATCGCAGCGATGTATTACTATTTCACGCCTCACGCGGGCTGACGGGACGCCGCGCGATATTGGAGACTACATGAGCCGAGTACACGATGCGCTACGCCGAGCCGAGCAGGGAGGGCTGCCGCCGGAAGAGCGGTTGTCCCCCCTGTCGGCCGGAATAGGCTCCGCGGAGATCCCTGCGTTGGATGCGGGCGCCGCGCCGCCCGTCCGCGCCAACCTGCATCCAGCGTCTATCGGGGAAGCTCCGGTGGCGCCTTTCCAGCCCGCGCCCGAGTCGCACCTCCTCGATATAAACAATTCGCATGAGACTCCCTCGGAAGAGTTCCGTACCCTGCGCACGCGGCTGAACCATCTGCAAACGCTGCAGCCGCTGCATACCGTGGTAGTCACCAGCCCGTCCCCCGCCGAGGGGAAGACGTTTACGGCGGTAAACCTGGCGCTGGCCCAGTCGCAACTGGCGGAGAATGTCGTCCTGCTGGGCGATTTCGACCTCCGGCGCCCGGTGATTCACAACCTGTTCCAGATATCCCGCGCGCCGGGCCTCTCGGACTATCTTTCCGGCCAGTGCAAGTTCGGCGAGGCGTTGCGGCGGATCGAAGGAATCAATCTCTACGTGATGCCCGCGGGGACGTTGGTGAAAAACCCCCTCGAGTTGCTCAATACCCGCCACGCCAGGGCGCTGTTCGAGGAACTGCCGCGGTATTTCACCTGGGCCATCTTCGATACGCCTCCGCTGCTGTTCTCGGCGGATGCCAACCTGCTGGCCACCTTGGCCGATGGCACGGTCCTGGTGGTGAAGATCGGTTCCACGACGTTCGACAATGTGACCCGCGCCATGCAGTCCTTGTGCGAGAACAACGTACTGGGGATCGTAGCCAACGGCGCCCGCGCCTCCGAGCTATATAGCAAGTACACGTATTATTACTCGCGAGCCGAGTAGTGGGATAAGGCTGGAGCCTTATCCCACCCCGTCCGAGCTTCGCTCGGATTGACAAGGCTGGAGCCTTATCCCACCGGCGCCGGCGCCTCCAATTCGGGAATCTCGATCTGGACGCGCGTGCCCTCGCCCGGCCGGCTGTCCACCCACATGCGGTACTCGCTTCCAAACAGGACTTTCAGCCGCTCACTCACGTTGCTCACCCCGATCCCATGGTCCAATAAGCTGGCCAGCTTCGACTCGGGGATGCCCGCTCCATCGTCTTCCACCAGTACCTGCAGTCGCGAGGCCACGCGGCGCGTGCGAATGCGGATCGTGCCGCCCTCCACTTTGCCGCTCAACCCGTGCTTGATGGAGTTCTCCACCAGCGGCTGCAAAAGCATGCTGGGCACCAGCATGTCGAGCGTATCCTCCGCTATGTCTTTTTCGAACCGCAACTTGTCTCCGAACCGCACCACTTCGATGGAGAGGTAGTCTTCAATGAAGTTCAGCTCGTCGCGGAGCGCGCTGAGGTTCTCGTGTTTGCGCAGCAGGCGTCGCAGCACTTTGGACAGCCTCACCACCATGAGGCGGGCCTGATGGGGGTCCGTGCGGATCAGCGAGGAAACCGAATTGAGGGTGTTGAACAGGAAATGCGGATTGATCTGGCTGGTGAGAGCCGCCAGTCGCGCCTCCCCCAGGAGCCGCTCCTGCTCTTCCAGCTTCCTTTCATTGCGCGTGTTGTTCCAGATTTTCAGCGGGATGGCTACCGCGAAAAGCGAGGTGACATATACGGCCGCGTAACTAAGTGGGTGGGGATGGAGAATCCCGTCGGACTTGGGCGTCAGGTAGAACATCCGCGACTGGCCGAACAGACCGCCCAGCATCTGCCGCAGAAACTCGGCGAACAGGATGGAGGCGAACATCACCAGATGGAACGCCGTCCGGCGGTGATTGGCGCTTTCCTTGAAGAAGCGGTAGATGTTGAGGTCGAAGAACGGCGAAAAGCGCCAGATTTCCTCGGGGTCCGGGGCGCAATCGCGGATAAGCCCTCCGAAGACGCCGATTCCGGCCAGCATCGGCAGGGTCAGCATCTCGCCCCCGAAAAGCGCCGGGAGCGAAATCAGGATTCCAGCGGCCAGCCCCGGCACATAGCCGCCGATCAAGCCGGCCAGCAGGCTGCCCTCGAGTCCCAGGTCGGCCCCGTGGTAGGCGCTGTGATAGGTGCTGCGGCTGAGCAGGCGTGTGGCGACGCCCCCGCCGAACATCACGGCCAGCCACAGCGCCAGCGCCAGGCGCTGGCGGAGGGTGCGGTTTTCGCGCATCAGCGAGGTCGTAAACGTGTTGGATCGCGCCAGCACCGAAGCGATTGACGCCGCGACGCCGAGCTTAACCAGCAATGAGATCGCGAAGGTTTCCCACATCCGATTTCGCAGCCATTATAATAGAAGCATCAAGGTTTCCAACAGTTAAGCATGGATCATTCCACCGCGTTGCGGCTCACCAAGGTGGCCGAAGCGGACTTTCCAACCCAATTCGGGCATTTCCGGATTTACGGATTCGAGGGCCAGGCGGGCTCCCGCATCGAGGAAGCTGTCGCACTGGCGATGGGCCGCCTCGGCGGCCAGCCTCCTCCGCTGGTTCGCATCCATTCCCAGTGCCTCACCGGAGATGTCTTTCACAGTTTGCGGTGCGACTGCCGCGCGCAACTGGAAATCGCCATCGAGAGCATCGCCCAGGAGGGCCGCGGGCTGCTGATCTACGAACATCAGGAGGGCAGGGGAATCGGGCTGCTGAACAAGCTCCGCGCCTATGAGTTGCAGGACCATGGGGCCGACACCGTGGAGGCCAACGAGCGTTTGGGATTCGAGCCGGATTTGCGTAGCTACGAGCTGCCTGCCGCCATCATCCGGTACTTCGGGCTGAAATCGGTCCGCCTGGTTTCGAACAACCCCGAGAAGGTCCAGGCGGTGGAGAGCGCCGGCGTGGACGTCGCCGAGCGGGTACCCTGCCTGGCCGCCGTGCTCGACACGCGCGAGGCCTATCTGCGCGCCAAGAAGGAAAAGATGGGGCACCTGCTGGAAGATTTCTAGCGGGCTGCCCCACCTCCGCGTCCAACCGCTCCCTGACGGTCGCGGCTCGCCAGAATCACGAGCGCCGGCTGCCGCGAAAGAACTCAAGCCGCGGAGGAACGCGGATCAAGAAACAGACTTCTTATCCGTGTCGATCGGCGTTCCTCCGCGGCTTGAGTTCTTAGGGGCGCCTACACCTCCAGCCGTTTCGCTTCGTCCGGAATCGTATCGTAGATGACGAACGTGGAGGGCGCATCCGCGAGCGAGCCGTCGGGCGCGAAGGTTGCGCCCATGATGGCGCCAGGGTTGATAGCCAGGGTCCTCCCGATGCGCGCTACCTCGTAAATGTGGTTGTGCCCGTAACACACCACGTCGAACTCGGAGGACGCCGCGATGGCGCGCGCGATCTGGTCGTAATGGTTGGCGGCCACGCGTTTGCCGTCGAATTCCCCGCGAAACATCTCGCCATGCAGGTGGATGTGATCGTAGAGGCGCGCGTTGTTGGCGATGCGGAACAGGTCGCCATCGTTGTTACCGAAGACAATGTGGATGGGGCCCGGGAATTCGCGGCCCAGTTGGCGCACCACGAACGGCGAGCACAAGTCGCCGCAACAAATCAGCGCGTCCGCCTCCCGGGCAGCCTTTAGCGCCGCCGCCAGTTTCCACACGTTGTCGTGGATGTCCGACAAAACCGCGATCTTCATGGCTGCCTCAGCCTCCGTCCTTCAACCGCGACGCAAACTTCTCACGGAATTTCCGCACCTTAGGGCCCACCACATACGCGCAATATGGCCGGTCGGGGTTGTTGCGGAAATACTCCTGGTGGTAGTCCTCGGCCCGGTAGAACGCGCCGGCCGGGCGCACTTCGGTCACTATGGGCGATGCCCAGGCGCCCCCGGCGTTCAGCCTTCGAATAGTATCTTCGGCCGCGGACCGCTGGCCTTCGTCATGGTAGAAGATCGCGGAGCGGTATTGCGGGCCGGCATCGTTGCCCTGGCGGTCGCGCGACGTCGGGTCATGGATGGCGAAGAAGACTTCCAGGATGTCGCCATAGGAGACCACGTCGGCGTCGAACACGATCCGCGTCACTTCCACGTGCCCGGTCCGGCCCGTACACACGTCTTCGTAGCTCGGATTCGGATTCCGGCCACCCATGTACCCGGACTCCACGGAGGTGACTCCGCGCAGCTCGTCATACACTGCTTCGAGGCACCAGAAGCACCCGCCCCCGAGAGTTGCGATGGCCTCCGTCATTGCGCCGCCAGTTGCACGTTGATGATAACCGTGGCCGACACGCTCACGGTTCCCGTGATCACCGGGGTAGCGGCCGCGGCGGTTGCCCCCGGCGCAACCGAAGAGACCGAAGTCGCCTCCTGCGCGGAGAGCAGCGGGCCGGTCTTGGCGCTTAATCCGGCCGCGATGGCCGCCACGTGCGCTTGCGCCTGCTTGGCCGCCTGCGTCAGGGCTTGCTGTTTCACCGGGTCCGGGTTCTTGAGGCCGAACGACAAGCCGCCGATGCTGGTTGCGCCGGCCTGGGTGGCGGCGTCGATCAAACGCCCGGGCAGAGACAGATCGGCGGTGGTGGCCTGGAGCGTATCGGTCACCGTATAACCTGTGATCGCCTGTCCGGTGGAGTTGTAGGTGGGGTACACCGAATATCCCACGGTCTGGAGCGCCCCCGTGGACCCCAGCAGCGCGTTCAACGCGGTGATGACGGCGGAAGTCTGGGCGGCGTTCGCAGAGGCGGCCGCTTGCGCGCTGGCAGCCTGCGTCTGCACTCCCAAGGTCAACTGGGCCTGGTCGGGATTCACAGCGATGGTGGCGTTGCCGGTCCCCTGGATGGCTCCATTGGGGAGCGTTTGGGCGGCTAGCGACGACGCGACAAGGGGAATTAGGGCGAGAAGACGAATGCTACGCATGAGTTCTCCTGAGTTAGATGATACAGCGCCGGCTTCGTTGCGACGCTTGTGGGGCAAAAGCTCTCGCCTGCCAACCGCGTTCAGCTAGCGCGCCGGACGGAGATTGACAGGCGGAAACGCCTGTCCCACATGGCCCGTCAGCGCGCGTTTGCGCTTGCCGGCGCGAACTCCAGCTTGCTCTTGGCCTCCACCTTTTCGAACTGCATCGGGAAGCTGCGGCCATTGTAGTACGCGTCCCATTGGTCTTTGTAATGTCCGGAGAGGATCTGGCCGGATTGGCCGATGGTTATGTTCAACAGGGAACGGTCCCAATCCCCCAGGTCGGCGTTCATTCGCATGGAGGGCGCCAGGGTTCGCGTGGTCTGCTTCACGGTGCTGCCGGCTCCGCTCATGGGAACCGGGCCGATGTCGAAATACTTCCCCACCAGAGGCAGTTGGTGGATCACCGGATGGTTGATGGCGATGGTGAGGTACGCTCCATACTGCCATCTTCGGGGATCGGGGCCCTGCAGCCGGCGGCCCTCCTCCACGGCGTCCGCCAGCGCGCGCCGGAGCATCTCGTCGTAGTCGGGGAACCAGCCCGCGGGGCGTTCCCGCAGCAGTTTTTCCACGGCCACGGGGGCCATCGCCAGCTCGTATTGCCCTCCCTTGGCGGGCGCAGCGTTTTCGGCCGCGGCGGAGCGGATGTAGCGATACGCCAGGCCGATCAGAAAAGGGGCTGCCTGGTCCTTCTCCATCTGCCCGTTCCATTCGCGCAGCAACGAAACCGCGGAATCCATGGCCGGGCTAGGCGCCTTGCGGCGGTCCCACGCAGCCACAATTTGGCCGGCCAGAAACCTGTTGAACGCGGAGTAAACGTCCTTCTGAACCGCCAGCAGGTCTTCGGCGCGCCACTTTCCACGCGCCGAAATCAGGTCGCGAATCTGCCGCGCGCGCCCGGGCGCCGCGAACTGGCCATTCACCGGGTAAGGGTAGTCCGCCGGAAACGCGCTCTGGTTGGCGCTCACAATCAGGCCGCTGGGAGGATTAAAGCTGGCTGGAAGCTGTTCGAAGGGAATGAAGCCGTCCCATTCGAAATCGCCGGAGGCCCCGTCTACAGGCGTATCTCCCGCAAATCCGCGCCTGATGGGCAGCTTGCCGGCGGCGTGATAGCCGATGTTTCCGTCAACGTCCGCATAGACGAAATTCGATCCCGGCCCCGGAAACCGCTTGAGCGCGTCGGTGAAGTCGTTCCAGTTCCGGGCGCGGTCGAGGTCCAGCATCGGGTACTCAAAGAGGTTGGGCTCCGCCGCCACCCAACGCAGCGCCATGCGGTCTTGGCCCTCGGCGTAATACAGCGGTCCGTGCCGCGTCACCCAAACGGTGAGCTCGGAGGCGGGATGGCCCTTCACGCGGATGATCTCACGCTCCTCGCGCGCCTGCTCCACCTGACCGCGATACTCGTACCGGCCGGTGCGGTCGTCGAACTTCTCGATGTACAGGTCCTGGACGTCGAACTCCAGGTTCGTAATGCCCCAGGCTATTCGCTGGTTGTGCCCCACCACCACCCCGGGGGCGCCGGGCAGCGAGACGCCGGAGACGTCCAGGCCGGGCGCCTGTATGTGCGTCATGTACCAGATGCAGGGAAGCCCATACTCGAGGTGCATATCGTTGGAAAGCAATGGCTTGCCGGATGCGGTACGGCTTCCGGCGAGGGCCCAGGCATTGGAGCCCGGCTGGGGGCCGAGGCCGGCGCCCAGGGGGAACAGGAGGTCCACCTTCTTCCGGTCGCCCGCCGCCAGCATGTCTCGTTTCAAAATATCGTCGCGCCACGACGTGGTGAGGGTTCGGAACATGTGCAGGCAGACAACCATGGAATCCACCACGCTCCACGGGCGCGGCTGGTAGCCGAGCAGGGAGAACTCGAGCGGCAGGCCGCCCAGATGCTGCGCGATGAAATAGTTGACGCCGCGTGTATACGCCGCATAAGCGGCGCGGTCCGCCGTTGGCAGGGTGGCGTAAGCCGCCTCGGCGATGCGCCGGATACGCAGCCGTCTCGCGTCGCGGTCCGATTCCAGCCCCGCCTGACCCAGGATCTCCGCCAAGTCCCCCGCCGCGAAGCGGCGCAGGCCATCCATCTGCCATAGGCGGTCCTGAGCCGTAACATAGCCTTGCAGGAAAAGGGCGTCCTCTTGATTGGCGGCGCGAATGTGGGGTACGCCCAGATTGTCGAATGAGACGGTCGCCGCGGCGCTAATGGGCGCCACGATGCGCCCCGATCTGGGCGGCAGCGGCCGCCAAGCATACCAGAAGACCAGCGCCAGCGCGGCGGCCAGAGCTATGGCGATGCCCAGGTTTACGTATTTCACCACGCGTGCGGAGAGTGGGTGGATCGATGGGGGGGCCAAATTCCATGATAACGGGTGGCGGCGCCGTAAGATAAGGCTTCCGCCTTGTCAATCCAAGCGGAACTCGGACATCGTGGGATAAGGCTCCCACCTTGGTAACGGAGTGAATCGGCTGCCATCTAGACGGATGCCCGCCCATGCGGCTGGCGATCCCCGGTAAAATAAACTCGGACCCCGTGAGCCATTCGCTATTCCACATCCTGTTGGTGGTACTGCTGATCGCCGTCAACGGCTTCTTTGCGGCTGCCGAGGTGGCGCTGCTTTCGGTGCGGCACTCGCGGCTACGGCAGATGGCCGCGGACGGGTACGCCGGCGCGCAGGCGGCCCTGAATCTGCTGGCTAACCCCGGCCGTTTGCTTTCCGTGACGCAGGTGGGCGTGACCCTGGCGAGCCTCGGTCTGGGCTGGGCCGGAGAGGACACGCTGTATCGCATCCTCACCGGCCTTTTCCATCCCCCGGCCACGCCCGCCGCCGCGAAGCTGCTGAGCGGAGCCGCGTTTGCGCTGGCGTTCCTCATCATCAGCTACTTCCACGTAGTGCTGGGCGAAGTGGCGCCCAAGAATCTGGCTCTCGCGAAAGCGGATCGCCTGGCCGCGCTGGTAGCTCCGGCGCTGCTGGTGTTCTATCGCCTCTCCCTGCCGTTTGTGGTGGTGATCGAGCGTTCCGCCGGCGCCATTACGCGCGCTTTGCGGCTGGGCCGTTCCGCCCACGGCGGCGGCCACTCGGCCGAGGAGTTGAAGCTCATCGTCAGTTCCAGCCGAGGCTTGGGCTATCTTCCCGAGGTTCAGGAGGATATGATCCACCGCGTGCTGGACCTGGGGGCCGTCTCGGTCCGCGAGATCATGATCTCGCGCAACGACATTGTCTCTATTCCGTCGAGCGCGGACCTGGATGACGTGCTGCGCGCCATGATCGAGCACGGCCACTCGCGCCTGCCCGTGTACGAGGGCGCCCCTGAGAAGATCGTCGGCATCCTGCACTACAAAGACCTGCTCCCGGTGTGGGAGGAGCGCCGCCGCGCAATCCGTTCCGGACGCCCCAGCCGCGCCTTTCGCCTGACCAATCTCCTGCGCCCGCACCTGGTGGCGCCGGAAACCAAGCCGCTCTCGCAGATGCTGGAAGAATTTCGCACCGGCCCCTCCCACATGGCGATGGTGGTGGACGAGTTCGGAACCATTGTCGGAATGCTGACCGTGGAGGACGTGCTGGAACAGGTGGTGGGGCGCATCGAAGACGAGCATGACGAAAAGACCGGCCCGCGCATCGACGCCCGGGAGGCGGAACTGGACGGGACCACCCGCATCCGCGACATGGAAGGCGAGTATGGCATCGAAATCCCCGCCGATGCCGGCTTCGAGACTCTGGCGGGCTTCCTGCTTTTCCGCCTGGGCGAAATCCCCCGCGCGGGCGAATCGGTGGAATACGGCGGCCGGCGCTACACGGTGTTGGAAATGGACCGGAACCGCATCGCGCGGGTACGTATCGAGAAGCTGCCCGCCGACAAAGGGAGCGACATAAAGGTGGAATAGCCGGCGCGTGCGTCGTAGTGGGGCCAGGCCTTTTGGCTGCCGCCGGGCTTCGGCCCGGCGTCCTACGACAGGCGCGAAGAACGCCGGCTAGAAAGCCGGCGGCAGGCCAAAAGGCCCGACCCAACCGAGCCGGCGCCGCGTTAGAATTGAAGCGGGCCGCAGACGATCATGCTCGGAATCGACCGCAACGCAGCGAGATCCACCTGGACCGTGGCGCTTGTGGTGGCGCTGCTGGTTCTGGTCTACCTGGCGCGCACGACTCTGTTCGTTTTCGTGCTGGCGGTGCTGTTCGCCTATCTCTTATCCCCCCTGGTCAACCTGCTGGACCGCTTTCTTCCCACCCGCGCGCGCGGGGCGGCCCTAGCCTTGTCCTACGTGATTTTCGTCGGCGTGGTGGGCTTTGGCGGCTTCCAGATAGGGTCGCGGGTGGCTTATCAGGCCAAGTCCTTGAGCCGGAATCTCCCCGCCCAGGTGGAGCAGTGGAAGAACCAACCGGCCGATTCCTCCACGCCCGGCGTCGTGAGTCGATACAAGGTCCGGATCCTCGACGAGCTTCAGGCTGAGATTTCCAAGCGATCGAGCGACATGTTCGCCTCGGCGGCGGAGGCCGGATTGCGGATTCTCACGGTGGCCAGCGGCCTGGTCTACCTCGTCATTATTCCGGTTCTGGGGTTCTTCTTCCTGAAGGACGGGCGGGCCATCCGCGAGCACATTCTCTCCCTGGTGGAAGAAGGCCCGCGCCGCGGCCTGCTGGACGACGTGATGGTGGATCTCGACGCTCTCCTGGCGCGCTACATGCGCGCCCTGATGCTGCTCTCCCTGGCCGCCTTCACGGCCTACAGCGTCTTCTTTTCCATCGTCGGCATTCCTTATGGAATTCTGCTGGCGCTCCTGGCGGCCTTGCTGGAGATCATTCCCACGCTCGGACCGCTGACCGCCAGCGTCACAATCGTGCTGATTGCGGCAATCTCCGGGTCGCACATTATCGCCGTGATCATATTCCTGGTGGCCTTCCGCATGTTTCAGGACTACTTCCTTTCGCCGCTTCTGATGGGCCGAGGAGTGGAGCTTCACCCGCTCATGGTGCTATTCGGCGTGTTCGCTGGGGCGGAAGTGGCGGGTGTCGCGGGGGCCTTCCTTTCGGTGCCGGCGCTGGCGCTGGTGCGCATCCTGTACCTGCGCGTTCAGAAGGCGCACGCGCGCGTCCCTGTGAACCCGCCGGACCGTGTTTTCCAGTGAGGACCCGTTCCGAAACAACTGCACCGACCGCTCCCTCACGGTCGCGGCTCGCCAGACTTATAGGCTTGCCAGACTTATAGAGCCGCGACCGTGAGGGAGCGGTCGGTATGGCTACTGCGTGACTGGCGCGTTGCCTGCTCGCCTTTTCCAGAGGAAATATACCGGCGCTCCCAGGAGTACGATAATCAGGCCGGGCCAGGTGTAGTTCGGCTTGTACGCCAGGAGCAGCGCTTCAATCACCCCCGCCGCCGCGATGTAGACGGCCGGAAGCACGGGGTATCCGATGGCCTTGTACGGCCGCTCGAGATCCGGCTGCGTGCGGCGCAGCACGAACAACCCCGAGATAGTCAGCATATAGAACAGAAGCACGGCGAAAATCACGTAGTCCAGCAGGTCGCTATAACTGCCGCTGAGAGTCAGCAGGATCGCCCAGCCGCTTTGCATCAGCAGGGAAAAGCGCGGCGCGCGATGCACCGGGTCGAGTTCGGCGGCCTTGCGGAAGAACAGCTTGTCCTTCGCCATGGCGTAGTAAACCCGCGCGCCGGAGAGGATCAGCCCGTTGTTGCAGCCGAAAGTCGAGATCATGATGGCGGCGGCCATCAATTGAACGGCCACCGGCCCGAACATCTTGAACGCCGCCGCGGTGGCCACGCGGTCTTCCGCCGCGGTCTGGATCTCGTGGAACGTCAGCACGTTGAGATACGCGTAATTCGAGGCGATATAAAGCGCCGAGACAATGGCCACGCCCAGGGCGAGCGAAAGCGGGAGGTTGCGCTTGGGATTGCGAACTTCTCCGGCGGTGAAGGTCACGTTATTCCAGGCGTCGGACGAAAACAGCGCGCCCACCATCGCCACCCCCGTCAGCCGCACGGTCTCCAGGTTCCAACTGGCCCCGCGCCAGAAATGGGTGAAGTTGTCGCTCACCGCAGCGGGATTACGGCCTAGCAGAAATCCAAAGCCGATCAGCCCCAGCAGAGCGGCCACCTTGGCGAAGGTGAAAACGTTCTGCACCCTGGCGCCGGTGCGGATGCCGCGCGTGTTCGACCAGGTGAGGAACACGATCAGGGAAATGGCCGTAAGTTGCTGGGTGGTCAGCCCGATCCTGCCGCCGCCCACCAGGTAGCGCCGCGCGGAAATCCACGGAAAGAAGACTCCGGCGTACTTGGCGAACACCACGGCGACGGCGGCGATGGTTCCGGTCTGAATCACCAGGAACATGGTCCAGCCAAACAAGAACCCCCACATCGGCCCGAAGGCTTCGCGCAGATAAAAGTACTGCCCGCCGGCGTGCGGCATGGCCGCCGCAAGCTCGCCGTAACTGAGCGCCGCTATCAGGGTGAGCGCCGCCGTGGCGAACCACGTCATCATCATCAGGGCGGGGGACTGGACCTGGCGCGAGATGTCCGCCGCCACCACGAACACCCCCGAGCCGATCATCGACCCCATCACCAGCGTGGTGGAGTCCACCAGCCCGAGAGCCTTGATTAGACCGCTGTCACGAGTCGATTCCATTCTTCCATCCGTTCGCGGAGAGATCGCGGCGTCGCATTTGCGGGCAGCAGGTCGGCGATTACGGCCACCGAATCGGCGCCCGCGCACAGAACCTCCATCGCGTTGGCCCGCGTGATTCCACCTATCGCCACCAGCGGTTTCGAAAGGAGCGCGCGGCAGCGGCGCACTTCCTCCACCCCCACCACAGGATCGGGATTGCGCTTCGTCCGGGTGGAAAACACGGGACCGAGCGCCACGTAATCCACGGGATCGGCTCCAGCGGCCACAAGCTGGCCGGCATTGTGGCTGGAGAAGCCGATGATCGCCTCGGGGCCCATCAGCAGGCGGGCGTCGCGCGGAGCCAGGTCGTCCTGACCTACGTGCAGGCCGGCTTCGAGCAGCCTGGCGAAATCGGCGCGATCGTTGACTATCAACCGCGCCCCGGCATCGCGACATAACCGCGCCACGCGGCCCGCCGATTCGAAGACCTGGCGGCTCCAGTGCCCCTTATGACGAATTTGCAGGATGCCGGCGCCGCCATGGAGCAACGCCGCCGCCGCGGTTTCGAGGCTCAGGCCGCGAGCCTCCAGCGATTCCGTGTCGAGGATCGGGTAGACCCGTGGAAGCTTCCCATTTTGCATGGCCGATGCCGTTTATGATATCAGCGGGGCGGGTATTTTGGGTCAAGCCTCAGCCTCCGCGGGCTCGCTGATAAGATAGGGAAATGACGTTATCGCGCGGTCTTATATCTCTCCTGCCAGCGGCGTGCCTGCTCGCTCAGACGCCTCCTCCGGTTGCCAGGCCCGTTCCGCCGGCGGCCCCGCCAGTTGCGGGGCCGGCGGCGAAAGCGCCGGACGCCCGGCCCGCCGTGGCGCCCGACAAGGTGATCCTGACTGTTGGCGATGTCCGCATCACCGCCGCCCAGTTCGACGCCCTTATCGACACGCTGCCAGAACAATCTCGCGCCCAGCTTCGCGGCCCCGCGCGGACCCAGCTTGGCGAGAGCCTGGCCAGAATGATAGTGCTCGCCAAGGAGGGAAAGCGTCTCAAGCTGGATGAGAGTCCCACCTATAAGGCGCAGGCCGACTTCCAGGCCGAGAACGTCCTCGCGGCTCTGACCTATGCGCAGATTATCAAGGACAACAAGCCCTCCGAAGAAGATTTGAGAAAGTATTACCAAGACCACCAGGCCGAGTTCGAGCAGGTCCATGCCCGCCACATCCTCATTCGCTTCCAGGGATCGTCGCTGCCCCTCAAGGCCGGGCAGAAGGACCTTACCGACGCCGAGGCTCTGGCCAAGGCGCAGGCTCTGCGGCAAAAGATCCAGGGAGGCGAGGACTTCGCCAAGCTGGCGACGCAGGAATCCGACGACGCGGGCTCGGCCGCCAAAGGCGGCGACCTGGGGACCTTCCGGCACGGCCAGATGGTGCCCTCCTTTGAGCAGGTCGCCTTCGCTCTGAAGCCGGGCGAAGTCAGCGAGCCTGTCAGAACGCCGTTCGGTTATCACGTGATCAAGGTGGAAAGCAAGGACGCCAAGTCCTTCGAAGAGGTGCGGCCCGACCTGGAACGGCAGTTGGGCCCGCTACAGGCGCAGAAAGCCGTCGAGGACCTGATGAAAAAAACCCCCGCGGTATTGGACCTTGAGTTCTTCCCCAGACCGGACGCCAAGTAGCGACGCATCAACGCCTTGACGCGGGGGCGCGAAGGAACTCCCGGGATTGTTCGTTGTCGCTCCTCTCGTTTGCGTCGCGCCTCGAAATTCTCCGTGTCTCCGCTTCAAAGTCATGGGCGAGCGGATGGTACACTGCTTGACGGAGGTTGCCCTTTGCGATTCGTGACGTTTCAGCGGGAAGGCCATAGCGAGCCCGGCGTATTGGCTGACGGGAAGATGGTGGGGCTTCGCGGCGCGGGCTTCGATGACTTACTGGGCGTGATCCGCGGCGGGGCCGGGGCTCTGGACCGCGTGCGCGCATGGGTCGGAGATGCGCCCGGCGGCGCGGCGTTCGACGCCAGGGAAACCAGGTTGCTGGCGCCGCTCCCGCGCCCGCCCAAAATCGTCTGCATTGGTCTCAATTACCGCGACCACGCCGCCGAATCCAAGGCGGCCATACCGGAAGTGCCCACCGTGTTCGCCAAATTCCCCACCGCGGCCACGGGGCACCGCTGCCCCATCGTGCTGCCGAAGTTCTCCTCCATGCCGGATTACGAAGCCGAGCTGGCGGTGGTGATCGGACGCGGCGGCCGCTACATCCCGGAGGCCCGCTGGCGCGAACATGTGTTCGGCTACACCGCCTTCAACGACGTGAGCGCGCGGGATTTCCAGAGGGCCACCAGCCAGTGGATGATCGGCAAGACGTTCGACACCTTCGCGCCCTTCGGCCCCGCCATCGTTACCGCGGACGAGATCGAAGACCCGCAGGCGCTGGACATTTCGCTCCTCCTGAACGGCGAGGTTATGCAGCGCTCCAATACCCGCGAAATGATCTTCGGCATCCCGCGCCTGATCGCCCACCTTTCGAGCGTCTTCACCCTGGAGCCCGGCGACATCATCGCCACCGGCACTCCCGCCGGCGTGGGTTTCGCCCGCAAGCCTCCGCGCTGGCTGATGCCCGGCGATGAAGCCACGGTCCGCATCGAAGGCCTCGGCGACCTGGTGAATCCGGTGGTGGCGGAAGCGTAGACGCTTGCTAGAATGAAGACTGCGCGCCCGTAGCTCAGTTGGATAGAGCGGCTGGCTTCGAACCAGTAGGCCGGGGGTTCGAGTCCCTCCGGGCGCGCCAGCTTTCCTTCTCGACGCCCTGGCGCCGGCGCACTAAGACCTTCGGAGACGTTGCTTTAGGGTGTCCATCTGAGGCAGCGGGCGGCCGTGCATCGGGGGCTGGGCGCTACGGCGGTGTAGGCGTTCCGCCTTACTGCTCGAGGTCTTCGATGCGTTGCTCGTGGGCAGTGGCGATGTTTTCGAGGCGTTTGATGGAGTCGAGGACGGTTTCGAAGTTGCGGGTGACCAGGGCGAAGGTGGCGCCGATCTCCTCGAAGCGTTTTTCGTTGGCGCCCTGCATGGCGTGGAGGAGTTCGACGGATTGGGTAAGCGCTTCGTGGCGCTCCGTGAGTCTTTCGAGGCGCTGGTCTATGTTCATGGTGGAAGTGCCTTTTCCTGTCTCGATTTTATCCGAAATGCCTACGCGATGTAGGCATTTCTGGTAACTCTCTGATTCTATGCGGCCTTTTCCCGATTCGGCAAAAAGAGCATGTGTGCGGCTTCCCAAGCGGCATCGACCATGGGCCGGCTGGCGCACTGGCGCACCGAGGCTTCCGGGGCCTGGGCTCTGCTTCTGATAACGTATATTATGTAAACTTATGTGCCTGCCTCCGAAAAAACGGCCCGGTCCCCGCTGAACGGGACCGGGCCTAGGGGAAGAAAATCATCCACCGGAGAAATCGTCAGCGCCGCCCGTGGCTGCCGCCGCCACCTCCGCGGCTGGGGCTCGCTGGGGCCGAGCGCGGCGCGGGGGCCGGAGCGCTATACCTGGGAGCGCTCGGCTGGGGCGCCGGCGCGCTGTAGCGCGGAGCGTTGTAGCTCGGCGCGGGCTGAATCCGATTCTGCTGTTGAGGCTGCTGCTGTGGGCGATCCGCCTGCGGGTTGCCGAAGCGGCTCCAGCCGCCATTCCCGGGCTGCTGCGGGGCCGCTTGGCCCTGGGAGCCCACAACTCCGGGCTGCGCCGTCCTGGCGCCCGGGTCGCCGAACCTCTGCCAGCCGCCCCGGTTCTGCGGAGCTGGCTGCGCGGCCTGGTTCCCAGATGGCTGCGTGCTCTGCGCCGCTGAGCTTGGGCTAATCCGCGGAGCCGTGGAGGGCGTGACGCCCTGCCGCATGCCACCCTGCGCCGGAACACCGACGCCCTGCCGGAGGCCGTTCGGAACCGCAGTAGCGCCTCTTGCACCTGGCGTCGCCCCTGCCACGCCGCCGCGAACCGGCATGCCGGCCTGCTCGAAAGCCCTCTGCTGCTGCGCGAACGGGATGCGCTGGGCAGCCGTGGACGACTGCTGGCGCGAGAAAAACTGCGTATTGGCGCTCGTCCGCGGAGTGCTAGCCACCGCCCTATCGCTAAACCGCAGATTCGCCGCCGAGGGCGCCATCGGCACCCCGCCCCGCACTACCGAGGCGCTGCCGATCTGGCTACCGTTAAAGTGCGACATATTGCCGAAACGGCCAGCTTGGAAGTCCGCGCCGCGAACCGCCGTGACGCCATTCAGTACTCCAGCATTTCTGTAAACATTATTTATATTTCCGCTAGCAATGTTCAAGTTTCGGTTGATAAAACCAGGCCGGCCATAGTAGCTCGCGCCCCACCACGGATGGAAGACTTCGTAGGGCGCCAGCGGTACCCAGCCGATATTGCCGAACCCGAACCCGAGCCCGAAGCCCAAGCCCCCTCCGCCCCAACCGATGAACCCCACCAGCGCCGGAGACCAGTAGTGCATGCCCCGCGCGCCAGGATACCAATACCAGCCAAAGTTGGCCCGATAGAACCACCGGCCATAGTGGTATGGAGCCCAGCCCCACGGGTCGTAGCTGATCCACGTCCACCCGTACCAATCCTCCCACACCCAGCGGCCCAAGCTGTAGGGCGCCCAACCCGCGACCACCGCCGGCCGCCAGCAGTATCCATAGTCGGGCACATTATCCCACTGGCCGTTCTGGTCCAGGTCTTCCGTGCCGTATACGCCCTCGGGCACATACTGATTGCTCGTCGACGCCAGCGCGGCGCTGTCGCGGGCCATATTCCAGCGGTCCCAGTCGTCAATCGCGATGGCGTTGACGATCTGAAACTCCGGATCGGCGGCTGCGCCTCTGGCCATGAGGGTCTGGCCGACGTTTACCGATTCCGATCCCTTAGGCGTGAAGACATCGACACTGCCGACGCGGGCGGTCACTTCGGACTCCCCCGCCTCGCTCACGGTGATTCTATAACTCCCTAGTTTCGAAGGCCTTACGGACACGCTCGGAGTATCCACTTCAACATTTACGGCGCTTGGGCGCAGGACCCGGAAAGTCACCGTGCCGCGCGCTACATCGAGCTGATAGCGCCCGTACTCCAACTCGGCGAACTTCACTTCGGCATTGCCGCCGATGCGCATGACGTTGGAGGCGTCGAACTCGATTTCGGCCCGCGAATTCTGCCCGGTCACGAGATCATCGGTGGAGACCAAGGGCGCATTGATGGCGGCCGCCACCCAGTCTCCCGAATCGCCACGGCGAACCGAGACGTCGCCTTCAATGAGGCTGACGCGAGCCACGGCGCGCTGAACGTCGT
>JBEKPK010000030.1:0-26807 GCA_049520795.1 Bryobacteraceae bacterium
GCCGTCCACCGGGCCGCGGCCCTGGCGCGCCGCCTGAACGAATGCGCTGAGCGCCTGAAAACCCGCGCGGGCGCGCTCGGGATTGATACCGCGCTCCCGCGCCTTCCGCTCGCAATAATCGCAGAAGCAGGTCACGGAGCCGGCGTCCGTGTTCCCACCGTGACTCGACGCGAGCATGTTGGCGAATGCCCCCTGGCGCTCCGAGCCCCACATGATCCCGTCGATCTCGTACGAGCGCGCGTAGTCCTCCACCACGCCCAGCAGCCAGTTCCGGTAATTCGGGTTATTGAAGCACAGCGTATCGGAATTGCGACCGTCGAGCCGTCTTTCCTGCGCCTGCTGGATGTTCGGGATGCGCTGGCCCTGGCCGGTGAATACGTCTTCGAACCAGCAGGTGGTCTTCATCCCACGCTTTCGGGCCGCCGGCAGGACCTCCTCCAGCACGTCGTAGTCGCCGAAGTCGGGCGCGCGGAAATCCCGGATCACGGTATCCCGGTAGTATTGCGGGTGGATCTTCGTGTAGCTTCCGCCGTGGAATGCGCCTGGGCCAGAGCCGTTGTCGTAGGCTTGCTTGCCGTGGTCGGGCAGGGGTTGCCCTGGCACTTGCCGCCCGGCGATCCCGCGCCCGTACGTGAACGTAGCGACAAACAGAGTATTGACGGAGGCCGATTGCTGGAGAATGTCGAGCACCGACTCGACGCCCTCGTCCACGAAGGAAACGGCCCCGACTTGGATGCCCACCATTGTCGAAGTGGCAGGCGCAGCGCTGGAGTTCCGCGCCGTCGCGGCGAGCGCCGCACCCTGAAGGAATGTTCTGCGGTCCATGAAGGAATGGTACCGCCCCGCCAAAAGCCGATCGTGCCCGTACCAAGTTCCGTCATTCGCGCCCACGCCGGAGCGCGACGTGGCGGCCGCACGACGGGTTGGCAAACTTACCAGTTCAACCAGGAAGAATGACTTCCGATATCAGGTCTTGACACCGTCCGGCAAATGATTCCCAGGCGCGAGCCTTGCGGCTCGCGGCGAAACCTTGTACACCTGTTAATCGGGCTCCGCGCTGGATCTTTCCCGGCGGCCCGGTTTGGAAGGGGAACACCATGCTGAGACGCAGCTTTCTGAGTACCGCTCTTGGACTGCCGATGGCCGGCATCTTTGCGCCATTGGAAAAACTGACGGCCGCCGACCTCGGCAAGGTCCGCATCGCCGATATCAAGATGAGGCCTGCCGGGGCCCATACCCAGATCCGCATCGATACCGACGCCGGCATCTCCGGCATGGGTGAATCCGGCGTGACGCTCTCCATGATGAAGGGCTGGATGGAGGTATTCAAGCCAATGCTCACTGGCCAGGACCCCCTGGCCATCGGCTACCACTGGCACCGCATGTCCACGCTGATGCACACCTACATGGCCCGCATCCCGGCGCTCAGCGGCATCGACATGGCCCTGTGGGACCTCGCCGGGCGGCTGGTCAACTTGCCGGTGTACCGGCTGCTCGGAGGGCCGTTCCGCGAGCAGGTACCGGTGTTTATCAACAGCGAGCCGCGCAACATGCTCGACCCGAAAGTGGTCAAGGACTGGGCCGATCAATTCCGGGCCAGCCCGCTGGGCTTCAAGGCCACCAAGATCAACACGCACACCATCCTGGGCATCCCCATGGGCCGGTACACCACGTCGCTCTCGGCGCAGGATCTCAACAAACTGCGCATCTCCTTCGGCAATGTGCGCAAGGAGCTGGGCCTCGACTACGACATCATGGTCCACTGCCACAACGAGTACGATCTGGCGAGCGCCAAGGCCATCGCCCGGTCTGTGGAGGATATCCAGCCCAAGTGGTTCGAAGATCCTCTGCCGCCGCAGTTCTCGGATAGTTGGGTGGCCCTGAAGCGCGAATGCCGCGTGCCGCTCCTGACAGGCGAGAAGTGCGAGATGCCCCAGGGCTTCTATCCCTTCCTGAAGGAACAGGCCGTCGATTATATCTACCCGGATCTGGCATTCTGCGGCGGCATCACGGCCTTCATGAAGATCGCCGCGACAGCGTCTTTGTTCCGCATTCCCGTGGCCACGCACAACGTGGGCGGCATACACCTGACCCTGGCATCCATCCACGTGGGCCTTTCGATCATGGACTTCCTGACCAGCGAAACCGCCATGGGCGGGGCCGATGGCGGGGTGCTCGCGCTGGCCAAGAACCCACCCGTGGTGAAGGGTGGATACGCGCAGCGTCCGGAGGCGCCCGGGCTCAGCGTGGACCTGAACGAGGAGATCTTCCGACAACGCCAGGGCGGGCGCGGGAGTACGTTCCAGGATTGGATCTAAAGACGGCCACGAGGACGAAACGCCAGATCGGGGATCTTCCGCCGGGTGACGGGAGAGCCCGCTTCACTCTGGGCTAGGGGGAAATCCCTGCAAGAAACCGCGTACGCCAGGATGCGAAGCCGGTCCTGCCGTCACCGGCAAGGCGGCTATCCTTCCGACCATCGCCCCGAAGAGCAGCCTCAGATGGCTCCGCGCCACCGGGGCCTTCACCAAACGTTGCGCGGGTTGGCAGCGCCAGTTGTCGGTTTTCCGCACCGAGCTATTCTCTCCTGGATGCTTTTGCCTCGGCGGATTCGATTGGCCCGACACCGGCGCGGTACGGCGCTATGCCACCCGCCGCCCGCCGGGTACTCACGGATGTACCGCGTCCGCCAGGACCTTCACGGGGCGAAACGCGGCCAGCAGCACGTCTGCCGATCCGCCCTGTGGTCTCGCGCCCGCATTCCCCCGCCCCGGGGGCCGCGATAGCCGCTCCAGTTCGGTGTTCTCGTTGGCGAGCCACTCCGCTTGGGCCGCCTGCGCCGCTTGTTGGGCCGCCAGTTCCGCCTTGCTGGGTTTCTTGCGTGGTTTTTTCTTGTTCGGCTCGGCTGGCGCGGCCGGAGGCGGCGTAAGGCGGTCCAGCAGCTTCAGCCCGGCTTCTCCCAACGCCGAAAGGTCTTTCGACAGTGGTATCGCTTCCACCAGCAGCTTGTTGTTCTCCGCCATGCGTTGGAACTGCTCGTGGTTGGCGGCCCATGTTTCGAACTGCCGCCGCAAGAGGGCTGCGTCCTCCTTGTCGCCCGCGGGGTCGGCCACAAATCGCTTTGCGGCCAGTTCCATCGAACGCACCAGTTCGCTTTCAGGTTGGCACGCATCCACGAACCGGTTCACCGGCGTCGTTCCCGCGGGCTGTCCCGAGCGCCCCGTGCCCAACCCAAGCGCTTCAACCGCGTCCGCCAGAACCCGCAACGGCCCGACCGGTTGATCGCCGGCGATGCGGTCCAGCATCGGTTGGTAGTTGGCGCGATGCATCACTCCGGTAAATTCCAGATTCCGGCTCACCGGTTCCAGCCGCGCGTACATCGCGTCCACGTCCGTCACGTCCTTGGGCGACCAAAGCCTCTCCGCAATCGCCGCCGTGCGCGGCCAGACCCGCGAATCCAGCGTTTCCCGACCCACCAACTCGGTCCACATGCAGGCCTCGCCGCCCATGATCCGCGCCGCCTGCTCCGGCGTGAGGTTGGCTGCATCGGGGCCGCCCAGGGGATCCACGCCGTAGTGAAACGACGCCGGGCTCAGATGATCCAGGTAGTACCCCCAGGAGAGGATTCCGCGATACCCCTTCGAGGCCGCGTCGGAAAGCGACTTCTGCCCGCGCCACGATTGGATGACGGCCTCCGTCGGAAGCCCCGGAACCAGAATTTCATCCCATCCCACCATGATCTTGCCGTACTTCTGCACGATTTTCAGAAGCCGCTGGTTGAAGTAAACCTGGATGGCGGGCGCATCAGCCAGCCCATGCTCCTTGGCGAAGGCTTGGATGCTCTCGGATTGGTTCCACGCCCGCGGGTTCACCTCGTCTCCCCCGATGTGGTAATAGGGGTCGGGAAACAGTTGCGCTATCTCGCCGATAAAACCGTCCAGAAAAGCGTAGGTGCTCTCCTTCGACGGATCCATCACCGAGCCGCCTCTGCCTCCCAGGGCGAAAGGTCCAGGTACGGAGGCCAGCTCCGGATAGCCGGGAAACCAGGCGCCGGTGTGTCCCGGCATGTCGAACTCGGGAACCACGCGGATGCCGCGGTCTCGCGCGTAGGCTACGATTTCCCCAATCTGGTCCTGCGTGTAGTAGTCTCCGTTCGACCCCATCTGATGCAGTCTCGGATAGCGCTTGCTTTCCACGCGAAAGGCCTGATCCTCGGAAAGGTGCCAGTGCAGCACGTTGAGCTTCACCGCCGCCATGGCGTCCAGGTTCCGCTCGATCGCCTCTACCGGCATAAAATGGCGGCAAACGTCCAGCATCAATCCGCGCCAGGAGAATCGCGGGCGGTCTTCAATATGCACCCCGGCCGCCTGGAAACCATCCGTCGAGGGCTGAATCCATTGCGCCAACGTCGCCAACCCGTGAATGGCGCCTTCCGCGGTCGCGGCCTTGATGCGGGCCTCCGCGCCGGATACGTCCAGGGTGTAGGATTCGTCCTCTCCAAGAGCTGGATACTCCGCGCCGCCGGCGCAGTCGATCACCAGACGCCGCGCATCCGCCGGAGCCGGGGGCAGCGGCGCATAGATCACGCCGGTCTGGCGCGACACGCGCGCGAGAAACGATTTCACCGCCGGCGCCAGCCGGGCGTTGGCGCCGCCCACCGTTTCCACCACGAAATTCGCATTGATCGCCAATCCCCCCGGCGCAGGCTGCACTTTGACCGGCATGGGCATCAGAGCCGGCCCGGCTCCCAGGACGGTCCGGCTGGCGCCGGCAGCCACAGCCAGCAACATCGTCGCTATCCGCATCGTTCCTCCAGTTTCCCGGCAAAATCCGAAACCTCAGAATAGCAACCCAGGCTCCCGCCGCCTGCTCGTAGCGGCCTTGACGCCGATCACCCAGGCGCCCAAGCGCCGCCACGTCGACGTTGTCGTGCTCCAGGCACTGGTGCGCGCAAAAGGCGTCGTGGACCAGCGCGGCACGGATGGGGCCGCTCAAGGATTGATCTTAATTGGCACGTGGCTCTCGGGGCGCTTGATGAGTTTCGTCAGGTTGTCCGGTGTGAAAACGGCTGGACCGGGACTGCCGTCGGCGTTCCAGATGGCCCTCTCAGGAGCCCAGTAAAAAACGCCCGCCCCTTTCGGCCCCTTGCGCACAATATTCACCATGTCGACCATAAATTGCAGTTGGCCTTCCGGCGTGTTCGGCCAGAGGAAGTATCTGGACATGTCACGACCGGCGCGACCACCACCGGCTGCGGTGGCAGCTCCAGCTTGAGCACCAGCGCCGGGTACGCCGGCGCCACCAGCCTGAGCGCCAGCGCTGGCTGCCCCGCCAACCGGGAGAGCGCCACCCAGCGCGGCTCCGCCAGTTACGGGAGCGCCACCACCACCGCGACGGGCGCCACCAGGGCTATAGCCGGTTTCGACAACCATGAATTCCTTATTCTTATACCGCTTGGCGCACTGGACCATGTTGTTCAACAGCTCTTCTGGGGTGGCGTGGCCATACTGCGGGTAGCAGCTCTGAGCGATGATGTCATACGGAACCTTCGCCGCTTCGACGTGATCGAAGAACCACTGGGTCCTGTCCCAGTGGCCACCCTGGTCGATATGGATGGCGACCTTCAACGGTGACTTGCCGGCCGCCGCTTTCGCGCCCTTGACCCCCGCCTTCAACAGGCGCGTCAAACTGTCCCACTGTTTGGCATCGTCGTACCCCGGAAACGGAGGGTTCTGACCAGCACCCGGAAATTGAACCCGGGCAATCGGCCACGCCGCGCCATTCGTAATTTCGTTGCCGATCTGGATCATGTCGGGCATCGCCCCGGCGTCCTTCAGCGTCTTGACGATATCGTAAGCGTGCCTTTCCCATTCCTTCTCCAAGCTGCTGATGTCCTCTCCCTCCCACGCCATGGGAATGTACTGCTTCCCGGGATCGGCCCACGTGTCAGAGAAGTGGACGCACAGAAGCAGCTTCGCGCCGAGGGCCTTGATGCGCTTGCACAACGGAACTGCGTTCACTAGTGGATTGTCGGGAGCACTCCTGACGGGCGGCACGAAAATGCGAACCCGAAAGGCATTCCAGCCGTGATTATGCAAGATGGTCAGTTCGTCGCTAGGCTTACCGTCTTCCTGGTAGGTGAAAGGCGCCCTGGCGGCTCTCCCAGGCGCTCCGCCAGCGCCGCCCGCCCGCCCTGCGCCACCCGGGGATGGGGCGCCGGAGGGAGTTGTCTCAATCCCCGTAATGTCCGCGCCCAAAAGGAACTTGCCGAGTTCTGGCGTCGCCCGGGACTGCGCCGCCGCCGGAAGAACAAATGCCGGGGAAAGGGCGATTGCGGCCCACGCTGCCGCGATGCGGGCCGCTTGAACCACCATCGCCGATCTTGACTTTCGAGATGGATCGCTCAACGTCGTTTCCTCCACAGCTCATCATTGCAAATCGCTGTTCCGAGAACCCGGGGGCGAGCCCGAAAACCTGGACAGCGCTGCACGCCGTCTCCCAGAAACCTAACGGGATAGGGCGCGCAAGATTTCTTCGCAGAGCGTGTCGAACGCAGCAACCTCCGCGCCCACGTAGTCGGCCGCGCCGGAGCCGATAGACTGCAACGCCTGCTCACGCGAGCTTTACCGGCGTGGCGCTCTTCAGGAAGTCCGGATCGAATTCCAGCCCCATGCCAGGTCCGGTTGGAACCGGAATGACACCGTCTTTGATGTCGAAATTGGGCGAGTACCACGATTCTTTCTTGGGCGGCTTTCGGGAAACATATTCCATCCAGGGCCCAATATTGGGAGTGGTTGCGGCAAACTGCAGAATATTCACCGAAGCCGCCCCGGTCTGCGTATCGTGGGGGCAAATCCACATGCCCGCCTTGCGCGCCATTCGCGCCACTTTAGCGGCGCGAATGAAACCGCCGTTGTAGTTCAGATCGGGCTGCACGACGTCCATCACCTTGTTATCGATCATCCACTGGAACCGCCACAGGCTGGAATCCTGCTCACCGAACGCCACCTTCATATCCAGCGCGTCGGCGACTTTCTTTGTCTCGCTCAATTCCTCCCAGGGGCATGGCTCCTCAAACCACAGGTATTTCATCTCCTGCAGCCGTTTGCCGATCTCGATGGCGTTCGTCGCGTCGTACGAACCGTTCGCGTCGGCCATTAGGGTCACTTTATCCGCAAGCTTTTGCTGTGCCAGCTCCAGGAGCTTATTGGTACGCTCCGGGTAGGCGTCGCGGTTATCGCTCATGCGGCCACCGATCTTGAACTTCACGGCCTTTGCCCCGGTCCTCGCCACCTCGCGCACGTACACGTCGACCTCTTCCTCAGCGGTCGTGTCGCGGCCCGAGCCGGAAAGATAAACCGGTATCTCCTTCCGAAGCGCTCCGCCCATGAGCTCGCCCGCCGGTTTCTTCAGCGCCTTCCCCATCAAGTCGAACAGGCTCTGTTCGATGTACGCCACCGGACACCAGAATTCCTGCCCCGCCAGTTTGTAGTTGGAGTCCGCGGCATAGACCTCGTCGATCAGTTGTTCCAGATCGCGAGCGTCTTTGCCCAGGAAATGTGGCATGACCCGGCGCCCCAGGATCTGGATGTAGTCTGCGATGTCTTTGGTCTCAATGATTCCTTCGGCTCCGTCAGCCGACCGCGTGCGGAGAAAGAACTGGCCATGCGCCTGTAGCAGTTCGATGGATGCAATCCGGACGGGGGCGTTGAAGAACCTGTGCAGGTTGAAAACGGGCTTCTTGTATTCCAGGATTTCCGCCCCCATGTCAGAAGCGCCCCACGAGCGCAGCGCCTGATTTGTCAGCAGAGCACTGCCGACGCTAACCTTTAAGAAATCACGGCGGTTCATGACCTAGATTCTAGCGTGACGCTCTCGAAGCCGCGGGGCACACAATCCACGTGGACGAGAAGTCCCCATCGCGGACTTGTGCGGGCGCGGCGCCTTCGAGCGTCAGGCTGAACCAGCGCTCGATGGTCTTGTGCACGGCCAGGCCGAGCACCAGCGAGGCGTCCTTCGGGTCGGGCAGGCCGGCGCCATACTTGAACCACCATTTCGCCGAGCAGCTCAGGAAGGTGTTGGCCCAGGTCGCGCTTAGATCTGATCGCGTAAGCCGTAGTCGGGACCAAACGCGAGCGACCCAGCGGTCACGCCGCGCCCGCCAGACTCCCGTGCACGTGCATGGGCTTCGTCGGCGCCGCTCGTGCTCTTCGCGGCCCGCGAAGCGGCGGCTTCCGATCAAGCCTCACGTGCTGCGCCGTCTTCTCCTGATCGGCGCCGGCGCCACGCGGGCGTGCGAGTCTGAGCGTGCTCTGGTGAGTCGGGGCCAGATGCGCGCGCGGTCGGGCAGTCACGGCTCGTCCGCCAGACTCCCGTGAACGCACTCGCTGCCGTATTGATGCACTATACTAGGCCATCATGAGAGCGCTCCTGTTCTGCCTTCTACCCTGCGCGCTTTGGGCCCAACCACGCCCCGCGCCGCCGATTCCGAAGTACGAGGTGAAGCGCGCCACGTCGCGCATTGTGATCGACGGGAAAGTGGACGACAAGGCGTGGGCAGCCGCCAACACCGCCGAGCTGACCTTCCCTTGGGAGTCGCAGACTGGCGCTAAACAGAAGACTGTTGCCCGCCTGCTCTGGGACGACGAGAATCTCTACGTCTCCTTCCAGTGCGAGGACACCGATATCACCGCGCAACTCACCCAACGCGACGACCCCACCTTCCGCGACGATGCGGTCGAGATTTTCATAAACCCGATTCCGGCCCAACAGACAATCGCCTACATAGGCCTCGAGATGAACGCGCGTGGAACGCTCTACGACTACCTCAGTGTGGCTGTAACCCCATCCCGCCGCCTGTTTTTCAAGCGATTCAATCTCGAAGGCGTGAAGGTGGCGACCTCGATCAACGGCACGCTGAACGACAGAACCGACATGGACCGCGGCTGGAGCCTTGAGGCGTCGATCCCCTGGGTGAACTTCCAGGAGTTCTCCGGGCGGCCGACGGCCGGCGCCGTATGGAGCTTCAACTTAAACCGGTGGGACGGCGTCGAACCGAACCGACGCATGAGCATTTGGTCGGACTCCTTGCTGGAGCAGCCCGGACCGCACGCCCCCGAACGATTCGGCGAAATGCGGTTTGTACAGTAATAGCGCACGCCGGCCTCCTGGCACAGTGTCAGTGGGATCGGAAGGGCGCGCGCGAGCGGCCAGACAAGCACACCGCGCCCGCCTCGCGCCGGTTCGGCGCCAGTGCGGTGGCGGCGCGCGCTGCCGCGGCTACGAGAACGCCGCGTCTTCTTCTCCCGCCCGAGATGCTGTCCGCCGGTCTCGCCGGCCGCCTCGATGCGCTTCCGTAGAGTGGCGGAGATTCCCTTGCAGTCGAATGCGGTCAGCGGCATGGAGTGCGGTCACTTTGCCGACAACGCCGGCGACAGGCAAACCCGATTGCAGTGGACGGCAATGCCGTTCCTCGGGGCTTCTGACCAATGGTGTGATCGGCGTTCACCAGAATTGATCCGGCCGTCGGACGAAAGGGCTGTTATCATCAGGTTCCACTGGCTAGCTTAAAAGCGGAAGGCAACGCGCCTCATCGGAAAGCCGCGCGTTGGGGGGCGGAGGGTAGGAGCGAAGGCCGCCATGCGCTACACTCGCCAACATGAATCGGTTGCGTATTCTTGCGGCCGTCGGCCTTCTGACGTGCGGGCTAAGCGGTCAGAACGCGCCGGGCGTGAATCCCGCGCTGCTCTCCTTCCGCTGGACGGCATACTGGATCGGCCACGCAAGTGGTCCGTACCGGGATTTCGGAGTCTTCCATTTTCGCAAGTCTTTCAACCTGGATCGAGTACCGCCCGCGTTCGTAATTCACTTGAGCGCGGACAACCGATACCGGCTGTTCGTGAACGGCGTATCGGTCAGCATCGGACCTGCGCGCAGCGATCTGGACCATTACCGTTTCGAGACCGTGGACATTGCGCCCCAGCTAAAGCCGGGACGCAACGTGCTGGCGGCGTTGGTATGGAACTTCGGCATCTGGTCGCCCATGGCCCAGTTGAGCGAGCGGACCGCTTTTCTTCTGCAAGGCGACACCGAGACGGAGGCACCGGTCAACACCGGAACGAAGAACGGGTGGGTAAGCCTGCATGATTCGGCGTACGAGGCGATTCCGATTCCTCGTGAGGCCGTGCCGTACTTCTATGTGGTGGGGCCGGGCGAGCGCGTCGACGGCGCAAAGTACCCATGGGGATGGGAACAGCCGGAATACAACGATTCCTCCTGGTCGCCGGTTGTGAGCTGGGGGCCGGGGCAGGCGAACGAGTTGTTCCAGTGGAACGAGGACCGCTGGCTCTTGACCCCGCGCCTGATTCCTCCAATGGAAGAGACGCCGGAGCGGCTGGAGAAGTTAGTGCGGTTCTCCGGCGCCGCCGCGGCGCCCGGCTTCGTTCGGGGAGAGAGCCCGATTCACGTTCCGGCCAACACCAGGGCCGCCTTGCTGTTCGACCGCTCCCACATGACCACGGCCTATCCCGAGCTGACGGTGGCCGGCGGCAAAGGGGCCGAAATCAGGCTCACCTATGCCGAGAGCCTGCGCGACGCCAAAGGCAACAAGGGCAACCGCGACGAGACCGAGGGTAAGCTGATCCGCAGCAACTATGACATCTTCGTGGCGGACGGCGGCCGACGGACGTTCAAAACGCTGTTCTGGCGCACCTATCGCTACCTTCAGTTTGACATCGAGACGCGCGGAGAACCCTTGGAGATTGTCGACTACCGGGGAATTTTCAGCGCGTATCCAGTGACGCGCCGCGCCGAGTTCGAAAGCCCCGACGCGGAACTGGCGAAGATTCTGGAAATCGGATGGCGCACGCATCGCCTGTGCATGAATGAGACCTATTTCGATACGCCCCAGTATGAGCAGCTTGCGTATGCCGGCGACGGGCGCGTGCAGTCCATGACCAGCTACACGAACCTGTGGGACGACCGCATGAATCGCAACCACCTCGACCAGTTCTGGTATTCGATGCGGCCCGAGGGGCTGATCCAGGATCGCTACCCTTCGCGCGAGCCGCAGTACATGGCGACCTATGCGCTGGATTGGATCGCCTCGATCCACGATTTCTATATGTATCGCGACGATCCGGACTTTCTGAAAAAGTTTCTTCCGGCCACGCGCACAATTCTCGACTGGTTCGAACAGCGCCTGGACGAGCGGGGCCTGATGCATCAAATGTCGTGGGCCAACCCGAAGTATGAAGGTCCGGACAAGATGGGTTTCAACCAGCCCACGGTGGTCGAGTTGGCTTACATCCTGGCGCTTCAGGAGGCTGAGGAACTGGAAACGGCGCTGGGCAGCGGCGACCAGGCGGCGCACTACCGCGGCCTAATCGTCCGGCTGAAGGAGGCCATGTTCGACGCGCTCTGGGTCCCCGAAAAGGGCTTGCTGGCGGATACGCCGGAGAAGATTCGCTTTAGCGGCCAGGTCAACGCGCTAGGAGTGCTGGCGGACGTGGTCCCTGCCGCGCGGCAGCGCGCCGCCATGGAGACGGTGTGGAATCCGCCGCCGGGCGTGAGAGGCGTGGGGAGCTTCAACTCTTTGTATGCGCCCCAGCGCGCGATGGAGAAGGTGGGGCTGGGCGACGGCTTCATGCAGAAGCTGGATGCCTACCGGGCGCAGATGGCCGCCGGGTTTACCACGTGGGGTGAGGGCCCTGGCCCGGAGCCTCGCTCGGATTCGCACGCCTGGAGCTCTGTGCCAAACAGCGCCGTCTTCACTGGCCTGTGCGGCATCCGGCCGGCGGCGCCGGGTTTCCGCAAAGTGGCAATCCGCCCCCGGCTGGGCCGCTTGCTCTGGTTGAAGGCGACGGTTCCGCACCCCCGCGGTGAGATCCGGTTGGACTTGGCCGCGTCCGGCGCGCGGGGCCTGAAGGCCGAGGTCACGCTGCCCCAGGGAGTGGACGGCTGGTTCGAATGGGAGGGCCGGACGGTGACGCTGCACGGAGGCCAGCAGACGCTTTCCTTTGCCGACGGCGTGGCAGGCCGATGAGGCCCCGGCGGCGGCGCGTCATAGGTGTTGGGAAATCCCCGTGCCACCCTTGCGCTCGCTCTATTTTGCCGCAAAACCGCCTAAACAGCAGGTTTGCGCTGCCAAGCGCCCCGAAAGTCCTCTTGGGGGAAGCTTGGCGCCTCGCCAGTCCGGCGGCCCAAACGCCGACTTGTAATGCTCGGACCGCCAACTCGGCCGTTTGCAGGCCTGTCCCGTCCTCGGTTGCTACCAAGGACGTTGCACCGCCGGTGAACTGATCGGTAACTGATTGATTCCATGGTGGGCCCTGTAGGATTTGAACCTACGACCAACGGATTATGAGTCCGCTGCTCTAACCGCTGAGCTAAGGGCCCCTCTATCCACATTCTATCCCGCGCCGGCCCCTTGATCGCTCGGCCGTCGCTGTTTTTGGTCGAAGAGCTGGCCGCGGCGGATGCGTTCGCCCTTGAGCACCACCAGGGAGATGCGCTCGATGGCGGCGATGTCTTCGAGCGGGTTGCCATCCACTAGCAGGAGATCGGCGTCCATGCCTTTCCGGATGGAACCTGTGCGGTTGGCTGCCGGCCTCGGCGGCTTCCCGCCCCGGGTCGCCGCCACTAGCTTTTGCTGCCACTCTTTCCAGCCGCCAGTCACGGGCGGCTAGGTCTCTCTGTACTGTGTTTCGGTAGAAAAGCACATAGCCCCGCAGCTTTTTTGCAAGCGATTCCGCTTTGGCCAGCGGCCCGAATCCTAAGCATGAAGAGCGCGCCGTCCTCCAGCCCAAGCTCTTCGACTGGGGCGCATAAAACGGACTATCGACACCAGCCATTCCTGCCGATACGTAGTACAGTGGTCAGGAAAGAGCAAGATGGACACCCTGACCCCCGCCGAGCGAAGCGAGCGGATGAGCCGGGTTCGGTCGAAGGACACGAAGCCGGAACTGCTGGTCCGGACCCTCGTTCACCGGATGGGATTCCGATACCGGCTGCACGACCGGCGCCTGCCGGGAAACCCCGACCTGGTTTTCCCAAGCCGGGGTAAAATCATTCCTGTACATGGATGTTTTTGGCATCGGCACGGTGCAAGTTGCCAGTGCACGAGGTGGCCCAAGCCCAAGCTGGACCTCGGGAGGCCGGAAGATGTTTGACGCTCTGGTCGTCGGCCAGCTCTATTCAAATGAGGAGATCTTCAAGTCGCTGAAGGTGTCGAATGCTGGCGGTATCCGCCTGTCGCTACAGGACCGAGCAGTCATGAGAGCGGTTGTCATGACTGCCGTGCAGGGTTTGCACGGCGCTGGAGAGAATCCGTACCACGACAGGCTCGAAGCCGGCATCTTGACCTATACTGCGGCAGGTAAGGTTGGCCAGCAAACGCTCGCCGGTGTAAACAACCGGTTGATCGAACAAGCGACATTCAATTTCCCGATACACGGATTTGTGCTGGTTGCCAGCAGGAGGGATACGGCCGTCGGGCCGAAACGCTGGAAGTATTTGGGGTTGCTGGAGTACCTTCGTCATTATCCTGATACACAACTCGATGCGGATGGCAAGGCTCGCAAGGTCTGGCTTTTCGAATTTAAGATTCACCATGACCAGCAAGTTTTCCCGCTTGCTAGTGAGGCGGCCATTTCGAGCCAAATACTAATCGATTCCAGGCGCCGCGGTGGTAGGCACCGCGACGATGACGAGATTGTGGACCAGCGCGACTGTCAGCAGGCAGAAGATTTCGAGAATGTTGAGCGGGTTCGCGGCAGGTTGTTGGCAATGGAGCCAAGGAAGTTTGAGCTTTTTGTTAGGGACTTACTCCTACACTGCGGGTACTCGGACGTATGTGTGACAAGATTCAGCTCCGACGGTGGTGTTGACGTAAATGCCAGAGCCGGAGGACGCATTTGGATCTTCGAGAACACCTTAGTCCAGATACAGGCGAAGCGCTGGTTGCACTCTGTGGGACGCAAAGAAGTCGCCGAACTCCGGGGGAGCCTCCGACCATTCGCAAGAGGCGCTGTCATCACGACCAGCCATTTTTCGAAGGCCGCCATCAATGAGGCTGGCGAAGATGGCAAGAGCCCCATCGCCCTTGTCGACGGGTTTCGGCTATCCAGAGTTGTGCTAGATGAGGACTTTCACTTGACAACATGACATGCCGTTCGTGAACACCTGCCCTCAGAATTACGGTGACGAGTGAGACGCCAATCGTGATCGGAAGGGGCCGGTCACAAATCGGCCCGTGCACTCTGATCGGGGGCAAGGCTGGCGCGGTGACCCAGTGGCGCGACGACAGGAGGGAACATATGGGCAGCGACGAGCTTACTAATAGCGATGAAATGGTGGATGGCGAGGGGAAGAGCGACGACTGGTATCGCGAACGCGCGAAAGAACTTTATTGCGAAGATGGCGAAATCGAAGTGGACAGCGACGCCCGCGTCTCTAGAGGCGATGATCGCGGAGCTTACGTGGAGGCGTGGGTCTGGGTTCCAGATGACGAGGAACTGACCGACGAGTAGCTTTTGGGATCTGTGATTTCGATCGGACCTCGCGAAGGCGACTGATTTCCGCCGCGCCGGAACGTCTAAGAGGAGAGGGCGCCGCCACGACTCCCGATGCCGCCCGGCAAGTTCAAAGGCGCGGGCATCTACGCCATCTACTACGTTGGACCTTTCAAACAGTACAGGCGAGTGACGGACCAGAACAAGGATGCCCGGTTCAAGTGCCCGATCTACGTTGGAAAGGCGGTGCCGAAGGGGTCGCGCAAGGGTGGCCTCGTCAAAGGACCCGCAGAACTCCACCGCGTTGGCAGATCGTCTGAAGCACCATGCCGACTCGATCGAAGCGGCGACAAACCTGGACCTCAAGGACTTCTTCTTCCGGTGCCTCGTCGTAGAGGACATTTGGATCCCGCTCGGTGAGACGTACATGATCGAGAAGTTCCAGCCGGTCTGGAACAAGGTCGTGGAGGGGTTCGGCATAAAGACCCCTGGCAAGCGGCGCAAGGCCCAGTACACATCGCTCTGGGACACGATCCATCCGGGCCGGAAGTTCGTCACCAACCTCGGTCTTCCACCGCACCCGAAAGGCGCAGCCCAGATTCTCAGGGAGGTCGAGGACTACCTGGCGATGCCGCAGGAAGAGAAGGCCAAGGTGCCGGTCAAGGACGACGGCGAGCCGGACGATGAGAACGGTGAGTGAAGCCTGAACGGTGTGCCCCCTGTGCGCACCTTTCGGTGTCTTCCGGCTTCACCCGGTGCACGCCGCCGGTCCGGTAGGGAGCAATGGATTCAGTCAGTTTCGCCCGGTGACAGAACCAAGTGAGATTATGAGTCCGCTGCTCTAACCGCTGAGCCAAGGGCCCGTCTTCTCCACATTCTACCGTCCGCCGGCGGCTTATTTCTGGTCGAAGAGCTGGCCGCGGCGGATGCGTTCGCCCTTTAGCACCACCAGGGAGATGCGCTCGGTGGCGGCGATGTCTTCGAGCGGGTTGCCGTCCACCAGCAGGAGATCGGCGTCCATGCCTTTCCGGATGGAGCCGGTGCGGTTGGCGGCGCGCAGGAGGCGCGCGGCGTTGGACGTGGCCGCCTCCAGAGCCACGCGGGGCGGGATTCCCGCCTGCACCCAGAGCTGCAGCTCGCGATGCAGCGATGGGCCGTGAAACACCAGCGGATTGCCGGCGTCGGTACCCATCGCCAGCGGCACGCCCGCCTGCCAGACGCGCAGGAGGTTGGCGCGCGCCTGCGCGAGGTCCTGCTCGAAGAGGGCCGCCTTGGCCGCGTCGGCGCCTTGGCCGGAAGCCACGAAATCGCGGGTGGCTTTCAGCACGCGGGCGGAAACCGCCTGCTGCACCAGGGAATTGTCCAGGCCATCGGCGCTCGCCCGGTAGTATCGCGCGTAGGCCTCCGCCACCACCAGCGTCGGATCGTAGAACACCCCCTGGCGCGCCATGCGTTCGAGCAGCGTATCGGGAAGCTCGTCGCGCCAGGCCCCGTGTTCGATGGAGGTGGAACCGATTTCGACTGCGTCGGCCACGTCGCGGGCGTCTCCCGTATGGGTGGCGAGAGGGAGATTTTGCGCGTGCGCCTCCTCGGCCACGGAGCGGTCGAGCAGCAGGTCGAACCGGTCGTGGAGCATGTTATCGCCCCACCCCGCCTCCAGAATGGCTTTGAGGCCGTCCACCCCGGCGGCCTTCAACGCGCGCACCTGGCGGCGGGCTTCTTCGGGCGTCTTGGGCGTGCGCACCAACTGCGCCTTGAGAGCTTCGCGCAGGGCGGCCGGGGCGAATTCGACCAGCTCCTCGCCCTGGCCGCCGCCGGCGGTGAACATGGGTCCGCAGACGGAAAGTTGCGCCCCGAGCTTGCCGCCCGATGCCAGCTCGGCGCGCAATTTCAGGGAGGCTTCCAGGCCATCGCCCACGCTGCGGGCCATGGTCACGCCGCTGTACAGCAGCGCGGCGGCGGCGCGGGGCATCGCTTTGGCCGCTTCATAATCTCCGGCCGCCATCGAGACGCCGCCCGGGAAGCCGAGATGCACGTGCACGTCGATCAATCCCGGCAGCAGCGTTTTGCCGGCCCCCTCAACCACGTCGGCCTTGAGCGAATCCGGATCGGGCGCGGCGCCTTCGTAAATCTCCGCGATCTTGCCGCCGCGCACCAGCACCGCGCCATTCTCGATGGTCTTTCCGGCGGCCGTGAAGATGCGCGCGTTGCGGATCAGGAACGATCCCGAGCGCTGCAGATTCCGGTACATGGCCTCATTGGCGCCCAGGTGCTCCTTGGTGAATGCGCGCCATCCGCCCAGGATCAGGAACGGCGCCAGCACGGCCACCACCCAGAGCTTGTTGCGCGTGGGAATTCTCTCTTCTTTTTCCCAGCGAAAGAGCTTCATGGCCACAAACATGCTCAGCGCCAGAGTGACGGTCAGCGACAACACCGCCGGGCCGTAATCGAGAATCGTCCGGTTCTGGAAAAGTATGCCCTGAATGCCCCTCGCCAGGGGCGAGGCCGGCATGAATTCGGCGAACGTTTGCAGCCATTTGGGAAGCATGGCCGCAGGCACCGTGGCGCCGCTCAGGAGCAGCATGGGGAGATAGAACAACTGGATGAGAACCGTGGCCTCCTGCATGGTGTTGGTGACCGCGGCCAGAATCAGGCCGATGGCGCGGAACGAGCAGACGCCCAGGGAGACCATCAGCAGCAGGGAGATCCACTGGCGCGGGACTGGCATGCCATAAACGAAATGCGCCAGGCCAATCACCAGGATGACGATGGGCATGTAGAGCAGCCACCCGGCCGCCATGGCCGCGGTCAGAATCGGCGCCGGAGAAATGGGCGTCACTTTGAAGCGGCGCAGTATGTTGGCTTCGCGCTCCTGAACGGCGCGCATGCCCGCGCCCCACAGCCCGTTCCCCAGGATGCCCATGATGAGCACCATGCTCACGAGGTAGGAAACGCCGCTTCCCTTAGAGTCGCCGAACAGGCCGGCGAAGGCGAAGAAGAACACCAGCGGGAAGACATAGTTGAAGAACAGGACCGCGCGGTCCCGCAGGGTCAACCGCATGTTGCTCTTGAACAGCGCAATGTAGGGTCTCATTCGCGAAGGCTCTTCCCGGTGAGCTCGATGAAGGCGTCCTCGAGCGAGGGGCGTTTGATGCGGATATCGGCCAGCTCGGCGCCGCTCTCCTCGATCCACTTCAGCATGTCCACGATGGCCCGCGCGGGCCGGCGGCCGGCCACGGAAATGGTTATGCCCCGCTCGTCGAGCGACGCTTTCTGCTCGTCGCGGAACCTGGGCGGAGCGCTCCAGTCCACCGGCGCCGCGCATTCGATCTCGACCGTGGAATCCCCCGAGGCGGCGTCCTGAATCTCCCTTGGCGTTCCCATGGCCACGATGCGGCCCTCGTCCACGATCGCCACACGGTCGCAGAGCTTCTCGGCTTCCTCAATGTAATGCGTGGTCAAAAGGATGGTGCGCTGTTCGCGGCGCAGGCCCTGCACCAGGTCGCGAATTTCCAGGCGCGCCTGCGGGTCGAGTCCGGTGGAGGGCTCGTCCAGGAACAGCGTTTGCGGATCGTTGAGCAGGGCCAGCGCCAGCGCCAGCCGCTGCTTCTGGCCGCCCGAAAGCTGGGAATAAAGCGCCTCGCGTTTCTCCCAGAGCTGGAGCCGCTTGAGAAGCTGGGCGCTATCGACGGTGCGAGTATAGAAAGCCGCGAACAACTCCATGGCTTCCCGGACTTTGATTTTGTCCTGCAGCCTGGTGGCTTGCAGGCAAACGCCCACGCGGTCCTTGAGCTTGCGGGTTTGCACCTCCGGGTCGCAGCCCAGCACGCGGACGCGGCCGGAGGTGCGGGTGCGCAGCCCTTCGAGGATTTCGACGGTGGTGGTCTTGCCGGCGCCATTGGGACCGAGCAGCCCAAACACCTCGCCCGCGTGGACCTCGAAGTCAATGCCGCGGACAGCCTTCACGGCGCCGTAGTCCTTGGTCAGTCCCTCCACCTGTATGGGGTGATCCATCGATGAAAACAGTGTCGCACGATTGACAAGGCGGGAGCCTTATCCCACGGGACCATGAGGCAGCAGAGCGCGCGCGATCAGCCCCACTCCCCCTACCAGCAGCACCAGCATAATGATGGTATTGAAAAGGGTCGCCGGCTGAAAATAGATATGCATGTTGGCGATCACTCCGGCCACAATGAACAGCGCGCCGCCGCCGGTGAGCAGCCAGCCGATGACGCTGCGCCCCTTCCAGAACAGCAGGCCGACGCCGAACAGCATCGGCAGCAAAGTGACGCCGAAGGTATTAGCGCCATAAAAGCTCCAATACGAGCCGACTATCATGACCTGGTTGGCCAGCAGGTAGCCTCCCACGCAGGCCATGACGCAACCCAAGAGGAAATCGCCCAGGCCGCCGGGCGTCCCGCCCACGTCGCGCAAACGATGCTCCGCCATGAGTCCGAGGGTATCAGACTTCGAGCGGGAAAAGCTCGGGCGGCGGACAACCGCTCCCTGACGGTCGCGGCTCGATGACGATGTGGGTCGCGCGAACTGACACGTTGATTCCCGACACGCCCAAACAGCCGGGGCCGGTCCAACGCTCCCGAAATCGAATACCCTAAATAATGGACGGCGGCGCGCCGCGGCTGATCCTGCCGCCGCCGGGAATCGTGCGGAGGAATCACCATGCCAGTCGTACCGATGCAGGAATTATTGCGCGATGCTTTCGCGAAGCGTTATGGAGTGGGGGCTTTCAACATTGTCAACGACCTGACGATGGACGCCGTGCTTTCCGCGGCCCAGGAGACCCGCTCCCCGGTTATCGTCCAGGTCTCCGTGAAGACCGTCAAGACGATGGGCGCCCGGCTCATCAAAATCATGTTCGAGGAAATGGCCGGGCGCGTTTCCGTGCCGGCCACGCTGCACCTGGATCATTGCCCCGATCGCAAGGTCATAGAGGATTGCGTCGCGGCGGGGTGGAATTCGGTTCTCTTCGACGCCTCCAAGCTGACCTACGAAGACAACCTGGCGCAGACCAAGGAAGTGGTGGCGCTGGCGCACGCCCACGGCGTCGCGGTGGAAGGCGAACTGGAGGCCATCAAGGGCGTGGAAGATGGCGTGGGCGACGAATACGGCAGCCCGGCGGTGGCGCTCGACCGCGCGCTAGCCTTTCTGCGGCAGACCGGCATCGACAGCTTCGCCCCGGCCATCGGCACCGCGCACGGGCTCTACAAGGGCAAGCCCAAGATCCATTTCGCACGCGTCTCGGAGATCGTGGCCGCCGAGCCGGTCCCCCTGGTGCTTCACGGAGGCACGGGTCTGGAGGATGCGGTGTTCCATGAACTCATCGCCCGCGGGGCGGTGAAGGTCAACATCTCGACGCAGTTAAAAATCACCTTCGCCGACGCCTTCCGCGATTATCTGACCGCCCATCCCACCGAATACGACCCGCTCAAGTTGCTGGCCGCGGTGAAGAAAAACGTGCAGACCATGGCCGCCGGCTTTATGCGAGTGTTCGGCAGCGAGGGGAGGGCGGCATGAGCAAGGTCCTCATCTTCGATTGCGACGGCGTGCTCGGCGATACCGAGCAGGACGGCCACCTGCCGGCATTCAACCAGATGTGGCGCGAGTTCGGCGTGCCCTGGCAGTGGTCCGTGGAAGAGTACGGCGAAAAGCTGAAGATCGGGGGCGGCAAGGAGCGCATGAGCAGCCTCTTCGCCGACCCGCAATTCCTGAGCGTGTTTACCCCGCCCGCGGACAAGCAGGGCCGCGCGGACCTGATCGCCGAATGGCACAAGCGCAAGAGCGGAATCTACCAGGAGATGATCCGCTCGGGGCATATTCCGCCTCGCTCGGGCGTCAAACGTCTCTCCGAGGAGGCCCTGGAGAATGGCTGGGTGCTGGCCGTGGCTTCCACCTCCGCGCAGGATTCCGTGGAAGCCGTGCTGCGCCGCGCCGTCGGAAAAGACACCGCCGCGCGCTTCTCGCTGGTGCTCGCGGGCGATGTGGTGAAACACAAGAAACCGGCCCCGGATATCTACATCATGACCGCCCAGCGCCTGGGCGTTTCGCCCTCCGAGTGCGTGGTTGTGGAGGACTCCGCCAACGGGGTGGCGGCGGCCGTTTCCGCGAAAATGAAATGCGTGGTCACGGTGAGCGGTTACACCGGCGGAGAGGATTTCTCCCAGGCCGAGATCGTCCTTTCCTGCCTGGGCGATCCGGACGGCGAGATCTGCCATATACTGGAAAATCGCTCCCCGGCCACCCCCGGCGGATACTTCACGGTCGCCGATCTGGAGGCCATCCTGCGCGGCGCGACCGCCGCGGCGTAGGGGACGGGCATGCCCGTCTCGTGGGTTCACACGCCGATGCCAACCGAATCTATACTTTCGCTGCGCAGTCGCATGGCCGGGGTCTTCACCCCCATCTCGACGCCCTTCTCCGCCGATGAGGAGGTGGATACCAGCGCCCTGATTTTCAACGTCGAACGCTACGCCGCCACCGGCCTGCTGGGCTACCTGGCGTTGGGCTCCAACGGCGAGAACCGCAGCTTGACGGAAAGTGAGCGGCTGGACGTATTGCGCCGCATCATCGGCCACAAGCGGCCCGATCAGGTGGTGATGGCCGGCGCGGCCTACGATGCCCAGCGCGACGCCGAGCGGTTTCTCCACGAAGCCGCGGACTTGGGGGCCGATTTCGGTCTGGTGCTTTCGCCGGGCTACTTCCGGAAGCAGATGACCGACGACGTCCTGTTCCGCTATTTCTCCACCCTGGCCGACGCTTCGCCCATTCCCGTGGTCCTCTACAATGCCCCCGGGTTCTGCGGCGTCACCCTCTCGCCCGCGCTGGTGGGCCGCCTGGCGGCGCACCCCAACATCGTGGGCATGAAGGACAGCGCATCGAGCGGCATCGAGAACTTCCTGCCGTTTGAATGCGAGGGTTTTCACGTCCTCGCCGGGTCGGCCAACTTCCTCTTCCGGGCCATGATGGGCGGCTCGGTGGGGGGCACGGTTTCGCTTGCCAATTCCTTCCCGGAACTTGCGCTTGACCTGTTCCGCCGCGGTCATGCGCGGGATGAAGCGCGGGGCGTACCGCTCCAGGAGCGCGTCACCCGCATCAATAAGGCCATCTCCGGCCCGTACGGGCCCTCCGGCGTCAAAGCGGCCATGACTTTGGCCGGATACCTAGGGGGCATTCCGCGGCGGCCTCTGTTGCCGTTGAGCGCGGAACAAGTGGAAGCGTTGCGTCTCTTCCTTTTAGAGGAGGGACTCTTGTGAGCCGCGATATTCTGGCCGTCGATGTGGGCACCACGGCGCTGAAGCTGGGCGTATTCAGCCCGGAGCTCGAGAAGCGCTGCGAAGCCTCCCGCCGCTACGAGGTCAACGTTTACGGCGGCGGCTGGGCCGATGTCGATACGGCCCTGTGGTGGCGGGCCCTGGCGGAATGCTGCCGCGAGGTGGCGCCGTTTCTGAAGGCCGTCGGGGTCATGTCGTTTTCCGTGACCACGCCCGGCCTTCTGCCCATGGCCGAAGACGGAAGCGCGCTCGGCCCCGCCATTCTGTTTTTCGACGGCCGCTCCCACGAACAGGCCCGCGCCATCCGCAAAGCCGTTGGAGAAGAAAAATTCCTCCGCGAAACGTGCAACCTGCCGGTCTCCGGCGGCTCCTCATTGTGCTCCATTCTGTGGATCAAGGAAATGCTGCCGCACGTGTTCGCCGCCGCGGCCAAGTTCGGGCACACCAACACCCACATGGTGAAGCGCTTGACCGGCGCCTGGGCCATCGATCCCTCCACCGTCTCCATCACCGGCCTCTACAACAGCGCCCGCAACGACCTCACCTGGAACCGGGACGTGCTGGAAATCGCGGGCATCCCCGAAAGCAAGCTGCCGGACCTGATGCATTCCCACCATCCGGCGGGCCGGATCGTCTCGGAAATGGCCGCGCACCTCGGGCTGCCCGCCGATTGCGTGGTCCTGTGCGGGGGCAACGACGCCGTGCTGAGCGCGCTTTCCGGCGGCATCACCGAGCCCGGCGACATCAACAACGTCTGCGGCACCTGCGATATCACCTTCGTCTGCGTGGACCGGCCCATAGGATCGCCCAACTACAACATTCGCTGCCACGCCATTCCGGGCCGCTGGGTCACTTTCTTCGTGCTCAATACCGGCGGCAAGGCGCTCGAGTGGTTCCATTCCATCTTCTGCCGCGACATGACCGAGCAGCAGTTCTACGACGGCTACATTCCCGAAACCCTGCGCTCGTTTTTCGATGACCCGGACCGCGACCGCCGCGAGGAATCGCTGCCGGTATACGTGCCTTTTCTGGGCGGCTCGCGCTATTCCATGGAACAGCTCAAGGCCAGCTTCACGGGGGTCACCCTCGAAACCACCCGGCAGGACATGCTGCTATCGCTGATCCGCGGAAATGCTCTTTACCACGGCGGGCATCTCAAAGAGGTCGCCGGAAAGGTCAAGCTGGGCCGCAAAGTGACCACCACCGGCGGGGGCGCCAAGATTCGCGGATACATCGATGTGAAGAAGCGTTGGACCGGCGATTTCGACTACCAATACCGCGACGAATCTTCCCTGGACGGGGCCGCCATGCTGGGCCAATTCTATCTGGCCGGCCGTTACCCCTCGCCCGCGGAGGCTCCAGCGGCTTCCCGGGGAGTCGACGCTGCGGCGCGCGTCCGGAACTGGTAAGCGATATCCCGACGTTGGAACCTTGTATCAGGGCACGGCTTCAGCCGTGCCGCAATCCGCGGACACTCAGAGGGCTTTAGCCCCTGTTTTTTCAGGACGGTGAGAAGGAATTGCCTGCGGGCTTGCCAGCGGAGGGGCTAAAGCCCATTGAGATGCACATGTTCGGCACGGCTGAAGCCGTGCCCTGATACAAACGGTTAACAACCCGCCGCACCTCCGCCGATGCGCTTCTCCGCATTACGTTATCATTGCCCTTTACCTGGCACATCGCATGAATAAAGCGGCCCCTATTCAGGCATCCCCCGGCGCGTCGCCCCGTTTCCTTCCGGCGCTGCTCATCCTGTTCGCCGCCAGCGGCTGCGCGGCGCTGATTTATGAAATCGTCTGGTACCAGTTGCTGCAACTGGTAATCGGCTCCACGGCGGTCTCGCTGGGCGTGTTGCTGGCCACCTTCATGGGAGGTCTGTGCCTGGGCAGCATCGGCCTGCCGCGCTATCTTCGGCCGGGGCGTCACCCGCTCAGGGTTTATGCGCTTTTGGAGGTTGGCATAGGCGCTTGCGGTCTGCTGGCTCTCATAGGCATGCCGTTGATCGGCGGAATCTACAGTTCGGCGGTGGGTCACGGCTTCCCTTCGATCGTCTTGCGGGCCGTGGTTTGCGCGATCTGCCTGATGCCTCCCACCATCCTCATGGGAGCCTCTTTGCCGGCCGCCGCGCGGTGGGTGGAAACTACGCTCAAAGGCGTCTCCTGGCTAGGCCTTTTGTACGGCGGGAACACCGCCGGCGCCGTGTTCGGCTGCCTGCTGGCGGGGTTCTATCTGCTGCGCGTGTATGATATGGCCACGGCGACCTTCGTCGCCGCCGCCCTCAACGCCGGAGTCGCCCTGACCGCCTGGCTGCTGGCCGCACGGAGCCCGCACAAAACCCCGCCGCCAGCGCCCGTGGAGATCGTGCCTGCCGGCTACTGGCCGGTGTACGTCGCCATTGCCCTCTCCGGAGCGGGCGCCTTGGGGGCCGAGGTGGTGTGGACCCGGCTGCTCGGCCTGATGCTCGGGGCCACCGTCTATACCTTCGCCATCATCCTGACGGTTTTCCTGGTGGGCCTGGGCATTGGCAGCGCGGTGGGGGCTGCTTTGCTCCGAAACCTGCGCCCCCGCGCCGCATTGGGCGGCTGCCAACTGCTCCTGGTTCTGGCGGTGGCCTGGTCCGCATATCAGATCGCCCAATCTCTTCCCTTCTGGCCCATCAACCCGTTCCTCTCCGCCAGCCCATGGTACACGCTCCAACTGGATATGGCGCGCTGCTTTTGGGCCGTGCTGCCGGCGGCGCTGCTGTGGGGCGCCAGTTTCCCATTCGCCCTGGCCGCGGCCGCCCAAGGCGGCGATCCGGCGCGCCTGGTGGGCCGCGTCTACGCCGCCAACACCGCCGGCGCCATTGTGGGCGCCCTGACCTTCAGCGCCATTTTGGTTCCATGGCTTGGCACAAGGCGCTCGGAAGGCCTGTTGATTCTGATTCCCCTGGCGGGCGCGCTGGTCGTGCTGGCGCCGCTGGTCCGGCGGTCGCGCTCGCAAATCGGGGCCGCGCTGCTGGCCGCCTCCGCCGTGGCCGCCTTGTTCCTGGCCTTCAACGTCTCCGACGTCCCGGGTGAGCTGATCGCTTACGGCCGCCGCATGATGATCACCAGGAACAGCTCCGAGATCCTTTTCACCGCCGAGGGCATCAACTCCTCCATCGCCATTTCCCGCTGGAGCGACGGCGCCGTGCAGTTCCACGTCAGCGGCAAGGTGGAAGCCTCCACCGAGCCCTACGATATGCGCCTGCAGCGCATGTTGGGCCACCTGCCGGCCCTGATCCATCCGGCCCCGCGTTCGGTCCTGGTGGTGGGCTTCGGCGCCGGAGTTACCGCCGGCACATTTGTGCTCCATCCCACCATCGATCGCATCGTGATTTGCGAAATGGAGCCGGTCATCCCGCGGACGGCCAAGATATACTTTCACGAACAGCACTACGATGTTTTGGACGACCCGCGCACGCACGTGGTCTTTGACGACGCCCGCCACTATGTCCTGACCACCCCCGAGAAGTTCGACATCATCACCTCCGACCCCATTCACCCTTTCGTCAAAGGCAGCGCCACGCTGTACTCGAAGGAGTACTTCGAGATGGTCAAGGAGAAGCTGAATCCCGGCGGCGTAGTCACTCAATGGGTGCCGTTATACGAGAGCGACGCCGACACCGTGAAGAGCGAGATCGCCACCTTCTTCGACGCCTTTCCCAACGGTACGATATGGGCCAACGAGTTGAGCGGCGGCGGTTACGACCTTGTCCTGCTGGGTCAGGCTGAACCGACCCGGATCGACGTGGACGCTATCCAGCATCGCCTGGATCAGCCCGATTACGCGCGCGTGGCCCAGTCGATCCAGGAAGTCGGGCTAGGCTCCGCCGTCGATCTGTTCGCGACTTACGCCGGCCGGGCATCCGACCTAAGGCCATGGCTCCTCGGCGCCGAGCTAAACCGCGATGGCAACCTGCGCCTGCAATACCTGGCCGGAATGGCGTTCAACAACAACCGCGAAGGCGCGATTTACAGCGAGATGCTGAACTACCGCGTCTATCCGGAGGACCTGTTCACGGCCAGCGAGCAGAAGAAGGTTGAGCTGATGTCGGCCATGCACGCGTCGGACGGGAGATAGCGGGGGGCGCTGTCCCTGAACTCGGGTTGCGTACTTCGGGCGGCGCCTCGGCGCGCAGCCGAGCCGGACACGCAGGGCCCCTACGGTTTCCGGTCGGGCCGTTGGCCGTTGTGGGGGCGAGGCGCGCATTAGTTAGTTTAGAAGACTTGCCTCCCCGCGGGGTTTGCCGTACTCTGGAGACAATGGAAGTGCAACTCACCGCCGACCAGCAGGCGTTCGTTCGTCAAGCGATTGCAAGCGGGCGGCTTAACGGCGAAGAAGATGCCGTGCGGGAGGCCCTTGCCTTCTGGGAAGAGCGGGAGCGCACCCGCGCGGGAATTCTGGCCGCTGTCGATAAGGCCGAAGCCTCTCTTGCTCGGGGTGAGGGGCGCATCGTCGCGGAGCTATCCATGCACGACCTCGCCGGAGAGGTGAAGCAGCGCGGACGCGCCCGCCTGGCGGCCTCACGGCAGTTCGCAACGACTTCGTAAGTAGTGGTTGACGCCAGCCGGCGATCGCCGACCCATTCGTTGCCGTACGCTTGCTTGTCGCAGCGGGCATTTCCATGCTCGCTGGCGTCACTTCAGCAGGAAATGGCTCGAACTGTACCGTGTTTCTCCCCCGCGAAACCCCGCGCCGAGTCCCGGCAGGCGAGCGCCTGAGCCACGGCCGCTTCGAGACTCGGGTTGGGCGCCGCCAGCAGGGTCTCTCCCCAGGCATCCGGCAGGTTGATTCGCACTCGGACGGCGGCCGCGTTGGGAGCCACGCTTCGGTAGGTCACCGTATATTGCTCGATCACGGCGCGGTGGGCTGCATCCACGAGGGCCTCGAGTTCCGCCGCGGTTCCGGCGATGCGGAAATCGCCCTGAGTACGCCGGCAAAGGTCTTCCACCATGGGGTCGGGCGTGCGGCAGATGGCGCTGACGGA
>JBEKPK010000031.1:0-26370 GCA_049520795.1 Bryobacteraceae bacterium
CGGCGGCGAACTTCTGCGAGCGCGCACCTTCGAGCGAATCCATCGCGCCGGCGCGAATCAGGCTTTCGATCATGCGCCGGTTCAACGACCCCAGATCCACCCGCTCGCAGAAATCGTACAGCGAGCGGAATGCCCCGCCTTCCTGGCGCGCGCGGCCCACCGCTTCCACCGCGCTTTGCCCCAGGTTCTTCACCGCGCCCAGCCCGAAGCGGATGGCTTCGCCGTCCGGCGTGAAGCTCCAGTCGCTGTGGTTCACGTCCGGCGGGAGAACCGTGATGCCCATCTCGCGGCATTCGTTGATGTACTTCACCACTTTGGCCGTGTTGCCGGTTTCGGAGGTGAGCAGCGCGGCCATGAAATCCACCGGGTAGTGGGCCTTCAAATACGCCGTGACATAGGCCAGGTAGGCGTAAGCGGCCGAGTGTGATTTGTTGAAGCCGTAGCCCGCGAACTGCTCCATCAAATCGAAGATCTTCTCGATCTTCTTCTGCGGGAAGCCGCGCTCCAGCGCGCCTGCTATGAAACGCTCGCGCTGTTTGGCCATATCCTCGGCGTTCTTCTTGCCCATGGCGCGGCGCAGCAGGTCGGCGTCGCCCAGCGAGTAGCCCGCCAGGCGGTTGGAGATCTGCATCACCTGCTCCTGGTAGACGATGACGCCGTAGGTCTCTTCGAGCAATTCCTTGAGTTCGGGAAGATCGTACTGCACCGGGCGCCGGCCCCATTTGCGCTCGATGAAATCGTCCACCATGCCGCCCTGGATGGGGCCCGGGCGGTACACGGCGTTCAGCGCCGTGAGGTCCTCCAGGCGGCTTGGCTGATAGCGCCGCAGAATGTCGCGCATGCCGCTCGATTCGAACTGGAACACGCCGCTGGTATAGGCCTTGGCGAAGATCTGGTAAGTAGCCGGATCGTCCAGCGGCAGGTCCTCGGGAACGATCGCGACGCCGTGGCGTTTCTCGATAAGCCGCAGCGCGTCGTCGATCAGCGTGAGGGTGGTCAGGCCCAGGAAGTCCATCTTGAGAAGAGAGAGCTTGTCCAGGCCGTTCATGTCGAACTGCGTCACGATTTCGTCGCGGTTGGTCTTGTAGAGCGGAACCAGTTCCTGCAACGGCTGCGGCGAAATCACCACCCCGGCGGCGTGCACCGAGCAATTGCGCGCCAGGCCTTCCAAACGCAACGCCACCCGCAGCACATCCGCCACCCGCTCGTCTTTCTTCGCCGCTTCGTTGAAGCCGGGCTCCTGGCGAATGGCATCCTTCAGCGAGATGTTCAGAACAGCCGGCACCATCTTGGTGAGGCGCTCCACGTCCTGGAAGGGCATCTCCAGCACGCGCCCTACGTCCTTGATGGCCGCCCGCGCCCCCAGCGTATTGAAGGTGATGATCTGCGCCACCTGCTCCCGGCCGTATTTGGCGGTGACGTACTGGATCACCTCGCCGCGCCGGTTCATGCAGAAATCCACGTCGATATCGGGTAGGCTCACGCGCTCCGGGTTGAGAAAACGCTCGAACAGCAACCCGTATTGCAGCGGGTCGATATCCGTGATGGCCATGGCATAGCCCACCAGGCTGCCCGCCGCCGATCCGCGTCCCGGGCCCACCGGAATCCCCTTGGAGCGGGCGTAGCGGATGAAATCCCAGACGATCAGAAAATAGCCCGAGAAATTCATCTTCTGGATCATCTGGATTTCGCGATCCAGGCGCTCCGCGTACTCCGCCAGATCGTGCTTCAGAATGCCCTTGGCGCGCAGCGCTTCGAGGCGCGGGCGCCTCTTTTCGAAGCCGTGGCGCGCGATGTATTCGAAGTAGGTATCGGTGGAGTGTTCCTCGGGCACGTCGAACTTCGGAAAGGGCTCCTTCACCTTCTCGATCTTCACCTGGCAGCGCTGCGCGATTTCCCACGTCTGGTCGAGCGCATCCTCCAACTCGCCGAACAGCAGCGCCATTTCCTCGCCCGACTTGAGGTAGAAGTCGGGTGTGGCCCAGCGCATGCGGTTGGGATCGTTGAACCCCTTTCCGGTCTGGATGCAGAGCAGAATCTCGTGCGGACGGGCGTCCTCTTTACGCAGGTAGTGCGAGTCGTTGGTGGCCACCAGGGGCAACCCGGTCTGTTGCGCCAGGCGGTTCAGCTCCGGAATGAGCCGGCGGTCCTGGTCCAGGTGGTGGTCCTGCACTTCGAGGAAGAAGTTTTTCTGTCCCAGAATGTCGGCGTAGGTGTGCGCCAGGCGCCGCGCGTCCTCGTGCTTGTCCGAGAGCAGCGTCTCAGGAATTTGCCCGCGCAGGCAGGCTGACAGGCCGATCAGACCCTTGGAGTGCCGCGCCAGCAGGTCCATATCGATGCGGGGTTTGTAATAGAAGCCGTCCAGGTATCCCGTGGAGACCAGCTTGATGAGGTTGCGATAGCCTTCCTGGTTCTCGCACAGCAGCACCAGGTGGTTGTAGCGGTCGGTGTCGGACCGGGTCTTGTAGCCCTGCTGCGAAACGTAAACCTCGCAGCCGATAACGGGATGCACGCCGGCGGCCGTCGCTGCGTTGTAGAACTTGACTGCCCCGAACAGGTTGCCGTGATCGGTCATGGCCACCGCGGGCATCCCCTGCTCCACGGTAGCCCTCATGAGCTGGTCGATATCGCAGGCGCCATCGAGCAGCGAATAGTCCGTGTGGCAGTGCAGGTGGACAAAAGGCATCGTCGGCCGGCTCCTCGTCGGCGGCCAGGCACACGCCGCCCGCTACGGGGGAGGTTGCGATTCGAATACTTCCTATTCTAGCTCGCGCCGGCGCCACGGAGATTCGGCGCTAATCGGCGAGCTTTTTCAAGATGTGTTTGGCGACGATTTCGTTCACTTCCCTGTGACGGGGCACTGGTTGGGGCACTCCGGACTTCGAGTTGCAGTACCAATCGTGCTTCCCACCGTGGCGGACAAGCAAGCACCCTGATGCTTCGAGCCTGCGAATTGGGTCGGCCCGCTTCATCCGACGGCGAGCTCAGCAACTCTACGGATGCCCGGAATCTCACCGCTCGTCAGGTCGTGGTAGAGATCACGGAGATTTTCCTCCAATTCGGCCAGCGTCTCGCCTTGGGTCAGATAATCGGGGAACTCCTCAAAATACCCGAGCCACATACCTCCGTCTTGCCAGCGGACGTAACGGGCGGCGCTCATGAGATCATTCTACTTCCTTAAGGCGAGCCCGCGCCGCCTAGAACCGAATGCGCCGGCTCCGGGCGCTTGTCGTGTCAGCCGGCCCGGCAACCGGGCCTGTCGGCGGAGCGTCATAATACAGAAGATGCGTTTCGCCGCGAACCACCGAAGCCGCTGGTGGTCGGCCACCCCTGTGTGGGCCGCCGCCGTAGCGGCCGGGTTGCTCTACGGCCCACCGGCCAGCGCTCAACCCGGCGCTGCCGCCGCTCGACCCGACACCGCCCCCGGCGCCGAAGCCGTGATGACTCGCGCCCTGCAGGCGTATAACGCCGGGAACAATTCCGTCGCCCTGGTAGGTTTCCGCCAGGCTGCGGAGCTCGGCAACGTGGATGCCATGATGTACCTCGGCGTGATGTACGGAAGCGGGCGCGGCGCGGACCTGGACTACACGTCGGCGATGGCCTGGTTCCGCCGGGCGGCGGATGCCGGAAACAGTCAAGCGATGTGCAATATTGGCCTTTTGTACTATGAGGGGCTGGGCCGGCCGAAAAGCTACGCTCAGGCCATGAGCTGGTTCCTCAAAGCTGCGTCTTTCGGCAATGCCGAGGCCACCTTCAACGCTGGCGTGTTATTCCGCGATGGTCTGGGAGTGCCGGTGAACTATGTGGAGGCCATGAGCTGGTTTCGAAAGGCGGCGGGGGAAGGGGATATCACCGCCGCCAATGCCATCGGCGTGCTCTACCAGCAGGGTCTCGGCGTCTCCGTGGATTACGCCCAGGCCATGAGCTGGTATCAAAGCGCGGCCGCAGCCGGCAGCGATGCGGCGCTGTTCAACATCGGCGTGTTGTGGGAGGGTGGACTAGGCGTCGACCAGGACCGCGACAAGGCCATCATCTGGTACCGCAAGGCCGCCGCCGCTGGGAATGAATCCGCTAGGGCTGCGCTGAAAAGCCTGGGCGCCCAAGAGTCTGAGCCCACTCCAGGACTGGACCCGGCGCCGCCGCCCCCGTAAAGCGGTCTTCAGCCTGCCATGCCGGCATCCTTCCCCGCCAACGCTGGTTGGCAAAGCAGTCCGAGGCGCCGATGAAAATCAGACGGTCGTGATACTAGAATGGCCCTGTGAGATGCATTTCGCGCGTGGCCCTGACCGCCTTGCTGGCCCTGGCCGGCTTGTATGCCGGCGACTACCTCTCGGCGCGCTATCGCTTTCCCGGCAACCGGCAGACCCTCGGGAGTGTGCGGGTGCAGACGAGCTACGCGGTGCGGCTCAAGGATGGGCGTATCGAGTATTTGCTGGGCGATTCCGATACCGAGACCTGCGTGCGGGCGCTGTTCCCGCAACTGGGTTACCCGCCCTGCTGGTATCTGACCCGCCATGCTACCCGGCGCATCCAGATCAGCCGGGGCCGGACGAATCCTGCATTGGGTCTCGCCGCTTTCCGCCGGCGACCCGAATTCCTTATACTCCTTCTATGGTGACGTCCCCGACCAAGTTGATCCTTACGGCAATTCTCTTGGCGCTTCCGGTTTGCGCCGCCGATCCGCGCAAGCCCGCCCAGGACGGGTTGATCTATGGCGAGGCCGATGGCCAGAAGCTCACCATGGACTATTACGCTCCCAAGGGGCCGGGCGTTCATCCCATCGCCATCGTCATCCACGGCGGCGGGTACCAGCGCGGCGACAGCACGGCCGGCAGCGAGGCCTATTGCGCGGACTTTCTGGCGCCGGCGGGATACGCCGTGTTTTCCATCAATTACCGCCTTGCGCCCAAGTACCCCTATCCCTACATGGTTTATGACGTCGAACGCGCCGTTCGCTACCTTCGTCATAATGCCGGGAACTGGAATGCGGACCCCAGGAAGATCGCGTTGGTCGGTGGTTCCGCTGGCGGATTCCTGAGCAACATGGTGGGTTTGCTGGGCGCACCCGGCGATCCTAAAGCCGCCGATCCCGTGGACCGGGAAAACGCCAACGTCCAGGCCGTGGTTACCCTCTTTGCGCAGAGCAGTTTCGCCACGGTCCCGTTGAACGCGGACGTGCACGCGCTGCTCGATCCCCTGATTCGGCGGAAAGGCGAGCAGCAAGCTCTCAAGGAAGCTTCCCCGATTACCTATGTGACCAGCAATGCGCCGCCGTTTCTGCTGATCCAGGGTGACAAGGACGAATACATCCCATTCACCGAAGACACCAATCTGCAAACCGCGCTGCGTAACGTCGGCGTCCAGTGCGACATCATCCGCATTCCGAACGGCACGCACGGCACGGGCGCCTGGCACACCATTCCGGGCGTGCCGGATTGGGAACGCCAGATGACCGAATGGCTCAATACCACGCTTCGGCATGAAGGACCGGTGGGAGAAGGCATCCGCGAACGCCAGCCTCGACGTCCCCAGGAGTGACGGCAGGCCCAGGCTATTACTCCTTCTTGAGCGGCAGCCAGAGCGGGAATCGCGCCACCACAAAGCTGCCTTCGAGGTCCGGCCCTCGTCTCATCAGGCCCGCGTTGAATCGGTCATCGGCGACGCCCTCATATAGCCGCAGCGTCTCGGACAGCTTGCCCTCGATCCCGTAGTCCACGCGCACGTGCAGGAGTTGCCCGAACCAGCTTCGATCATTGAAAATCCGTCCGTCGAGGAGCGTGGCGGCGCCCACCGTCCCCGATACCGAGGCATCCGGATGAATAGTGAGGACCACGTCGATCGGCGTGGGCAGCGGCCGCCCCAGCGGGCCCGTCACCCGCGCCCGCCACGCGCCGGCAAGATCGGGTCCGGGGTGCAACGCCGCGGTCATGAGCGGCGGATTGCCGAACATCTCATTGGCGCACAACAGAATGAAGATGCCCAGGGCAGCCGCGCCGGCCAGAAGCACTATGCGCCATCCCTTCCCCACGAACGGATTCGCCCAGGCCGCGCCAGGCGGCGGCGCGGTGGCGCGCAACCCCCACCAGCACACGATGTGGACCACGCCTACCACGGCTGGCGGCCGGAGGGCCGGCATCCCGAAATGGTTCGTCTCCAGGATGGCCGTGAGGACGAACCCGGCCACGGAGAGGAGGCCGCCGAAGGCTTCCCATTTCCACGCCAGAATCAGCCCTACAAACAGGGCGGCCATTCCCAGAAAGAGCACGTTTTCCCGCGCTGTTGCGCGGAAGAGGTCAGGTGGCCCCTCTCCGAAGAAGAACGCCAGAAAGATCAGGAATAGCAGCGTACCCGCGATGCGCGCCGTCCAGCGGCCGGCCGTCGCAGCAAGGTACAACGCGTTGGGAATCGTCATAGAGCGCTCCTCATGGCGGGCGCGTTGGCCGGCTGGTGGGGCAGGCAGTTCCGCCTGTCAAGCGTTTTCAGCGCCCCGTCACTGACAGAGTGCCCCGTTATCGGCCTCGTAAGAGCTTCTTCTTCCCTTCGAAATCCATGAAGGAACCCTTCGCAAATGATGAAGGGCCGCAATATCAATGGGTCGGGCGGGGGGCCGAAATCCGCGCCGCGATCCTGGCGGTGATCTCTCGCGCGGCCGAGGTGACCACCCAATCGAGATCGGCTCCGGGATACTCCACGCTGTCGGACCACACGATCTTGCCCGTGTGAACGTCGACCAACCGGGAAGTGACCCGAACCCGGTCGCCGGCTCTTTTAACCGTGCCCTCGACCAAGACGTCGAGCCCCAGGAGACGCCCCATCAGACCCATCGAAATCCCAAACCGCTGATGGCGGCGGACGGTGCTTGGCGAAACCACCTGCACGCCGTCGAGCTTGCTCAGTTCCACCACCAGAAGCTCGCTCAGCGTCTGCGGAACCGTGGCTTGGACCAAGTCCGCAGTGGGGCACTCGAACGGAACGACCGCCAGGCCGGCGTATTGCCTGCCCCTGGGAAGGTAGCGGGATGGCGTATAGAACTGCCAGTAGACCAGCGCCGCCAGTGCAAGCGCGAGGCCGCCGGTCGCCGGCCACATCCGGATGCGGCGGCGGGGCGGAGTCGGCGCCGGGAGATCGTCGCGAACCTCCGCCGTGAATCGGTAGCCGCGCCGCGGAATGGTCTCGATGTACGCGCTCGGGTCGCCCTCGTCCCCCAGGGCTTTCCTGAGGACCGAGATGTTTCGCGCCAGGCCCACTTCCTCCACCGAGGCGTCGGGCCATACCAGCTTCATCAACTCGGCCTTCTCCACCATGCGCCCGCGGCGCTCCAGGAGGACATGAAGCGTATCGATGGCTTTCGGGACCAGCGGGACAATCGCGCCTTCCCGGAAAAGCAACCGCTGCGACGGGTCATAGCGGAAGGGGCCGAACGAGCACACGCGGCCCTCGGGCTGGTCCATGTTTGCTATCAGCCTATTTGGCGCACAATCCGCATGATCTCTTCCATCGAGGCATGGGCGGCCGCGATGAGCGTCCCGTCGAAAATATGCGTCTCCAGGGCGACCTTGCCGGGATAGTTGTCACGGTCGAGCGCGGTCATGATCGCGCGCCAGTCTTCCTTTTCGGGGCTGTCCGGCATGACGCCCTTGGCCTTCACCTGGACATTGTAGAGCCGCTTCTGCGGAAGCAGTTTGTATCCGTCGGGAAAAGAAGTCTCCTTCCCGTAAGCGTTGTGCGGGTCCCAGTTCATGCCCACCCACTTGGACGGGATCACCTTCATGATGCCGGCCAACTCGGCCGATGTGGCCACGTTTTGCGATGCTTCGTTCTCAATGAGCAGGTAGATCTTCTCTTTGGCCGCCGCGGCCGCCATCTCTTCGAGCACCTCGGCCACTCTCGGGAAGGCGCTCTCGGGATTCTCGAGGCGCGTCCCCGTGAAGATGCGGACCTTGTCGCAGCCCATCCATTGAGCGCATCGGATGGCTTTGTGAAGATCCTCCATACGCGCATCGAAGCGCGTTTTCTCGGCCGCGAGACGCTTCTCGCGGGCGGCGGGCTCCTCCGGGCGCCGATGCGGCGGCTCCATTCCGGGCCAGGTGAACTTCATGAGGCTGGTGTTGACGAAGGAGACCTTGAGGCCTTCCCCGTTGAGGCTGAGGGCGTCCGCTTTGATCACGGCTTCCGGCAGGGTGAAGTACTCCTTCGCGCCGCCCGGCCCCTTGCGGTCGCGGATCTCCACGAATTGCAATCCATACTCGTGCGCGAACGCGATGGATTCGTCGGGCGTGTTGCCGATCTCATCCGTGATCGCGCTGATTCGGGACCGGTCCCACCGCGCACGCCCGCGCAAGGGCGCGACCGCCGCCGCCGCCAGAGCCGCCGCCAAAAGTTCTCGCCTGGTCATACCGAGCATTGTACCCGTAGGAGAGAACGGCGTGTGGTAGGCACGGGCAGATTCGAACTGCCGACCTGTCGCTTAGGAGGCGACTGCTCTATCCATCTGAGCTACGTGCCCACGGTTCTTTCATTGTACCGTCGGAGGCCCTTGCGTCCAATATCGCTGCGATAGTGCATGCCGTCGAAGTGAACCTGGCGCACGGCTTCATAGGCGCGGTCGATAGCCGTCCGCAGGTCGTCCCCGCCGGCCGTAACGCCGAGGACGCGGCCGCCCGCCGTTTCGAGGCCCTGTGCGCCGATGCGCGTGCCCGCGTGAAACACCGTCGCCCCGAGCGCTTCCGCGGATTCGATTCCGGAAATCGCGCGGCCGCTTTCATATGCGCCAGGATAGCCGGCCGAGGCCAGCACCACGCAGACGCTGGGACCCGGCCGCCACGCCAGGTGCGCGCCTCCCAGGTTCCCCTCGGCCCCGGCCATTAGAACGGCGGCGAAATCGGAGGCTAGACGATGCATAAGCGGCTGCGTTTCCGGATCTCCCATGCGGACATTAAACTCCAGCACTTTCGGCCCGTCCGCGGTCATCATCATTCCGGCATACAGGAAACCCGTGAAGCGCGTGGCCTCCACCGTGGGATAGATGACCCGGTCGAGAATCTCGCGCGTCTGCGCTTCGCTCAGGATCGCCCGGTCGCAATACGCGCCCATACCGCCCGTGTTCGGCCCCGTGTCGCCGTCGAAAACGGCTTTGTGATCCTGGGTAGGCGCCAGCGGTAGCACGTTCCGGCCGTCGCACAAGGCGATGAAGCTCACCTCCTCACCGCGCAGGAACTCCTCGATAACCAGGCGCCCTTTGAGCGTCGCCAGAGCTTGCTCCGCCTCGGCGCGCGTCTGCGCCACCACCACGCCCTTGCCGGCGGCCAGTCCGTCGGCTTTCAATACGACCGGGAATCCGAACCGGTCGAGCGCACGCCGGGCGTCGGTTTCATTGTCGACAGCGACAAAATCCGCCGTAGGGATATGCCTTTGCGTGAGAAAGGACTTTGCGAATACCTTGCTGCCCTCCAGCCGGGCAGCCGCCTGGTCGGGTCCAAAGATCTTGCGGCCCCGCGCACGGAAGGCATCCACCACTCCCGCCACTAGCGGAGCCTCGGGCCCCACCACGGTCAGATCGGCGCCGGCATGATCGGCAATCGAGAGGAACGACTCCGGGGAGCCGTCCGCAACGGGACAGCACGTCCCGATTTGAGCGATGCCGGGATTTCCCGGCGCCGCGAAGATGGATACACCAGGGGACTGGACCAGCTTCCACGCCATCGCGTGCTCGCGGCCTCCGCCGCCAAGGATGAGAATTCTCATTTCGATACAATGATATCAATGCAGGAGAAGTACGACGTCGTGGTTGTCGGCGCCGGTCACGCCGGGTGCGAAGCAGCTCGCGCCAGCGCGCGTATGGGTATGAAGACCGCCCTGGTGACCATGAACCTCGACCTCATCGCCCAGATGTCGTGCAATCCCGCCATCGGCGGCATCGCCAAGGGCCACCTGGTGCGCGAGATCGATGCCCTCGGTGGAGTGATGGGGCAAGTGGCCGATGCGGTAGGCATCCAGTTCCGCTTGCTGAACACCAGCCGGGGCCCGGCGGTCTGGTCTCCGCGCGCGCAGATGGATAAGAAGGTTTACCGGGTGCGCATGCGCGAAGTTCTCGAGCAGGAGCCCAACCTCCGCATCAAGCAGGCCGAGGTGGGGGCGCTGGCGATTCGGGACGGGTGCGTCGAGGGAGTCCTGTTGCGGGACGGGCGGAGCATCGAATGTGGCGCCGTCGTCGTCACTACGGGGACGTTTCTGAACGGCTTGGCGCACATCGGCGAAGCGAAATACAGTTGCGGCCGGAGCGGTGAGGCGCCGTCGCAGTTGCTGGGCGATCAACTGCGGAGCTTGGGCTTGAGCTGGACCAGGCTGAAGACAGGCACCCCGCCGCGCCTGGACGGACGCACTATCGACTGGGCCCGATTTCAACCCCAGCCAGGCGATGCGCACCCCACGCCGTTTTCCTTCCTGACGGAGCGGATCGACCGGCCGCAGATCGTCTGCCACAGCGGCTTCACGACCGAGGAGACGCTGCGAATCCTGCGGGAAGCTATCCCGCGTTCGCCGCTGTATAGCGGCCAGATTGAGGGAATTGGGCCCCGGTATTGCCCTTCCATCGAAGACAAAGTGGTCAAGTTCCCAGATAAGTTGCGCCACCAGGTTTTTCTGGAGCCGGAAGGCCTAGATACCAACGAAGTTTATGTGAACGGCATGTCCACCAGCATGCCTGTCGATGTGCAGGTCGCCGTGCTGGCATCCGTCCCGGGGTTGGAGCGCGCGGAAATGATCCGGCCCGGCTATGCCATCGAGTATGACGCGATCGACCCTCGCGAACTGGATCACTCACTGGGGGTGAAGAGGCTTGCGGGCCTCTACCTGGCCGGGCAGATCAATGGGACATCGGGTTATGAGGAAGCGGGCTGCCAGGGGCTCATGGCTGGAATGAACGCAGCGCTGAAGTTAAGTGGCAAGCCGCCGATGGTGATCGGACGCATGGAGGGTTACGTCGGAATCCTGATCGACGACCTGGTGACTAAGGGCGCCGATGAGCCGTACCGTATGTTCACCTCCCGCGCCGAGTTCCGGCTCCATCTGCGGATTGACAACGCCGACGAGCGCCTCACGCCGATTGGACGCCGCGCCGGTCTGGTTACGGATGATCGCTGGGATTTGTTGGTTCGGAAGCAACGGCAGGCCGAGGTGCTGAATGCCGCTCTCAAGCGGAGCCGGTACGGGCAGTGGCTGAAGCGTCCGGACGCTTCCATGAGCCAAATTGCCGAATGGGTGCGGCAGGTGCTGGGCGAGGAGCCGGTGCAAGGGTTGGTGACGACCGTCGAAACCAAGGCCAAGTACGGCGGTTATGTGGCCCAGCAGGAGCGGGAGATGGAGCATATGAAAGGCGCTGAGCGCCGGCCGATTCCCGCCGGGTTCGACTTTAACGGGATCCCGGGGCTGTCGCGGGAGGTGCAGACGAAGCTTGAGCGCGTCAGGCCGGTGACGCTCGGGCAGGCCTCCCGGATTCCTGGGGTAACGCCCGCGGCGGTGGCTATCCTAGACGTATACCTGGATTTGAAACGTGTTTGCTGAGGCCTTAGCGGCGAGGCTCGGCGGGATCGTCGAGCTGAGCCCCGAGCAGGTGGGAATGCTCGAAGCGCACTATCGGCTGTTGCTGCTTTGGAATCGGACGCTGAATCTGAGCGCGATAACCGGACTAGAGGAGTCGGTGGAGCGCCACTATTGCGAGTCGCTGTTTCTGGGCGCGCATTTGCCGCCGGGGCCGTTGGCCATCGTGGACATCGGCTCTGGCGCCGGCTTTCCGGGGTTGCCGGTCGCGGTGTTGCGGCCGGAGTGCTCGGTGACGCTGATCGAGTCCCACCAGCGGAAAGCCGTGTTTCTGCGGGAAGCGAGCCGTGGGTTACCGGGCGTGAAAGTCATTGCGAAACGGGTGGAGGACGTGCGGGAGACGTTCGACGTGGCGATATCGAGGGCGGTCGGCTACAGGGATTTGGCGTCGATGCTAAAGGTGCTTGCGCCAAACGCCGATCTATTGAGTGGAGCCGAAGAACCTCCGGCGGGAATGGGTTTCGAATGGAAGGAGCCGGTCGCACTGCCGTGGGGCAAGGCGCGGCGTCTGTGGATAGGTAGGCGTTTGTAGTCGGAGGGTGAGATGTTAGTTAGTCGCGCCGGAGGCCCGGATCCGTCGGAAATGGTGGGTAAAGCCTGCCGTGAATGCGGCCCCTTGGCCGAGAAACACATTGAAGGTAGGGGCTGGATGTCGGATTGGGGTAGGGGCCCAGGTCGTCTGGGCGGCTGTTTCACGTGAAACAGGATTGGCTGGCATGTTCGAATTGGGTTCGTTCCTGAAAAGGGGCTGCCTCGGTAAACCCGGACTGCGTTTCCTCGTCAGATCGTGCGCGCCGTTGGGAAGTCAGAAATGGTCTCGTTTCATGTGAATGCGAATTGGCGGCGCTACGCTTCGGCACCTATGGGGATGAAAACGGGCGCCAGTGGAGAGATCCTGGGGGGGGCGCCGAGGCGATATAGACCGGCTCCGTTCTGGCGTCAACAAGCCCGTGCGTGAATATGGCCGGGGCGCGTTTTGGGAATTTACGATTGAGGCTCCTGCCGCAAGGTGGGAAGCCCGCCAGGGAAAGTCCGATTTCTTCCAGCGTCCCTCGTCTCCGGCGGCAGGAGGACGTTATGTCGAACGTAGTATACCGCCGTTGCTGTGGACTGGACGTCCACAAAGACACCATCGTGGTTTGCGTGTTGCCGCCGGAGGGAGGCGATGGGGCTCCGGCGCGCAAGACGTACATGACCTTTCGCAACGATCTAACACGCATGCGGGTCTGGCTGAAGCAATTGAAGGTCACCGAAATCGCCATGGAATCCACCGGCGTGTACTGGCGTCCGGTGTGGGACATTTTAGAAGATCACGGTTTCCGGTTGGTATTGGTGAATCCGGTGCAGGTGAAGGCATTGCAGGGCCGCAAGAGCGACCGGCGGGACGCCAAGCGGATTGCCGAGTACTTGCAAGACGGCCGCCTGGACCCCAGCTTTGTACCGCCGCACGAGATTCGGGAACTGCGGCAGTTGCTGCGCTATCGTCTCAGCCTGCTCCAGCAGCGGGGCGAGTCGCATAACTAGATTCGCGACTGGTTCGAGACCGCCAACATCAAACTCTCCTCGGTAGCGAGCGATCTGCTGGGGCTGTCGGGGCGGCGCATCATCGAGGCGATGATTGCAGGCGAAGACTCGCCGGAGTTGCTGGCGTGGAAGGTGAAGGGCCGGCTACGCAAGAAAGAAAAGCAGGTGAAGGAATCGCTCAAGGGTTGCTTCAACGAGTTCCATCGCACGATGCTGAAGACGCACTATGCGCTGTATCAGTTTCTGAGCCGGCAGGTGGAGGAGTTGGAGGCGGAGATCGCGCTGCGGATGCAGCCGCATGCGGATCAGGTGAATGCGTTGGCGACGATCCCGGGAGTAGAGAAGATCGCGGCGTGGCATCTGATCGCGGAGTTGGGCGCGGACATGTCGGTGTTCCCAGATGCCGACCACTGCGCGAGTTGGGCCGGGGGTGAGTCCGGGGAGTTGCGAAAGCGCGGGCAAGCAGTTGAGCGGCCGGACCAAGAAGGGCAACAAGTATTTGCGGCGGATCTTGACGCAATCGGCGTGGGCCGCTTCGCGCTGCAAACAGGGATACCTGCGAGCCTTCTTCCACCGCGTCAAGGCGCGGCGCGGATGGGCGCGGGCGGTGATTGCCGTCGCGCATAAGATCGTGGTGATCGCATATTGCATTCTGAAGACCGGAACGCCGTATCAAGATCTGGGTGAGGATTACTTTGACAGGTTGCACCCGGAGCGCACGGCCAAGCGGCTGGTGCGGCGGCTGGAGCGCCTGGGCCTGACGGTTTCCGTTACGCCGTCGGCAGACCTAACCCCCGGCTTTTCAGAAAGCTAGCGGCTGAAGTTTTCTAGGGAAACCGTGGTGATAGCTTTCGACATTGGCTTTGTTTCGCCGATGTTCGAATCGGGTTTGTTTCACGTGAAACAGGGCGAGCTGACGTCCCTGGAAACTGGGTTCGTCCGCGAAATCGGAAAACCGTGCGGATTCGCTCGACCTCTCCTCCACCGGGTGTTCGGGCACCAAAAAGGGCTATGCTTCACGCGAAACGGCAGAGGGCCAGCCTTCAAGAATCGCCTGCGTTTTCCCCGAAACCCAATTGGGGCAAATGCCGAACAGCAATTCCACCAATTCATGTTAGTATGACCCCTTGAGTCGAGTATTTGCTATCGCCAACCAAAAGGGCGGGGTTGGCAAGACGACTACCGCCATCAATCTCGCCGCATCGCTGGCCGCCAATGACCTCCGGGTGCTCGTAATCGACTCGGACCCGCAAGGGAACGCAACCACCGGCCTGGGCGTCGCCAAGAACACCGGCCGGCCGAGCATGTACGATGTCCTGCTCGGTGGAGCCTCTCCGCAGGACGCCATCATCGCGACGGACCTCGAAGGCTTGCACATCATCACGGCCGACAAGAACCTCGTCGGCGCCAATCTCGAGCTCGTGGACCTCCCTAACCGCGAACACCGACTGCGCGAATGCATTGCCGAAATTCGTGAGTCCTATCCCTTTATCCTCATTGATTGCCCGCCGGCGCTCGACCTCCTTACGCTCAACGCCCTCATAGCCGCCGACGCGGTGCTTGTGCCCATTCAGTGTGAGTTTTTTGCCCTTGAGGGTATTTCCGAACTCATGGATACTATCGACAGAATCCGCGATTCCTTTAATCACCCGCTGCAGATCGCCGGCATTCTCCTAACCATGTACGATGATCGGACTAACCTGACCCGCCAGGTGGCCTCGGACCTCCGCGAGTTCTTTGGGGAGCAGGTCTTTCGCACCTTCATCCCTCGCAGCGTCCGTCTGGCTGAAGCCCCCAGCTTCGGAAAGCCCATCCTCACCTACGATCCCCGCTCTCGCGGCGCCGAAAGCTATATCCAACTTGCAAAAGAGATCCTGGAGCATGAACAAAGTGGACACCTCGCGCAGGGCTCTCGGTAAAGGGCTCGGCGCTCTCCTGCCGACCCGCCCCACGGCCGCGCCGAACCCGGGAGAACCCGCCCGCGAAGACGCCCCCCGCGCGGTCCCCATCGATTCCATTGACCCCAATCCCCTCCAGCCCCGCCGCGTGTTCCAGGGCGAGCGACTGGCCGAACTTGCCCAATCCATTCGCACCAGCGGAATCATCCAGCCTCTTGTCGTTCGCCGAGTCGGAGACCGATATCAGTTGGTGGCCGGGGAACGCCGCTGGCGAGCCGCCAAACTCGCCGGCATCAGTCAGGCCCCGGTCGTTGTTCTGGACATCCCGGACGACCGCCTGCTGGAGATCACCCTCGTCGAAAACATCCAGCGCGAGGACCTGAACCCGATTGAAACCGCCATTGCTTTCGAGCGTCTCGGCCGCGAACTCTCACTCTCGGCCGAAGAGATCGGCAGCCGCACCGGCAAAGACCGCACGACCATAACGAACTTCCTCCGCCTTCTCCAGCTTCCCTCGGACCTCCAGCAACTCGTCTCCGAACGCCGCCTCTCGGCCGGGCACGCGCGGTGCCTCCTTTCGCTTCCGTCACCCGAATTACAACGGGAAGCCGCCGAAAAGGCCGTAGCGCAAGGCTGGTCCGTACGCCAACTGGAGCGTACCACCCAGAAGATGATGGAGGACCGCAAACCCAAGCACGTCGACGAGGTCGAGGCCGACCCCAACGTGAAGGCGGCCATTCAGGAGATGGAACGCGTCCTGGGAACGCGCGTGCGCATCGTCGAGAAGGCCAGGCAGAAGGGACGCATCGAAATCGACTACCACTCAGCCGATGACCTGGACCGCATCTACTCCGCGATCATCGGCGAGCCGTAGTCTCACTTCAATGTCGTGAGGATATCCGCCAACTCTCTGCGTATCTCGGATAACGGGTCGTCCGAGAACAGTTCCCGCTGTGCGCTCCTTATCCGCGGCTTGGGTATCCGCGCCTCGGCGTGAAGCGCCTGGCGAGCGCCTTCGATCGTGAACCGCTTCTCATAGAGCAGGTGCTTGATACGGAGCAGCAGCTCCACATCCTTGCGCCTGTACAAACGGTGTCCGGTTCCGGACTTCTTGGGGGAGAGCACCGGGAATTCGGTCTCCCAGTACCGCAATACGTAGGGCTCCACGGCGAGTAACTCGCTTACTTCGCCGATCTTGAAGTAGAGCTTATCCGGAATCTCCGGAGGACCGGGCTGTAACGCTACATCCGTCATTAGCCTTCCGACATCCTACCCCAATTGGGGCTGGATTGTCACGGAAAGCTCACTGGGCGGAGGTTTCCACCTTCACAATATGCTGGCCCCGCGGAAGCAAAAGGGTCTTCAGCCCGGCTGTCGCCGCAGCCCCCTCGACGCCATCGATCTCCACATGCAGCGGAACCCTGTCGAGGATCGCGATGGCCCGCGCGCCGCTCTGGTACGAGAACTCCAGTCCGTTGACGCCTAGGGTACGGGCGGCCTTCAGGTCCCCGTTGAGATGGGTTATGTTCGGCCCGCTCCGGGGCGTTCCGGCGGAAACCGCATGCGCGCCGGCAGGCAGCCAGATCGTCTCCCCATCCGTCGCTGGCCAGGGTCGGCCATCCACCATTGCAGGCCCCTTCCACGGCACTCCCACCCCGGCGGCCGACTCTACCAGCAGCTTGGGGCCGACGCTCTCGATCCGCGTCACGCTCGCCGCCGCGGAGGGCAGAAGCTGGAGGTCAATCGGCGCCAGAGAGTTCTCGAAATACAGGGCCACCCTCGGGAAATTAGCGGCGGCTTTGTGAACCAACTCGAACAACTCCACACCTGTCTGCTGCCTGGTTGGGTACACATCCTGGTATCGCTCGACTATGTTCACGTCAATCGCCAATCGCTCCGTATGCGGCGTCAATTGGCTATAACGCTCGGCGATGGTCTGGTATCGCTGTGCCCCCAGGTTCCAAACAGTGGCGGGGTCTTCGATCAGAAACGTCAACGGATGACGCTCCATGAGGGGCAGAACCCGCGCCGCATCCGCACCCAGGGCGTCCTTCATCCCCGTATCGAAGCGGTCGTCGATATGCGTCAGAACAATGTCGAGCTGCGGCTTTCGTTGGCGCAGGCCCTCAAGCTGATCCAGCCACTCCTCCTGCATCCTCCCGGCCAGGTCGCTGCGGAAATCGAGAAACGCCCGGCGTGACGCTTCGTCCTTTCGCGAGCTGAAGAGTTCCAACGGATCGAAACCGCTAAGACTCTGGAATTCCGCCCGCACGTCGGAATTGAACGGAGTGAACCGCGACGGGTTGGCGATGCCCTCGAGCGACTCGAAATACAGCTCAGCCAGGTTTACGCCATCCCAGTCGAACCTGTCGGCCAGTTGCTTTACGCCCGCCGAAACAGCCTGGAAGCAATCGCGGTTGGCCAGGTTCATCAGCTTTCGCCAGTCGAGCTGCGCATCTTGGAGTAATCCGGTCTTTTCCCTCCACTCCGGGTAATCCTGCCAGAACTTGTCGCTCACGTGCGGCAGTTCCAGCCACGCATACATCAGTATCCCTTCCCTGTGGCAGGCCCCAATAAGCTTCGTCAGGTACGCATCGCGTTCTCGGTCCGGCTCGAAATACTGCCACGCGGCCACGTGCAGTGCGGCGATGCCGCTCTTGCGCCATCGCGCCGCGAAGTAGTCCGGGTCCACTCGCAGGCGGTATGCGGAATCGAAAAACGCCCACAATCGCGCGGAGCGAAAGGGAGGCTCCATCCCCAGGTCGCAGAGCGCCTGCAGCAGGTAAGGAAACCGCTCGTACCCTCGGCTCCCGGGTGGCGCAGCCAGCCACAGCACCGCGCCCGCGCCGCGGCGCAGTCCGGCCAGCAGGGGCGCGCCGGTCCAACGCTCCCGCGCAAAGACCTCCGCGCCCGCCGGCAGCATGAAGACCGGCAACTCCAGCCCTTTCTCCCACACAATGGATAGCTTTGGCTGATGCACGTCCGTGAGGCTGGTGATGCGCACGTTCTCCGGACTTGGCCGGAAGCCGAAAACCTCGGCCAAAGACGATTCGCCCTCAAGAATGAGAATGGCGCCCTTCTCCGTACGGCTCAGCCATTCCGTGGAAGCGGCTGCTCCCGAGCGGGCTACGAAGATCCGCGCGGTGGCGGCGGGTTGCCGCTGCAGGCCGATCGAAGAAAGGATCTCCGGCCACGCCCCGGCATCTTCGGAAAGCACGCTGAAGTAGGGTCCGTCGGCCGCCTGGGCGCCGGTGGCCAGCAACGCCAGACTAACGAGTAACCGCATACCAGAAACCGGCCCGAAAATCGTTGTACCGGGCCATCCCGCCCACCAGGTACGATCCGCGTAATAGATTGAGCGTAAAGTACATATGTTCAGGCAAGAGAGCCCCCGCAAAGCGCAACCCAGGCCCCGTTTCGACGAAATTGGCCCACGCCTGCCGGCTCGCGTCGATTGTCAGGATGGCATTCCAATAGAATTGCGCCTGGCTGGTTCCCAAGGCAGTCGTATAACCCAGCCGGCCCTGTTGATACGCCAGGAAGTCGTTTCCGTACCGGCTGATGAAAACGCCGTCAATCGTCGTATCCGCGAACCAGCCCGACGTCTCTGAGCCCATCCGCCGGCCCGTTCCCCGCACCACGGAGACACCCCCGCGATAGTCTGGCGTCATGTGCCTGGTAAGATAGCCGATGGAGGAGCCAGCCTCGCCCCAAGCCATCACGCCGCGCCACGACGTTGTACGCAGCCCCAACCCCAGAATGAATGCGCTCTCGGACAAATACATGGGCGTGACGCCGCCGATGGTGCGCCGCGTGTCGCCAATGAACCGGAGGCTTGCATACGGCTTGACCGGCCCGCCGGTCCGGAGCTCGGTTTTAACCTGTCCGTAGGAGAACAGATCCCGCCATCGCATGGAAAACAAGGGGAACAGCCAAGCTGTAGTCCGAAACAGCTCGGTTGAGCCGCGTAAGTTGCGCCACGCCTTGGAGGCTTCGCCGGCGACCAGGGCGTCCGAGCTCTTCCGCGCCAGATCAAACCAACGAACCGCCTGCCCATCCTGATGAAGGATGTTGTAGGTCCATCCGAGTTGCAGCATCACGTTGAAGTCGCCGGGGTCGGATTCGTGTGCGATGTCGAGGTATTTGAGGGCGTCCTTCAAGTAGCCGGCTTTGATGCTGCGTTCGGCCATCACCCTGGCGTCGATGGAAGCCGGCTGCGCCTCGGGGCGCGCCTGCACTTGCGGAATGCGAAGAACCGCGCGCACCCGGTTGGCCATTTCCTCGTCGCCACCCGCCAGTACGCGGTCGAACAACGGCTGGGCGGCTGCGACCTCGCCCCGTCCGTAGAGCAGAAATGCAAGTTGGGTGGTCGAAAGAAGATCTTCCGGGACCGTCTCGGCCAGCCGCTGGAACTCCACCTCGGCCTCGGGCTGCTGGTCCATCTTCAGCAGCAGGTAGGCCAGCTCGCGCCGCAGCTCGGCGTTGCCCGCATCCACCTCCAATGCGCGGCGGAACTCGGCCACGTAGGGATAGCGCCCGGGCAGCAACTCGCGCGCCATCTCGGCCGCGCGCGCCTCCCCTCCGCGCGATGCCGCCAGCAAAGCTGCATTGGCCTCGTCCGCGCGGCCCTGGGCCTTCCACACGCGGCCCAGATCCACTAGAACCCTCCGCCGGTCGGGCAAGCTCCGCCAAGCCTTTTCATAGTGCTCCGCGGCCAGATCCAACTCGTCGCGCTCCTCGGCCAGCGTTGCCAGTTCGAAATGCGCGCTGAAGTTGTCGGCCCCCATTTCGATCGCCTTCCGCCAGCGCTCGATTCCGGCCGCCAAAGGGGCGTCAATGTTCTGAAAGGCCTGCTCCGCCCTGGCCCGGAACGGCTCGGCCCCGGTCCTGCGAATCCGGTCGAAAACGCGGCGCGCCTGCACCCTCTCCTTGGTTTCGTAGCAGAGAAAGGCGTACTCCATGGCTGTCTCCACGTCCGCCTCGTCAAGCGCCATCGCCTCGCGGAACTGGTCGCGGGCCAGAACGTTTTCGCCGGCTTTCAGGTACGCATAAGCCAGGTCTTTGCGAATGGAAGCTCGTTTCGGAGCGGCTTCGATGCCCTTCAGAAAGTTGGCGATGGCGGAGTCGTAATCGCGCGCGCGCAATTCGTCGTAGGCCGTCGCGAGGACCTCGTACGCCGGATCAGGCGCCTGAGCCAGAGCCACCGGACAGAGCGCGAATAATAGGGCGGCGCGCATCCTGGTACGCACATATAGTGGCCCGCGTCGCGAATTCTCGCAGAATTGTCTTTGCGCCCGCCGCCCGCGGCTCGAAGAGGCGTTTGACAAAAAAAAACGGCCCAGTCCACGCGGAGGCGTGGGCATGGGCCGCCTAAATCGTTTCGGCTCGACGGCCGGACTATTGCTTCTTCGCGGTCACTTCGGTGGTCACGGGATCGCCGCCGCCGCGCCCAGGAGCAGTGACTTTCAACTTCATCTCGCTGCCGGATACCACGCCAACGAACTTGGTAACCATGGCGCCGTTCTGCGTATCGCGGCTCACCTCGAACGTAACGTTGTTGCCATCCACCTTGCCGTTGGAGATCTGCACCGGCGTCGGAGCTGGAGGAGCTCCACCACCCGGAGCAGCGCCGCCGCCGCCACCGCCGCCACCGCGCATGCCACGGCCGCCGCCACCCATGCCGGTAACTGTTCCGGTCAGCGTGGCGCCATCGGCCTTCAGATCCAGGGTAACGGGGCGCCCGGGTCCGCCGCCGCGGCCTTCCATTTCATATCCCCACTTGCCGGTAATAGCATCCGCCGCCAATGCGACGAGGGCCACGACAAGCAGAACCATTCCTACAAAAAGCAGCTTCTTGGTCATAGTAATACCTTGGGCGTCATCCCGCGTCGGGACGTTACGCCTCCAACAAAAGAAAAGCGGCCCTGTTTTACGCGGAGGCGTATCCAGGACCGCTGAAATTGCAGATCGGCTCGACGGCCGTGTTATTGCTTCTTCGCGGTAGCCTCGGTGGTTACGGGGGCGCCGCCGCCTTGGAAATCCGGCCTGGTGATCTTGAGCTTCATCTCGCTGCCCGATACCACGCCTTCGTACTTCATAGTGAATGAGTTACCGCCCATGTCGCGGGTCACTTCGAACGAGATGTTGTTGCCATCCACCTTGCCGTTGGAGATCGGCGCCGGCGCCGGAGCGCCGCCACCACCACCTCCGCCGCGTCCGCCCATGCCGCCGGCGACATCTCCGGTCAGTTTGGCGCCATCGGCCTTCAAATTATACGTGGTCTGGCGCGGCGTACCGTCCCGACCCGGTGTTTCGGATACCCACTTGCCCGTAACAGCGTCCGCCGCCAATGCGACGAGGGCCACCACAAGCAGAATCATTCCTGCAAAAAGCAGCTTCTTGGTCATAGTAATAGCTTGGGCGTCGTCCCACCTCGGGGCGTTACCCCTCGAACAAAAGAAAAGCGGCCCTGTTTACGCGGAAGCGCATCCAGGACCGCTGAAAATTGCAGATCGGCTCGACGGCCGTGTTATTGCTTCTTCGCCGTGGCTTCGGAGACTCGGGGATCGCCGCCGTTAAAGCCGGGCGACGTTACCTTCAACTTCATCTCGCTGCCCGATACCACGCCTTCGTACTTAGTGGTCATCGAGTTGCCGCCCATATCGCGGGTCACTTCGAACGAGACATTGTTGCCGTCCACCTTGCCGTTGGAGATCTGCACCGGCGTCGGAGCGGGAGGAGCTTCCCCACCACCGCCGCCGCCTCTGCGGCCAAACGCCGGCTGCAGGATCGTGCCGGTCAGTTTCGCGCCGTCGGCCTTGAGGTCCAACGTCACAATGCGCGGGGGCATGTTGCCGCCACCGCCGCCGCCACCGGGGGCTCCACCACCGCCACCACCGCCGCCACGGCCCATCATCGGTTGTTCATACGTCCACTTGCCGGTTACCGCGTCCGCCGCCAACAGGGCGACGACCGCAACCAGCAGGACTACAGTTACGCAAAGCAGCTTCTTGATCATAGAGGCACCCTTCGGGGTAATCATACCTCAATGTGCCGTTCAAGTGGCGGCCATTTTTCCCTGGTCGCCGATGGGCCCCGGCTTCCTGGGTGATACCGCCCGATTCGATGGTCCGGATTATTCGTGGAAGCCAAGCTGTCTGTTGGAAACCTCACGCGCGCCGCCCATTGCGGCCGGGTTCGGAGGGAAGAATGCGGCAGTGGAGTGATATCATGGAGGCGGATGAGCCTGCTGTCGCCGAGACTACAATTGAGGGTCGCGCAGAAGCAGATTCTCACTCCGGGCCTCGTGCAGATGGTCACTGTTCTCCAGCTTAACCGGCTGGAACTAAAGCAGATGATCGACCAGGAAATCGTCAAGAACCCGGTCCTGGAAGAGGCCACCGAGGAGCCCGGAGAGGAGATCACGCCCGAGGAACTGCTGCCCTTGCTGGAACAGGAAGAGGAACGGGTATCGGACCCGGCCGACCAGCAGATCCTGGATTCCTCGGTGAGAAACGAAGGCAGCGCTCTCGACGGCGCGGCCGTCGACGTGGCCATTAACGGCTCCATGTTTCCGGATGCCGAGGAAACCGCCGCGGCCGCGCCGGAGCCTGAACCGGCGCTGCCGGAACCGGCCGAGACGCCTGCCGCCACCGACCCGTTCGACGAAATCGACTTCGGTTCCTTCTTCGACGATTACCTCGATCCCGGCTACCGAAGCCCGGCCTCGGAATCGGTGGAGAAGCCGTCCTTTGAGACGTTCCTTTCCGCGCCCGTTACGCTGGGCGACCATCTGCGCTCGCAGTTGAGCGTGAGCGTGATTTCCGACGAGGTCCGCGACGCGGCCGAATCCATCATCGGGAACCTCGACGAGGACGGCTATCTGACCACCTCGCTGGAGGAGATTGCGGGGGTCGGAGGGCACCCGCTGGAGCGCCTCGAGGAGGCCCTCCGGGCGGTGCAATCGCTCGACCCGGCGGGCGTGGGCGCGCGCAACCTGCGCGAGTGCCTGCTGCTCCAGATCGAGAGCGTCAACGGCAAGGGCGGCGTAGCCTGGCAAATCGTTTCCAACCACCTGCGGCTGCTGGAAACACGCCAGTATAAGGAATTGGCCAAGGTTCTGGGCCGGCCCGCTGAGCACATCGAGACCGCCGTTTACATGATCCAGCATCTCAACCCGCGTCCTGGCCTGCGCTACTCGGGCCCCGGCGCGCGGGTTGTCGAGCCGGACGTCTACTTCACCAAGGATGGCGACGATTACATCATCCAGATGAACGACGAGGACGTCCCCCAGCTCCGCCTGAACGCGCAGTATCGCAAGATGCTGGACCGCGAGAACGGGGCCACCAAAGAGGTCCGCGACTACGTTCGCGAGCGCTATACCTCCGCCATTCAGCTCATGAAGAACATCGAGCAGCGGAAGCAGACCATCATGAAAGTGTGCCAGGCCATTGTGCGCCGCCAGACGGACTTCCTCAGCCAGGGCCTCGACCTCCTCAAGCCCATGATGATCAAGGACGTAGCCGAAGAAGTCGGCGTCCACCCCTCTACCGTCAGCCGCGCCGTGGCCGGCAAGTACGTGCACACGCCCCAGGGCGTCTTCGAGCTGCGCTACTTCTTCTCCGAGGCCGTGCAGGGGCCCTCCGGCGGCGGCACGCCCCTTCTACTGCTGAAACGCAAGGTCAAGCGGATGATCGAGGAAGAGGACCGCGGCAAGCCCCTCACCGACGAACAGATCACCGCCCTGCTCGAAGCCGAGGGCATTAACGTGACCCGCCGCACGGTAGCCAAGTACCGCGAAGACATGAAGATCCCCTCCACCCATCAGCGCCGCGTGCGGAGCTGAGCGGAAGAGCGTTTTTGACGCGGAGCCGCCGAGACGCGGAGAATAAGCCTTTTATTTTGTTCGCTGTTTTGGGTTTTTCTTCTCAGATTCTCGGCGTCTTCGCGTCTCCGCGTCAAGGTAATTGGCCGAAGAGTTATAAAGTAATAGAGGGGATTGGATTCATGAAGATCGCATACACTGGCAGACAGGTCGAGTTGGCTCCAGCCCAGTTGAGGAAGCTCGAATCCCGTTTCAGCAAGATCGGCAAGCTGCTGGATGGCAGGCGGGAATGCGAAGCGCACGTGATTCTGTCGCTCGAACGACGTACCCACCAGGCCGAAGCGACCATCAACTATTTCGGCCACCAGCTTGTCGGGCTGGGTTCCAGCAGCGACTTGTTCACCGCCATTCATTCGGCCGCCGAGAAGCTGGAAAAGCAGGCCGTGAAAGCCCGCGAGAAGTGGCGCGACACCAAGCGCGCTCCGCGCACGGCCCCCGCGGAACCCGAGGCCCCCGCCGAAAAGGAAGCCCAGCCTGAGGCCGAACGCCGCGTCTACCGCGTCAACCACCACCAGAAGCGCAAGCCCATAACTCTGGAAGAGGCCCTTCTGGAGATGGAAAAAAAGGGCGATTACCTGGTCTATACGGACGCCGAAACCGACCGCGTTTCGGTGCTGGTACGCCGCCGCGACGGCCACTTCGACCTGGTCGAGGGATAACCGCGGACATGCCCGCCAGGCAGCCACGTACGGCCCCGCGCGCGTCCGCCAGGCGCGCCGCGAAAAAGGCCCCCAAGGCCGAGCTCGTAGTCATCACCGGCCTGAGCGGGTCGGGCAAGGGCTCCGTTCTGAAGGCTCTCGAGGACCTGGGGTTCTACTCCGTGGACAATCTGCCGGTGGATCTCATCCCCAAGTTCGCCGAGCTGACGCGCGACAATCCGGGTGTGCGTGCCGCCTCGCTGGTGGTGGACATCCGCGAAGGCGAAGGGCTGAAGCGTTTTCCGAAGGTTTTCGCGGCCATCCGCAAGTCCGTGGACGCCAAACTGGTTTTTCTCGAAGCCGACGAGGGATCGCTCGTGCGGCGGTTCAGCGAAACCCGCAGGCCGCACCCTCTCGCCGGCCGGTCCATCACGCGCAGCATTCGCGCGGAGAGAGCCCAGCTCGCGCCCATCCGCGCGATGGCCGACCTGATCATCAATACCTCCAAGTTCACCGTCCACGAGCTGCGCGAGTTTATCGGCGAACACTTCCGCGGGCAGAGCGCCGAATCCAAAATCCTGATCTACGTGACCAGCTTCGGCTATCGCCACGGCGTGCCCCCCGACAGCGACCTGGTCTTCGACGTTCGCTTCCTGCCCAACCCCAACTACATTCCCCGGTTCAAGAACCTGACTGGGAAGAACCCCGGCGTAGCCCGCTATATCCGCTCCTTCCCGCAGACCGTGGAGTTCATCTCGCGCATCTCCGAGCTGCTGATTTACCTGCTGCCGCACTATATCCGCGAAGGCAAGAGCTACCTGACCATCGCCTTCGGTTGTACGGGCGGGCATCACCGCTCGGTGATGATGGCCGATGAGATCCGGCGAAAGCTGGTGGCGGCCGGATTCAAAGCCAAGGTCAATCACAGAGATATCGCGCTATAGGCGGGCGCCGGAAGCGGCCGGGGTCTACTAGTTAACAGTCTGGGCGGAGGCGCGCGCGGAAAGCCTCTCCATGCGGTCCAGTTCCACCCGGATATCGGCGGCGTTGGAGGCATGCGGGACAAGCGCCAGGTAGGTGCGGAACTGCTCCGCGGCTCCGGCGAAATCCCGCCGAATGGCCAGGATCGAGCCCAGCAACCGCCATACGCCCGCGATCTCGCGATTCTTGTCCAGGCGCTCAGCTTCGCGGGCGTTCTTTTCGGCGCCCTCCAGATCGTGCTGGTAATACCTGGCCGCCGCGTTGTAGAAGTACATTTGAGGAGAGCCGTATGGGTCGAGCGCGATGGCCCGCGCGGTGGTTTCTTCCAACTGCGGCCATTCTTGCGCCGTGCCCTCAAGCACCGACAGCGCCACATAGGGCGGCAGAAATTTCGCGTCCGCGTGGATGGCCGCCTCGAAGGAAATCCGCGCGGCCGGCGAATCGCTTTGAATTAACTGCAACTTTCCCAGTTCGAACCACGCCACCGCATATTTCGGATAGATGCGCGTGGCCTTTTCCAGGCTCTTCCGGGCATCCGCGCGCTTTCCTTTAGCGAGCGCTTCGCGACCCTTGCGGAGGGCGTTCTGGGCTTCTTTCGGAGCCGCCAGGGACGTCATACTCACCGTCAGCCCATCCGCCGGGCCAAGGCGATGCAGGAAAATCACCCCGATGTCGGACTGGTCCGCAAGCCGCACGCCCAGCCTGATGGTTTCCGATTGGTATCCGGGCAGCCTGGCGCGCAATTCGCAGCCGTCCAGCCTCCGCGCGCCGCCGCTGGCATTCCCACCGGCCGCCCCCGATGCGGAAACGCCTGGGATTCCGAACCCTGTCCCCATACTGGCATCCG
>JBEKPK010000032.1:0-25577 GCA_049520795.1 Bryobacteraceae bacterium
ATCGCAACACTCCGGAAAACGCCGAGGTGGCCGGCGGCGCCGGCATCCCCTTCGAGCCGGAAGAACTGACCGCGAAGATCGAGCTCGCCCTGGCCATGCCCGAAACGGAGCGAGCCCGGCTGCGCGAAGCGGCCATGGCCCGCGTGCGGGAGCGCTATTCGTGGGACGCGGTGACGGATGCGTATGAAGGGCTGCTGAAGAGAATCGCGGGGCGAGGGTAAGAACGGAGCCGCGCATTGAGGCAGCCTGGGCGCGTCACTCGCCCAGCTTGGGAAACAGGACGCGGTCCAGGGCGCGGCGCGCGATATCTTCCATGCTGAGGAATTTCTCGCGCTGCTTGTAGAACAGCTTGTCCCCGGCTAGAATGCCCACTTCGACGGGGAGTGGTTCGCCGGCGCCCTCCACCTGAAAACCGGGCAGCTTGGGAGCAATCACGATCTCCACCCTGGCGGTTTCCTCCCAGCTTCCCTGGCGCTGTTCGCGGACGGTCACCACGATCCGGGATTCCTCGAAACGGATCTGAGCGGCGTCCGGACCGAAGGCCTCGGTGTAGGCTTCAATGCACGCGGCCAGGTTGGCGTGCACTTCCTCGAGAGCCTGCGGCAGCCGCTCCAGAATACGGGCCTCGCGTTCGCGACGGTCCTTCTCTTCGGTAATGCGCGTCTGCAGCCATTCGAGACTCATGGGACGTATCCATGGTAGCAGGGGGTGGGACAGACCATCGCTTCGTGGTCTGTCTCGATGTGGGGCCAAGCCTTCGGGCTTGCCGCCGGCCTTCCGGCCGGCGTCTTGCGCCGGCGCGAGGAACGCCGGGCAGAAGCCCGGCGGCAAGCCCGAAGGCTTGGCCCCACTCATGCCGCGCGCCCGTCTGACGTGTTCTCGTGGATGATGCCGGCCCGTCCCGGCAGACGACAAGAGCCGATCGTCTGTCCCACCGCCTAGGCGTAGGACAGCACCAGGTCGTGCCCGCGCCGGGTGAGCTGCGGGGCGCGGTTGGCCATATCGGCCAGGAAGGCGCGGTAGTCGGCGGGGGCGATGAGGAGACCGGCAGTCGCGCCGCACCGGACGCTGACGCGATCGAGCGAGAGGGCGAAGCCGAAGCTGCCTTCCTCGCTCGGCCCGATAAAGGTGATGGCTTCATAGGGGATCACGCGGCGGATAAGGCCGGCGTGGATGGTCAACCCCCGCTCGGTGGTTTCGTAATGCTGCGGGTAGCCGCAGATGCCGACGGCCAGGAACAGGGGGATGGTGATCCAGAGCTTCGCCCCGGCCAGGGGGGCGAGCACGCCCAGAAGCAGAGCGGCCGGAATCCACCAATCGACCTTGGCTTTGTGTTGCATGATGTCTCCAGTGGCGCGGTCTCGCGGGCGGGCGTTCCCGCCCGCGAGGGAACGGTTTAGCTGGCTTTGCGTTTGGCTTTCAGCTCGCTGAGCAGGCGGTCTATCTCCTGCTGTTTCTCGAGCGAGGCGAAGCGGTCCTCCACGTCGTCGGACAACAATTCGCTGCGCGCCTGGGCGGTGGCTTCGCCGTGGCGCACTTTGTCCTTCATGCGGTCGAAGGCGGCGGACTTGGAGTCGTCGCCCATGGTCAGGCCGGCTTCGGTGGCTTTGCCGAGCGCCCGTGATCGGCGATGCTGCGCGATCAGCATATCGCTCTTGGCTTCGGCCTCCGCCAGTTTCTGTTGTAGCTTGAGCAGGGCGGATTTGAGATTCTCCACCTGGGTCTTCTGGTCGTCCACCTGCTGCTGGAAGCTGGCGGCGGTGGCCTGATGGCTCATGGCGCGTTCGAGGGCGGCGCGCGCCAGTTGGTCGTCGCCCTTATCCACGGCCAGCTCCGCGCGGCGGCGCCACTGCCGCTCGTTCTCCTCGTTTTCCTGAAACCGTTTCTCGAGGACATGCTGGTCGGCGATGGAAATGGCCACCTGTGTTTTCACCTGGAGCAGTTGATTCTGCATATCCAGGATGACCTGCTTGATCATTTTTTCCGGGTCCTCGGCCTTGTCGACCAGGTCGTTAATATTGGCCCGGATCAGTGTCGATACCCTCTCTAAGAGCGCCATGGGATTCTCCTTTCCTAACTGCTTCGCTTACTGCGCCGCGCCGGGCGCGACGCCCTTGTCCTTTTCTTCCCGCTTGGGGGGATTGTCTCCGATCAACCGCACCTTGGCGAACAGATCGCTCAGCGGCATGCCGGAGAGCGTCTCGAAGAGCGCGGGGATCTGGGCCGCCATCTTGGTCATATCGCCGGTGATCTTGCTCATGCCGGCGGTGTCGGCGTTGCCGGTGGAAACGATGGTGATCTTGTCCACGTTGGCAAGCGGCGCGGCCAGGGCCCTGACCACCTCGGGCAGGCCGGTGATGAGCTTGTCGACGATGGCCGCCTGGTTGAATTGCTGGTAAGCCTCGGCTTTCACGTTCATGGCCTTGGCCTCGGCTTCGCCTTTCTTGAAGATGATCTCGGCCTCGGCTTCGCCCTGCGCGCGGATGGAAGACGCATGGCCTTCGGCCTCCATGATTAGGCGGCTTTTTTCGGCTTCGGCCAGGGTTTCGATGCGCCGCCGCTCGAACTCGGCGGCCTTCAGCACGGTGGCGGTGAGCTCGCGGTCGCGACGCGTGATTTCGGCGTCCTGCACCTTGACCTCGTGCTCCTTTTCGATCTGGTGGATGGTGACCTCTTCGGCGCGCACCTGCTGCTGCATGATGTTGCCCTGGATCTCGTAGGCCTTATCGGCCTGCGCCTGCTGCTTTTTCACCAGCTCCAGGTACTGGGCCTTTTTCACTTCGAGGTCGCGCTGGGCTTCGGCCTGCTTGGTTTGGGAAAGGGTTTCGGCGAGCACCCGCTCCTGGTCGGCCTGGGCCTTGGCGACGGCGGCTTCCCTCGAAGCCACCGCGCGCCGGATGGCCGTATCGCGCTCGGCCTCGGCGGTGGCCACGTCGGCGTCGCGCTTGATGCGGGAAACGTCCGGCCGGCCCATGTTGGTGATGTAGTCGTTCTTGTCGCGGACTTCTTTGATGGTGAAGGAAATGACTTCCAGGCCCATCTTGTTCATGTCGTCCGCGCAGGTGGAGCGCATACGGTCGCCCACCATCTCCGGCTGTTTGACGATCTCCTCCACCGTGAGCTGGCCGATGATGCCGCGCAGGTGGCCTTCCATGACCAGGCGGATGAGTCCTTCGCGCTCCTCGGGCGACTTGGTGAGAAACTGCTCGGCGGCGGTGAGTATGCTCTCGGGGTCGCTCTTGACCTTGATCTGCGCCACCGCTTCCACCGTGACGGCCACGCCTTGGCGGGTGTAAAGATCCTGCTTGGGGGCCACGTCAAACGACATCAACTCGAGCGACAGTCCCCTGCAATTCTCCACCATCGGAAAGATCACTGTGCCGCGGCCTTTGACCACGCGGGTGCCGCGGAATCCGTAAACGATGATGGCTTCGTGCGGCCCGGCTTTGCGAAACAGCTTGGCGAACAGGGCCATCAGGAAGATAATCGCCAGCAGCATGAGGCCGGCGATAACAAACGACGGGTTCTCCATAAAAACGCGTCTCTCCTTCGGGCGAGATCAGCCTCGCCCATGCGAATCAGCTCTTAGGCTCCAGCTCGCCCATGAGCTCGTCCCACGGGCGAACGTAGGCAATGCCCTTTTCGTAGCGCGTGACAACCACCTCCGCGCCCTTGGGAATGGCGGCCCCATTCTCGCTGCGCGCGCCGGCGACGCGGCGCGTGCCTTCCTGCGAATAAATCAGCTCCCCGGTGCCGCCGGGGCGGATCCGAATGCTCAGCCGGCCCAGCACGCCGATCATGTCGTAGTCGGCGGGGTCGAGCGAGGCCTCGCGGCGCATCAGGACCTTGGCGATGAACAGGAAAACGATGGACGCCCCGCCCAGGCCGCTGAGGGTGGCGATGCCCAGCGACAACACGATCCACACCCCGTAATAGCGGTCCAGAAGGTATCCCGTGCCGCCGAACCAGGCCAGGAAGCCAGCCATGGTTCCGAAATTGAACCACGGCAATTCGGGCCCGCGAACGCCGGCCTGCGGCATGTGGATTCCGTGGTGGATGTGCAGGTGCGGAAGGTGCAGGTGCACACATCCCACCAGCAAGGCAATGGCGCTGAGCCCGAATCCCAGAAGAAAGCAGACCAGATAGAAGTCGGACCAGTTCATGAACGCCTCCTCGTTTTACGATTGGCCGGCGGGGACTGCCCGCGCAGCACCTCCATCAGGCGGTCCGCCAGCCCGGGGTTTTCCAGAATCTCGCCCAACAGGACCACGCACATGCGCGAATCGGAGTGGCGCGCCACCGCCAACAGGGCGTGGTGCAGCTCCGCATCGCGCGAGAAGCGCTCGGCCCCCTGCACCAGCCATAGGTCCAGCTTATCCTCGCTCGCGCCGACGTCGGAGACCAGCTCGTTGTGGAAGCCTTCCGGATCGTCAACCAGGTAGCCCGGGTGCACCTTGAAAAAGCGCGCCAGCAGCATCCGCGTGGAGTTGGACATGTGCGGCCGCGCGCCGCTCTCGATCTGCGAAAGATAGCTCTGGCTGATGGACTTGCCCAGCTCCTTCTCCACCAGCCGCGCCACCTCCTGCTGGGAGAGTTCGCGGTCTACGCCGCGCAACGCTCCCTCCACTTCCCGCAGGTACCGGAGTTTTTCACCAAGCTTCATATCGCAATCTGTGATTAGTATATTGCAGATTGCGATTATTTGTCAAGAGGGAAATTTGGAGGATTTTCTAGCGTTCCCGATAGCAGAACTCCGTGGCCCCAAGCCGCGCGGCTTCGGCCTCGCTCCAGACCAGGATGGATGGCGACCGGCCGGCGCCAAGTTGCACTGCCGTCTGGGCGATGTAGTTATTACGGGGAAAGCAGCGAACCCAGATAGGGCCGGTGGTGCGGCGGGCCAAGGCGATCAGTTGCTCGGTGGGTTCGGCGCGTTCGAGGAACTGCGAGCGCTTTCGGGTCCACAGGTATCCCACGTTGGCCAGGAGCGCGACGGCCGCCGCCGCCGCTGCGAGCCTGGGCCCGGACGGCTTCCACATAGAGAGGCGCGCCAGGGCCAGGCCGGCGAGGAATGCGAGCCCGGCGCTGGCGAGGTACGTCTGGCGGCTGGGGATCTGGGTCGAGTAGGTGAGGAAGCTATAGGGGAGCAGGGCCAACCCCGTCCAGGCAAGGGACAGACAGACCGGCTTTGCGGCGCCGTCGGTGGGGCAGGCGGTTCCGCCTGCCAAGGCCGGTTTTCCAACATCGCGCGCGCGGAGCACGGCGAGCGTGGCGAGCGAGAGCCACCCCCATACCCACAGCAGGCGCGCGATGGAGCGGGGCCAGGTGATCCAGAAAGGCGCGGCGAGCGAAAAGCTGCCATCGGAAAAGCGGAAGGAACTGCCCCGCGAGGCCAGCAGCGAGGCGATGGCCAAGCCGGCCAGCGCCATGTGCGGCGCCAGGCGCAGGGCTGCGCGCCAGCGCGGCGCGGCGCACGCCAACAGGAACAGCGGCAGCAGAATCACCGCCGATTCCTTCGAGAGTAGAGCCAGCGCGAACAGAGCCACGGAAGCCAGGCGCAGCAGCCAGGGGCGGCGCGCCCGGTCCGCGCGAACCCAGCAAAGCAGGGACGCCGCGCCGAAGAAGAACAGGAGCAGCTCGTTGATGGCGGAGAACCAGATCACGGCTTCCTGATGGCCCTCGGCGACGGCGAAAAAGGCTCCCGCCCAGAATGCGGCGGGCCGCGTGGACCGCCACGACGCGGCCAGAGAATAGACCAGCCAGGCGTTGGCGGCGTGCAGGATCAGGCTCGCCAGGTGATAGCCCCAAGGCGTGAGTTGAAAGGTCCGCCAGAGCAGCCACATGGCCCAGTAACTGGTGGCGCGCAGGCGGAAGACGGCGTCGTGCATCAACTGCGGCAGACCGGCGGCGGGTCCATAAACCTGGGCCTGAATGAGATTGCCGTAGTCGTCCTCAAACAACGGCATGGAGAGGCAGGGCGCGTACGCCAGGAGACATAACAGGGCGATGGCGAGCGGGGCGAATCGCATGGAGCTTTCAATTATAAGCTATCGGCTTTTAGACAGGAGGCGCCGACGACCAGCCCGCGGCCACCGTGCGAAAAGGCCCCGACAAACCGCCGATCGCCGTGGCGAGGTAGCACGGGGCGGAGGCGGCGCCGTTGGATGTATACTACTCTTGGCCATGGAAGTTCCCGCCGCATTGAGGACAGGAGGCTTTAAGTGAAACGCGTACTGATTGCCATGATGGTGTTGTGTGTCGAGACCCCGCTGGCGATGGGTCAGTCGGCCAATGTTGTCAACAGTAGCCGGAGCAATATTAAGAACAATCTCACGGTTTCCCAGGGTACGGACGGGAAAACGCATTGCACCGTCGCGAACAAGCCCTGTGCCAAGGAAGATGTGGAGAAGCTCAACGCGGCCCTTGCCAGCCGGAACGCCGCCGCCGATCAAGCGGCGGCAAAGGCCGCCGGTGGCGCCACCAAGAGCGGCGTCAAGTCTGTGGCGCTCGCGCCGGATGGTTCGTTAACGTGCGTGACAATCGACGGCAAGAAGCAGCCTTGCGCGGCCGCGCACGTCGTCGAATTGAACAACGCCGCGGCGGCCATGCCGGGCGCCAACGACGGGATTCATGGCGTCGGGATTGGGCTTGGCAAGAAACCAGACCCAAGTAAGCCAAGCAAGTGAGGGCGAGTTAGTAAGCAAGATCTCCGGCTTTCGCCTGGCGCACACGCCGTTTGGGCCTGTAACGCCGGATACCAAGGCGACGCCCTCACTATTTATGGCATTTATGGCCCGCAACTCGACCTTTGTCTGCCTGGCCCTGGCATTCTGCGCGGCCCCGCCTCACGCCGGCGCGCAGGCCCGCCCGGACGGCGTAAAGGCCTATGTGCCGCTTCTTGCGCCCCTCAAGCAGACCCTGCCCGACTACCCCGCCGAGGCGCGGCCCCAGGGGGTGGAGGGAGAGGTGCATCTGCTGGTGACGCTCGACGCGCAGGGCAGCGTCACCGGCGCCGAGCCGCTGGCCGGGCCGGCGGTGTTGCGGGCCGCCGCCGTGGCCGCCGTGAAGCAATGGAAGTTCCGGCCGGTGATCCGCGACGGGCAGCCGGTGCGCGCCTTGACGGACCAGTTCGTCCTGTTCTTCGATCTGCAGAACCCCAAGGGAGGGCGGCCGCACCCGCCAAGCATTGAGGAACAGGAAGCCGCCGACGCGCGCCTCATGGAACTGGAGCGCCAACTGCCCCGCTCGCCCGAACAGAAGCTCGCCGACCTGGAACAGGACAGTGGCGGCGGCGACGCCCTGCGGCGCTTCTATGCGCTGAACCGGATGGCCAAGGCCGCGCTTGACTCCGACGCCGCGGGGGCCGCCGCCAAGGCTGAAGCCTACGCCGGCGAATTGCTGGCCGCCGCCGAGCTACATCCCTCCGACTGGAATTACGGGAACGCGCTGCATGACGGGCATACCGTGCTGGGGCGGCTGGCGCTACGGCGCGGCGACATGGCCGCGGCCCGGGAGCAGTTGCTGGCTTCCGCCAGGACGCCGGGCTCGCCGCAACTGAGATCGGTCGGGCCGACCATGCGGCTGGCCAAGGATCTCCTCGATAAAGGAGAAAAAGACGCGGTGATCGAGTACCTGACGCTGTGCGGAAATTTCTGGGCCCCCGGCGCGCTGAATCTCTCCGCGTGGAGCCAAGCGATACGCGACGGCAGGCCGCCGGATTTCGGCCTGAGCCTGCGATAGGGGAGACGCTATGTTGCGATACCCGGTCACCCTGAAACGCGATACCAACGGGACCACGCGGGTCGAATTCCCCGACGTTCCCGAAGCCAACACCTTCGGCGAGGACGCCGGCGAGGCGCTCATGCAAGCTGTGGATGCACTCGAAAGCGCCCTGAGCATGTACGTCGAGGATCGCCGCGACATTCCCAAACCTTCACCCGTGAAGGCGCGGGGTAAAGCCGTGATCCTGCCTGCCTTGACCGAAGCAAAACTGGCGCTCGATTCCACCATGCGCGCCAATCGCGTAGGAAAAACCGAACTCGCCCGCCGCCTGAACTGCCATCTCCCCCAGGTGGACCGCTTGCTCGATCTCCTCCACGCTTCCCGGCTCGATCAGCTCGAAGCCGCATTCCGCGTGCCCGGCAAACGCCTGGACGTCGAAATCCGGGAAGCGGCGTAGGGCGCCCGCGCCGAAACGAAACCGCTCCCTGACGGTCGCGGCTCGTCACGCCTTTAGCGAGCCGCGACCTAAACGCTAACGAGCCGCGACCGTCAGGGAGCGGTCGCCATGCGTGGCTCTTACAGCTTATATTCCGCCCGGACCACTTCGTCTTCCGTCGAGTGCTTGAGCACGAACCCAAGCCTTTCGCAGATGCGCATGATGTCGCGGTTATCGGGGAGGATGTCGGCCCCGAGCTTGGACAGCTTCTCGTCGCCGCCCACCGTCACCAGACGCGCTAACAACTCCTTGCCCAGCCCGCGGCCTTGCCACTTGTCGCTCACCAGCACGGCGACCTCGCCCTCGTTGCCGCCCAGAATCTTCATCATGCGGCCTACGCCGAGGATCTCGCTCTCGCTGGTTTCCGGATTGCGGCGCACGGCCACCAGCGCCATTTCGCGGTCGTAATCGATAAAGCAGATGCGCGTCAGCCGCTCGTGGGTGGTGCGCTGCTCCAGGTTCATCAGGTGGAAATAGCGCAGGTACACGCTGCGCTCGGAGAGCGTCTCGTGGAACTTCACCATGGCCGGCTCGTCTTCGGGACGGATGGGCCGGATGGTCACCGGCGTGCCGTCCTTGAGCGTCCAGGATGAAACGTACTTGGTGGGGTAGGGGCGAATGGCGGTGGTGGGAATGTCTTCTTCCTTGACCTCCGGCCCGTGCACCACCACGCGGGCATCGAGCGCGACCAGTCCGTCCGGGGAAGCCAGCAGCGGATTGATGTCGATCTCCTTGATCCAGCGCTGCTCGGCCACCAGGGCGCTGAAGCGCACCAGGAGAGATTCCAGCGCCCCCATATCCACCGGCTTGCGGCCGCGGACGCCTTTGAGCGCCTTGTAGATCTTGGTCTGCTCCATCATGCGGCGCGCGAGGGTGGAGTTGAGGGGCGGCAGGGCCAGGGCGCGGTCCTTGAAAACCTCCACAAGCTGGCCGCCGGTGCCGAACAACAGCACCGGTCCGAACTGCGGATCGAGGCTGGAGCCGAGGATCAGCTCGTAGGCGTCCTTGAGCTGGATCATGGGCTGCACGGTGACGCCCTGGAAATGCTGGACGCCCACCTTGGCGGCGACGGAAGCCTGGATGGCGTCGAAGGCGCGCTCCACGGCTTCGGCGTCGCCCAGGTTCAACTGCACGCCGCCCACGTCGGTTTTGTGGGTGATGGTTTCCGAATACAGCTTGAGCACGATGGGGTAGCCGATTTCCCCGGCCGCTTTCACGGCCTCGGCCGCGGTAGCGGCGATGATGGTCTGGGCCACCGGGATACCGTAGGCGGCCAGCACATTCTTGCTTTCGAACTCGGTAAGGATGCTGCGCCCCTCGCCGCGGCTTTTGGCGATGATGGTTTCCACAGCCTGGCGGTCGGGCGTCCATTCGGCGGAATCTTCGCGCAGGGACGGCGTTTCGTACAGGCCCTTCAGGTTGTAGCTATACTGCCACATGTAGTTAAAGGCGCGCGCGGCGGTATCTGGGTAGGGGAAGGTGGGGATATTGGCGCGGTTGAGGATCTCCTCGCCGGCAGCCACATCCACGCCGCCCATCCAGCTTGCAAGCACCGGCTTGCCCTCCTGCTTGGCGAGCGGTTTCAACTGCTCGGCGATACGGGTGGGGTCAGTCATGGCCTGGGGGGTGAGGATCACCAGCATGCCGTCGCTGCCGGGGTCGTTGGCGGCGATTTCGAGCGCCTTGGCATAGCGTTCGGGGGAAGCGTCGCCGATTATATCGACGGGGTTGTTGTGGCTCCATGTACTCGGCAGCACGGCGTTGTAGGCTTCCATGGTCTGGGGCGTCAGCTCGGCCAACTCCCCTCCGCCCATGATGAGGGCGTCCGTGGCCAGCACGCCGGGGCCTCCCGCGTTGGTGACGATGGTGAGGCGCGGTCCCTTGGGGCTGGGCTGCTTGGAGAGCACTTCCGCCATATAGAACAGGTCGGCGACGTTGTTGACGCGGAGGACGCCGCTGCGGCGGAACGCGGCTTCGAGGACCTCATCGGAGCCGGTGAGCGAACCGGTGTGGGACGCGGCGGCCTTGGCGGCGGCGGCGGAGCGGCCCGGCTTGATGACGATGATGGGCTTGTTGAGGGCCACCTCGCGCGCAGCCGACAGGAAGGCGCGCGCGTTGCCGATGCTCTCCATGTAGATCACGATAGAACGCGTTTTGGGATCGTTGCCGAGGTAATAAATCAGGTCGCCCCAGCCCACATCCACCATGGAGCCCACCGAAATGAAGGCGCTGAAGCCCACCATTTCCTTGAGACTCCAATCCAGCACGGCCGTGCATAGGGCCCCGCTCTGGCTGATGAAACCCACCGAACCGGGACGCGCGATGGTGGTGGCGAAGGTGGCGTTGAGGCCGGAAAGCGGGCTCATCACGCCCAGGCAATTGGGGCCGATCACGCGCACGTTGGCCTTTTGCGCTTCCACCAGAAGCTGGCGCTCGAGGGCCGCGCCTTCCGGGCCGATTTCCTTGAACCCGGCCGAGATGACCACGGCGCCGCGCACGCCGTTTTCGCCGCATTCCCGGATGATGCCGGGAATGGAGGGCGGCGGGGTTACCACCACCGCCAGGTCCACCGCCTCGGGGATCTCCGAGACCGACTTGTACGCCTTAACGCCCAACACGCTGGGCCGCTTGGGGTTGACGGGGTATACCGTACCCCCGAAGGGGCTGGTTACGAGGTTCCAGAGCACCGTGCGTCCGACGGTATTGAGGTTCTCGGTTGCGCCGATTACGGCCACGGTCTTGGGAGAGAAGAACACATCGAGAGGCTGGTTCTTCTGCTGGCGCATTTTCTTTCGTGAGGGTTTAGTAGCTTGCATGATTTTCCGTTTCCGCCTTGATTCCGAACGCGGCCTGGCTGAGGGCCCGCGCCACGTCCGGAGAATTGAACCCATTCTTGCGCGCAATCGAATCGATATCGCAGCCGTCACATACCGGGCGAAAACAGAACCAATCGGGAGTAGGGATAGCTTGGGGATAACTACGCTTTACGTCGCGGATTTTCGCATCCCGGCGGATGAGCCGATCGAATCGAAACATGGGCGCTGTAGAACCTATGCACACCTGCACCCCGCCTTCCAAAGCGAGGCGCACATATTGCCTTTATTAATCATAAGATTTTCGGGCGCCATTTGCATGGACAGCACGAGGACGTGGGTGATTTGCCCCAAAGTGGGACAAGCGATCGGTTTTTGTCGCCTGTCGAGGCGCGTCCAGCGGGAGGATTATCGGGGGAATCCGTCAGCACTCTGTAAGCTTTTCCGCAGGACTTTTTTGCCGTTCGCCGATATTCTCGAAGAAGGAGGAACTCATGACACAGTTTTCCAGGCGGACGTTGTTCTGGACGCCGCGGGCGTTATCGATCCTGTTCATCGTCTTTCTGAGCATGTTCGCCCTCGATGTTTTTGGTAAGGGCCTGAGCTTCTGGCGTACCCTTCTCGCGCTGACTATGCACCTGATCCCCGCCTTTGTCCTGATCGCCGCGCTGGTTCTGGCATGGCGCTGGGAATGGATCGGCGCCGCGTTGTACGGGGCGGCGGGAACGCTGTACGTGGTTTGGGTAGTGCAGCATCCGAATCTCACGGCGGCGATCAAACTGAACTGGATTCTGTTCATTGCGGGGCCGGCATTTGCCATTGCGGCGCTGTTCCAGGTGAATTGGCTGAAGCGGGCGGAAACTCGGGCGCGGGGGTAGGGTGGGACGATCAGTCTCTGTCGTCTGTCAGGCGCGGAGTTGACAGACGACGAAAACCGATCGTCTGTCCCACAGCCTCACCAGTTACCAGGCGGGGGCGAGGCGAAGGCGCGGGGTGGGCGGGTTGGTCTCCACGTGAAGAAAGCGCCCGTCGCCGTGGATGGTCACCAGGCCGTCGCGGTCCGTCCGGAAGACCGCGGCGTGGCGTTCCCCCAGGCGGGCGAGCACATCCGGATTGGGGAAGCCGTAGCTGTTTTCGAATCCCAACGAGATGACCGCGAAGGCGGGCGAAACGGCGTCCAGAAACTGCGCCGTGCTGGAGGTCCGGCTGCCGTGGTGGGCGGTTTTGAGGACGTCGGCGCGCAGCGGCTCGGCCTCCTCGACCATGCGCCGTTCGATGGGCCGTTCCGCGTCGCCGGTGAGCAGGAAGGCATGGCGTCCGTAACTGACGCGCAGCACCAGGGAATCGTCGTTCTTGGCGGTGTCGGATGGATGATAACCGGCGAAGGGCGCGAGCACCTCGATTTCGGCGCCGCCGAAGGCGAATTTCCGCGGCGCCTGGAGAGGAACGATGGCCACTCGATTGCGCTGGGCGGCTTCGCGCAGGGCGCGCCACTCGGGGCCTTCCACCATGACGCCGGTCCACAGCTCCGTGGGGTGGAAGTCGTCGATCAAGGCGGGCAGACCGCCGATGTGGTCGGCGTGGGCGTGGGTGGCCGCCACCACGTCGAGGCCGTGAAAGGCGCGGCCCCACAGGTAGGGCGCCACCACGTCTTCGCCGATTTCCATGCGCCCGGCGGGCTCGCGGCCGAAGGTGGGAATGCCGCCGCCATCCACCAACATACGCTTGCCGTCGGGGAAGACGAGGAGGATGCTATCGCCCTGGCCGACATCGATGGCGGTCATTTCGAGCTGTCCCGGGCGGATGTCGGGTGGAAAGGGACTCCACAGCAGGAGCGCGAGCAGCGCCGCAACGGCTGCCCCCGTGAGTGCGCGCCACCAGCGGCCGCGCGCCAGGGAGGCGGCGAGCAGCGCGGCCGCGAGCGCGACGCCGAGCCACAGCGGCGGCGTGGGGACGCGCCAGCGCGGCTCGATGGAGGCGTGCCAGGCCACTACCTTTTGAGACAGCCAGAGCAACCCTCCGGCGGCGTTGGCCACCCACACCCAGCCGGTGAAGACGGCTGCGAACCCCAACGGGACGGCCAAGCCCAGCAGCGGGACCACCAAGGCGTTGGCGGAAAGGCCCGAGAAGCCGACGCGGTGGAAGTAGATCACCATGGGAAGCGCCAGTCCCAACTGGATCACGGTGGAGATGAGGACGATATCGAAGAAAAACAGGAGGCAGCGGGCGGGCACGACAACCGCTATGCGGGCGGCGGCGGCGGGGAGATGCGCCACGCGGCGCAGAGTGTCCACTAGCAGGCGCATCTCCACGCGGAACTGCGCCACGCGCGGGGGAAGATGGGGGTCGCGGCCAGCGTCGGCGAGGTCGCGCAGGCCGCGCGCCAAGGGGCCGGAGGTGGCTTGGATGGCGGGCGCGGCGAACACCGCCAGGAAGCCCACCGCTAGAAACGTGAGCTGGAAGCTGGCCTCGAACAATTGCGCGGGGTCGAAGACCAGGAAACCCAGCGCCACGGCGGCCAGCAGATTCATGGCGTGGCGCTGGCGGAAGAAGTATCGGCCGACCATGAACAGGGTGAGACCGGCGGCGGAGCGCACGCAAGGGGCCTGCCAACCGATGACCAGCGCATAGAGCCACGCGGCCATGGCCGTCAGCAGCAGGGCGGCGCCCTCGGGAACGAAGCAGATGCGGAGCAGGAAGAGGCAGAAAGCGGCCAGTATGGCCACATGCGTCCCGGAAATCACCAGCGCGTGGAAGGTGCCGGTGGAGCGGTAATCCTGGGTCCAGACGCGCTGGAGCTGGTAGTTCTGGCCGATCAGGATGGCCTGCATCATGGCCGTGTCGTATTCCCTGCCCCGATACAGGCGGGCGAGACGGCTGAGCGCGGCCGAGCGCAGGCCCATCACAAAACCTTCGAAGCGCGAGCCGCAACGGCCGGGCAGGACGCGTAGGGAGCCGGCCGGGCCCGAGGCGGTCCAGAACACATCCTGGCGGGCGAGGTAGCGAACATAGTCGAAGGCGCCCGGGTTTCCGAAGTTGCGCGGTTTGCGCACTTTGGCATCGAGCTCCACATTCTGGCCGTAGCGCGGAACGGGCAGGCGTTCGCCCTCGCGGGCGTAGAGGGTCACCTGGGCGCGGGCGTGGGGATCGAGCTCCAGCACGAAACGTTCGCGCTCCCCGGAAAGGGCGGGCGGCTCGACCACGCAGCCGCCCAGGATCACCACCTCGCGGGATTCGGCGTCGAGCTCGGGCGGCGGAGGCGGGGCGTGGGCCAGCGCGAGCAGGGCGCCGGCGCAAACGAAGCCGAGCGCACAGCAGACGCCGGCCAGGATGCGGGAGCGGCGTGACATGGCGAGAGCGCCAAGCAGGAGGAAGGCGGCGATGGCGGCGAGAAGTTGCGCCTGGCGGAAGTCCGCAAACTGACAGACGACAATGCCGGCGGCAATAGCAGCCACCGGAACAACCAGCGGCTCACGCACGAGAACGCCGATTGTAGCGTAGAGCGCGGATGGAGAGACGCGCCAGGGCGCGCCTCCGAGTCTCGTGGCCTGTGACGTGCCCTGAAAACTCAGGGGCTGGGGATGGTTGGCACGGTTGTGTCAAATCAGGAGTTTACCTGGGAGATAACCTTTTGACTGGCTGCATTTGACACAGCCGTGGGACACTATGGTCCGCTATACTGGTACGAATACATGCGCTTTGCCGTAGATGCTCATGCTATAGGGCGCCACCTGACCGGCAACGAAGTATATATCCGCAGTCTGCTCAAGGCGTTTGCCGCCCGGGAGCGCGATTGCGAGTTCATTGCGTACGTTTCATCGGATGAAGCGCGCTCGTACGTCCCGACCTCCATTTGCACCCGCCGGGTTGCCGCCAATCCATTCATACGCCTTGGATTCGATCTTCGTACCAGAGCACGGGAAGACCGGCCCGATCTGCTCCACGTGCAGTACACTGCCCCCCTGGATTGCCCGGTGCCGATAGTCGTCAGCGTGCACGACGTGAGCTTCCTCGAACACCCCGAGTTTTTCACTCGCGACCGCGTCTTCCAGTTGGGGTGGACCGTACGGCGGACGGTGCGGCAGGCAGCCCATGTCCTCACCGGAAGCGAGTTCTCCAAACGCGCCATCGTCAAGGCTTACGGCGTGGACGTTGGCAAGGTAACGGTGGTGCCAAATGCAGCCGGTCCGGAGTACCGCCCTATTTCGCGGGCGGCGGCGGCGGGCGAAGCTGGGCGGCGGTTTTCTCTTCCCACCCCGTTCATCCTTTCGGTGGGCGATTTGCAGCCGCGCAAGAACCAGGTCGGGCTGATCCAGGCATTTGCCAGGCTGGTGCGCGCCTATCCGCATTTGAAACACCGGCTTGCGATAGCCGGCAAGGCCGCCTGGCTGGCGGACCGCGTGTACCGGGCCGCCCGCGAGTCCGGTGTGGCCGACCGCATACAGTTTCTGGGTTTCGTCACGGACCTCGACCTGTTGCACCTCTACAACGCCTGCGACTTGTTCGTGTTCCCGTCTTTCTACGAAGGCTTCGGGTTGCCCGCGCTGGAAGCCATGGCCTGCGGCCGGGCGGTGGCCTGCTCGAGCGCGGCGGCGCTGCCCGAAGTGGTGGACGGCGCGGCCATTCTGTTCGATCCCGAATCGGCGGACGAGATGGCGCGCGCCATGGCCGATCTTCTACTCGATGCCGAGTTGCGGGGGCGTATGGAGCGCCTGGGACAGAGCCGGGCCGCCCAATTCAACTGGCAGTGCACCGCGCAGAGAACGCTGGAAGTCTTTCACAGGGTGGCGGAAGGGACGCGCCAGACCGCCGCGCGCGCGACGGCTTCCTCCATAGCGCACCAATGAGTCCCATTCCTCGTCTTCTTCAAATCGCAATCGCGACGTTGCCGCTGGCCGTGGCCGCGTTCGCCCAAACCGGGTTTCCGTTCCAGAACGAGTCGCTGCGCTACAACATCAACTGGCCCAGCGGGCTGGGCATCGGCGAGGCCGATTTCACGGCGCAAAAGACCGCCAGTGGCTGGGATTTCGCGATGAGCCTTAGCGGCGGCATCCCGGGCTTCAGCGTGACCGACAAGTTTCACTCCTCGGCCAACGCGGACCTCTGTTCCACCGCGTTTGATCGCGACCTCAGCCAGGGCGGCCGCAAGAGCCGCGAGAGAACCACGTTCGACCAGAGCACCGGCCGGGCCCACCGGGTCACGCTGTTTCCAGAGGGCGGCGGCCAGAGCGATTTCGATGTGGCTTCCTGCGCCCGCGACGTCCTCACGTTCGTGTATTTCGCGCGCCGAGAGCTCGTTCAGGGCCGCGTGCCGCCGCCACAGCAGATTTACTACGGCGGCCCGCGCTCGATTCGCATGGAAGTCGCCGGCGCGCAAACCATCGCGGCCGGCGGCAAGTCCACCCTCGCGGACCACCTGCTGGTACATCTGAAGGGGTCCAATTGGGGCGTCGATTCCGACATGTTCTTTGCGCGCGACCCTGCGCGCATCCCGCTTTCCATCAAGGTTCCCCTGAGCGCCGGGGCTTTTACTCTGGAATTGGTTCGCTGATGCGCGTGGCATTTGTCTCGCCGCTGCCGCCTTCACGCAGCGGGATCGCGGATTACTCCGCCGCCCTGGTGGAGGCCATGCGCTCGATGACCGGCAGGCTGGGAGGCCTGCCCCACATCGAAACGTTCTCGGACGCCGGGCAGGCCTTCCACCCCGAACGGTTCGACATCGCCGTCTACCAGGTGGGCAACAACAGCTATCACGCGTTCGCGTACGAGGCCGCCCTGCGCCACCCGGGCGTGGTGGTGATGCACGAATCGAACCTCCACCACCTCATCGCCGACCTCACCATCCGCCGCGGAGACTGGGACGCCTACGTGGCCGAATGCGAGTACAACGGCGGCCCGGCGGCGCGCGCCTTTGCCGAGCGCGTGCGCAAGCTCGAAGAGGGCCCCGATTACCAAGGCGTGCGCATGACCCGGCGGCTGCTCGACGCCGCCCGCGGCGTCATCGTGCACAGCCGGTTCATGGAATCCGAAATGCGCGCGGCCGGCTACCCGGGTCCGGTGGCCGTGATTCCGCACGGCGCCTGGATCCCCGACGCGGACCGCCACGCCTGGCGGCACAAACTTGGGCTGGACGAAGCCACGCCGCTGGTGGGAATCTTCGGCTTCCTGAAACCCTACAAGCGCATCGCGGAATCCCTGCGCGCGTTCCGCCGCCTGGTGCGGGTGGCCCCCGAAGCCAAGCTCATTCTGGTGGGCGAGCCGCATCCCGATTTCCCCCTGGAGGCGGCCATCCGCTCCATGGGCCTCTCTTCCCACGTGCGCATTCTGGGTTTTGTCCCCATTGCGGATTTCGAAGGATACCTCGCCGCTTGCGATATCGCGCTCAACCTGCGCTATCCCACCGTGGGCGAGAGTTCGGGAACGCTGTTGCGGGCGCTGGGGCTCGGCAGGGCGTCGCTGGTTTCCGGCGTCGGCTCGTTTCAGGAGCTTCCCGACGATGTTTGCGTGAAAATCCCGGTCGGGCCCGGTGAAGAAGATCAGATCTTCGAATACCTCAACCTGTTCGTGTCCCGCCCCGAGGTAGCGCGGGCCCTGGGCGAGCGCGCGCGGGATTACGTCGCGCGGGAGTGCAACTGGGCCCTGGCGGCGCGCCGCTATACCGAGTTCCTGGAGGTGGTAGCCTCGGGCGGCGAGTGGCCTCCCGCCGCGCCGGAACCCGCCGCCGTTTCCCAGCCTGAGCCGCAACCCGCCCCGGAGCCGGTTCCCGAGCAGCCCCGCCCCCAGCCCGAAGAACTTACCGAATACGTCCGTTCGTGGGCCGTGGACAAGCCTTCGCTCGAATACATCGAGACGCACCAGACCCGGCTCGCCAAGACGCTCGAGATTATTCCGCCCGGCGGCGCCGGCGATCGCATCCTGGAAATGGGCGCGTATCTGCAAATCACCCCCGCCCTGCGCTCCCGGCTGGGCTACGGGGAAGTTCGCGGCTGCTACTACGGCCTGCCCGGCCACACCGACGTCCGCGAAGTGGTCTCCACCGCGGGCGAGCCCTTCACCTGCGAGATCGACCACTTCGACGCCGAGAAGGACCTCTATCCCTACCCCGACGGCCACTTCTCCGCAGTGCTTTGCTGCGAGCTGATCGAGCACCTGTGCGAGGACCCCATGCACCTCATGAGCGAGGTGAACCGCATCCTCAGGCCTGGCGGCCACCTTGTGCTCACCACCCCCAACATCGTGGCCATGCGCGCCATCGCCTCGGTTCTGTTGGGATACCACCCCGGCTTCTTTCACGCCTATATCAGGCCGCGGCGGGAGGGTGAAGAAGTGGAGGCGCGGCACAACCGCGAATATACGCCGCGCGAGATCGAGCGGCTGCTGGGGAACTCCGGGTTTGAGATGACCCTGCTCGAAACCGGCGAATTCCGGGACCTGCCGCACCCCGAGTACGCCTGGGTGCGGCATTTGCTGGACCGGTATCGCCTGGATTCCCGCCTGCGCGGCGACGGCATCTACGCCGTGGGACGCAAGACGGGCCCCGTCAAAGAGCGGCGGCCGGGGTGGCTGTACTCATGAGCGCGTCGTACCTGGCGCCGCGGGTGAAGCTCGACCCCGGGACAGGGCGGGTGAGCGCGGAGTTCGAAATCCGCAACGCCTCCACGGAAACATGGCGCGCGGACGAAGGCCTCGCCATCGGCTATCACATCTTCGACGCCGAGACCGGAACCCTGCTGGTGGACGGCCCGCGGACGCCGCTCGAGCGCGACGTGGCGCCGGGGGAAACCGCCCGCGTGCGGCTGGAATTCGAACCGCCCGCCGAAGACGGGCGCTACCAGGCGCTGATCTCCCCCATGCGGGAAGGCGTCTGCTGGTATTACGAACAAGGCTGGCGATTCCTGCTGGTGGAAACCGCCGCCGACCGGGGCGCCGTGCGCCTGGAGCGCTTTCGCGTGGCCACCCGCGCCACCCTGCGGCGCGAACGGGCCGTGCGCGCGCTCGGCCGCGCGTTCACCTACCCCATACTCACCATCTGGCGCAACCGCGGACTTATCCGCGTCATGGTGCGGCGCGACATCCTAGGCCGTTACCGCGGCACTTTCGCGGGCGGCTTCTGGACCGTCATCAGTCCCCTGCTGCTGATGCTCACCTACTTTTTCGTCTTCGGCCTGGTGCTCCACGCGCGCTTCGAGCAGGACCCCAGCCCCTCCGGCTTCGCGCTCTATTTCCTGGCCGGGATGCTGCCCTGGCTGGCCTTCAGCGAAGCCGCGGGTCGCGCCCCCACAGTCATGATCGAGCATCGCAACTTCGTCAAGAAACTGGTCTTCGCGGTGGAAACGCTGCCCGTAAACCTGGTAGTGGCGGGCCTGGTCGGCGAGGCCTTCGCGATTGCGCTGTATATCGTCTTTTTGCTGCTGCTTCGCGGCCGAGTGCCCTTCACCGTCATCTGGCTTCCCGCGCTGCTCATTCCGCAGATCCTGTTCACCGCCGGGCTAAGCTGGTTGCTGGCCGCGCTGGGCGTATTTGTGCGCGACCTGGGCCAGGTCAACGGATTCCTGCTGACTATCTGGTTCTTTCTCACCCCCATCTGCTATCCCGAGAAGTCGCTCGGTTCCCTGCCGCATTCTGCTACCCTATTGCTGTCCAAGAACCCGATTTACGTTCTGGTGCGCGGTTACCGCGCCATCTTCCTCGATAGCCAGGCGCCCGCGCCCGGCCCGCTTTGGAAGCTATGGGTGCTGTCGGCCGCGATGTTCATCCTCGGCCACGCGGTGTTCTACAAGTTGCGGAAGTCTTTTGCGGATATCGTGTAAGGCATGTGAGGCAGGCCTCCTGGCCTGCCCGGTCCCAGGCAGGCCAGGAGGCCTGCCCCACTCATGAATGCATGGCTCCACATCAAGGCCTGGCTCTATAAACTCACCGCCATTTTGGGCGCTTACGGGCCGTGGGGCGTCTTTCTGTTGTGCGCGGCCGACTCGTTTGGCGTGCCTCTTCCGGTGATCACGGATGCGCTGCTGATCGGCATCGCCGCGGGCAGCGTCAAGAACCCGCGCCACGCCTGGTTCGCGGCGTCGATGGCGGTGCTGGGATCGCTGATTGGCAACCTCGCCCTCTATGTGGCCGCGCGCCAGGGCGCGGAATGGCTGCGCCAGAGCCAGCCGCCTCCCGGCGAGCGGCGCCGCTTCCGCGCATGGTTCCACCGATACGGGCTGCTCACGGTGTTCGTGCCGGCGGTGACCCCGTTCGTGCCCTTGCCGCTCAAAATATTCGTGATCTCAGCGGGCGCGTTGCGCACCCCCTTCGCCAGTTTCCTGGCCGTGGTCGTGCTGGCCCGAGTGATTCGCTATTTCGGCGAAACGTATCTGGGCCTGATCCTGGGCGCCGACGCGCGCGGCTTCCTAACGCGCAATGGCTGGGCCCTGGCGGGAGCGGCGACGGCGTTGGCGCTCGTCATGTACCTGGTGATGCGCCTGCGCGACCGGGCCCGGTAGCGCGGGCGCTACCCGCTACAATAAGGCTTACTCCATCTTTTCATGTCGAAGCGAATCGCCATCGTGGAGGACGAAGCGGAGCTGGCTTCCCTGATCGAGTACAACCTCGGGCGGCAGGGCTATGAGGCGCAGGTTTTCCCGGGCGCCAAGGGCACCCTGAAGGCCCTGGAACAGTGGAAGCCGGACCTGCTGCTGCTGGACGTCATGCTCCCCGACGTGGATGGCTTCGAGCTGTGCCGCCAGGTTCGCCATTCGGCGCTGCTGGGCCGCACGCCGGTCCTGTTCCTCACCGCGCGCTCCGACGAAGTGGATCGCGTGCTGGGCCTGGAAATCGGTGGCGACGATTACATGACCAAACCCTTCAGTCCGCGCGAGCTGGTGGCGCGGGTGAAGGCCCACCTGCGCCGCGAAGAGTTGGACACCGAGCCCGGGGCCGTCGAGATCGGCCCCTTTCGCCTGGACCACGGCGCGCGCCGCGTTTTCCTGGGCGAGCGCGAGATCGAGCTCACCTCCACCGAATTCAACCTGCTGGAGTTTTTCCTCAACCACCCCGGCCGCGCCTACAGCCGCGACCAGCTTCTGGAAAACGTGTGGGGCCAGCAGCGCTACGTCACCCCACGCACGGTGGACGTGCATGTCCGCCGCCTGCGCGAGCGCATTGAAGAGCAGCCCGAGAGCCCGCGCTACCTCACCACCGTGCGCGGCTTCGGCTACCGCTTCGAGGAGCCCGTTTGACCGGCAGAATCTTTCTCAAGCTCATCCTGTGCGTTCTCTGCCTGTTGTTGATGGCCCTGGTGACGGTGGATCTTTCGGCCGCCAAAGTCGCGCGCGACGCCTACATCCGGAACCTCGTGCAGCAGGGAGCCGAGAAGGCCCGCATGTTGGCCCTGGCGTTCCCCGAGGGCGGAGCGCTGGACGCCGCGCGGGTGCGCGAAATGGCCCAGGCCGCCGGCGGCCGCATCACGTTGGTGCGTTCCGACGGCAAGGTGCTGGTGGATTCTGAAGCCGACGCGGCTGGGATGGACAACCACCGGACGCGGCCGGAACTGGCCGAGGCGTTCCGCGGCGGCGTGGGCTGGTCCATCCGACGGAGCGTTACCATCGGCATAGATTTCCTGTACGTGGCCGTGCCGGCGCCCGGGGGCGCCATTCGCGTAGCCGCGCCGCTCGCCGAGATCAACGGCCAGGTAGCCCGGATCCGCCGCCAGATTCTGGCCAGCACGGCGCTCGCCTTTCTGCCCGCCATTGCGATCGCGGCGCTGCTGGCGCGCTGGATGTCGCACCGCTTCGCCGCCACCATGGCGCACGCCACCGAGCTGGCGCACGGCAATTTCCGCACTCGCCTTCCGGAGACCGGCGGAGAGTTCGGCCAGCTCGCCCGCACCCTCAACGAGACCTCCGGGAACCTGCAACAGATCATCGAACAGCTCGAACGCGAGCACGTGGAGATCGAAAAGGTGGAGCGCATCCGCAAGGATTTCGTGATCAACGTTTCCCACGAGCTGCGCACGCCGCTGGCATCCATCCAGGGCTACACCGAGACCCTCATGGACGGCGCCATCGACGACCCCGCCCATAACATGCGTTTTCTGAGCATCATCCGCCACAACGCCGAGCGCCTGGCGCGCCTCACCGAGGATCTGCTCACGCTCTCGCGCATCGAGCAGCGCCGCCAGAAGTTCGAGTTCGGCTGGGTGCGCCTCGACGCCCTGCTGCGCGATGCTATAGACTCCATGCGCCCCATGGCCGAAAAGAAACGGATCGACCTGGCGGTGGAACCCGGCGCCGAAGGGTCCGAGGCTTTCTGCGATAGCGAAGCGGCCTTGCAGATCCTGAGCAACCTGCTCGACAACGCCATTAAGTACACCGCCGACGGCGGCAAGATCGCCGTGGGCGCCCACCCGGCCGGCGATTTCTTCGAGCTTTTCGTGCGCGACAATGGCATGGGCATCCCCGAGGAAGACCTGCCCCGGCTGTTCGAGCGCTTCTACCGCGTGGATAAGGCGCGCTCGCGGGAACTGGGCGGCACCGGCCTGGGTCTCGCCATCGTCAAACACCTGGTGGCGGCCCACAACGGGTCCATGCGCGTGGAAAGCCAAGTGAGCCAGGGCACCACCTTCTTCTTCACCCTGCCCGCCGGCGAGGCCGCCTCGGAACAACAGGTTAACCCCGAATTCACCGCGACTTAACCATTCCGTAACGGGCGCGGTTGTAATTTAGGGGTGGGCCGCTCCTGGAGATGCTGTGACAGAACCGGTTGGCAGGCGAAAGCGCCTGCCCCACAAGCCGGCGAGATGAGACATGAAGAAAATCCTTCTCATTGAAGACGACGCGGACCTTTTCGCGCTGCTGAAATACAACCTCGAGAAAGAGGGTTTCTCGCTTACCGGCCAGCAAACCGGCGGCGGAGCCATCGAGCTGTGCCGGCAGGTGAAGCCGGACCTGATCCTGCTCGATATCATGCTGCCCGATTCCGACGGCCTGGATATTTGCAAGGGCATACGCAAGGACCCCGAACTGGCCGCCACCCCGGTCATCTTTTTGACTGCTCGCGCTTCCGAGACGGACCGCATCGTGGGGCTGGAGCTGGGCGCCAACGACTACGTGGTGAAACCGTTCTTCGTGCGTGAGCTGATCGCCCGCATCAAGCTCCAGTTCCGGAATCAGTCGACGCCGGCGCGCGTGCTCGAATCCGGCGGCCTCGCGCTCGACCGCGCCAGTTGCCAGGTGCGCCTCGACGGCGAGCCTCTTTCCCTCACCGCCACCGAATTCCGCTTGCTGGAGTACCTCATGAGCCGCCCCGGAGTGGTCTTCAGCCGCGACCAGTTGCTCAACGCGGTGTGGGGCCAGGACCGCGCCATCACCGACCGCGCGGTCGACGTCTACGTCCTGCGCCTCCGGCAAAAGGTGGAGATCGACCCGGCGAACCCCACGCTGATCCACTCCGTAAGAGGCTTCGGCTACACCTTCGAGCCGCGGCGCAGTGTGGCGGCGTAGGCGCTGTGGGCCGCGGCGGTTTAGCATGGGGTTCCCGCCTGCCATCGCCAGCCAATAGGCGTCATTCGGGTGCGCTGTGTGCGCGGAGCAAGTTACATGCCTGAGAAGAAAGTCGTAATCCTGGATGGTTCCGGATCTGGCGATAAGGACCTGTCGCCAGTTCTCAACGTGTTGTCTCACACGCTTCAAGCGGACAGTGCTCAAGTCGAGACTTTTCCTCTGCGTGAAATGAAACTGGCTCACTGTCTCGGTTGCTTTGATTGCTGGGTCAAGACGCCTGGCATATGTGTGGAAGCGGATGCCGGTCGCCAGGTCGCCAAAGCGATTGTGCGGAGCGATGTAACGGTTTTCTTCACTCCCGTGACTTTCGGAGGTTACTCGCCGGAGCTGAAGAAGATGGTGGACCGGTTGGTTCAGATCGCTTCCCCTTTCTTCCGGATGGATCACGGGGAGGTTCACCACCCGCCGCGCTATGCGCATCGGCCACGGCTCATGATGGTGGGAGTCCAGCGCCATCCCAACCCGGGGGAAGCTCATATCTTCAAGACCCTCGCCGGACGCAACGCGATCAATTTCCATCCCCCCAGTTATGCGGCGGAAGTGGTCCTCGCCACGGATGGCGGCGATGCGCTCCGGGAGCGCTTCGAAGCGCTCCTGACCAGGTCCGACGCCTTGCCTTTCGGCGATGCGGCGGCGTCGCTGATGCCCGCGCCGGTCACGCCCGGCGCGGCCGTCGAGCCGGTGGGCGCGCGACGAGCTTTGCTCATTGTGGGCAGCCCCAAGACCAAAGAGCCCAGCACGTCGGGCGTGCTGGGAGGCTACCTCTTGGATCGCCTCAAGGAGCGGGGTTGGGAGACCGAATCGCTGACCCTTCGAGCCAGCCTGAATCGCCCGGAGGGTGAGGGAGAACTGCTTTCCTCGGTGGAACGCGCGGGGCTGATCGTCTTGGCCTTTCCGCTTTACGTCGATGCTTTGCCCTATCTCGTGACCAAGGCCCTGGCGGTGATTGCGGCCCACCGGCGCCCAGTTGGCGAGCGGCCCCCGCAGCGCTTGGTTGGAATTGTGAACAGTGGCTTTCCAGAGACCCGCCAGAATGCGATGGCGCTGGCCATATGCCGGGAGTTCGCCGCCCAAAGCGGCTTCACGTGGGCCGGCGGTCTGGCCTTGGGCGGAGGAGGGATGATCGGCGGCCAGCCTCTCACGGGAGCAAAACGCTCGGGTCCGCCCGTCCAACATGTGATGGAAGCTTTGGAGATGACCGCCGCGGCCTTAGACAAGGGACTGCCGGCGCCAGCCGAGGCGGTAAAGACGATTGCGAAGAACCCCATTCCCTTTGTCCTCTGGCGTTGGCTATACACATGGATGGGAGGCAAGGGCTTCGTGAAACTGGCGGCTAAGAATGGGATCGGCAAGGATAAGTTACTCGCCCGGCCCTATGCGGCGTAGGGGCGTGGATGCCCACGGCGACTCTCGCGGTCGCCTTTTCAGGCTCATCTTAGGATTGGAAAATACTGGCTTGGTGTGAGGGGCTACCACGGGAGGAATCGCTGAAAGCCGCTGGAGACGTTCCGTGCGTCCCCGCTCTCCCCCAAAGTGCCCGTCAAGGAACGACCTGTTCAATGGCAGCCAACCGCTCCCTGACGGTCGCGGCTCGCCAGACCGTTATCGAGCCGCGACCGTCAGGGAGCGGTTGGCAGCCAGCTCCTGCCCTTGGCGAGCCGCGACCGTCAGGGAGCGGTTGGCAGCGCTAGAATTGGGTTCACAACCCGTGACTTACCTCATCACGTTTGCCTGCTACGGCGCCCACCTGCACGGCAATGAATCGGGATCGGTCGACCGCAAGCACAATGTCCCTGGAACCCCGATCCTCGAAGTGAATTCCGCGCGCCACTGCCGAGAGGGAACATATGGACCAGCCTCTCTATAACTTGGACCAAATTCGCCGCGACGCCGTATTGGATGCGATTCGCGAGGTGTGTGCCCATCGTGGCTGGCGCCTGCTGGCAGCCCATGTGCGAACTAATCACGTTCACACGGTGGTGGAAGCGGAGGTCCCGCCGGAGC
>JBEKPK010000033.1:0-24652 GCA_049520795.1 Bryobacteraceae bacterium
TTTCACTAGGCCGGCGGTGAAGGGCCGTGCGCGTGCACTTAGATCGCGTGCAGTAGCAGTTTAAGGAGAGTGTGTTATGGTTTACAAACGATTGATCGGTTTGATTTTTGCAGGCGGGTTGACTTTCAGCGCCGCGATGGCCGAGGTTGTAGTTCGTGTCGCGCCACCCGTGGCTGTAGTCGAAACGCGGGGAGTGGCGCCCGGCCCTGGCTATGTGTGGATTGACGGGTACCACCGCTGGGATGGCAATGCCTACGCCTGGAACGCCGGAAGGTGGGAAATGCCGCCACGGCCGCATGCCCGCTGGGTTGCGCATCGCTGGGTTCACCGCGGGGGTGGTTACGTTTTGGTTGAAGGGCGCTGGCGATAAGGCTCGTGGCAATAGCGGCGCTCCCTGACGGTCGCGGCTCTGTAAGGCACTTATACTGAGCCGCGCACGTCAGTGAGCGGTGCGGCTTCTCCCACGGGCTGTTAAACGACATGGACGCGAAATCGAAGGCATATCTGGTAGGCGGCGCCCGTTATGGGCGTTCCAGTGAGCGTGCCTTATGCCGTCACGAACATGATGACGGTGGCAATCAGCATGACACCGGCACATATCCACCCCAGCCAGCGAAGCAGAGTCCCGTTGCGGCGTTCGCCCATTACATCGGCCCTGCTGGTGAGCAGCACCACCAGGATAAGTAGCGGCGGCGCCAGTACTCCATTGAGCACGGCAGACCAGAATAGCATCCTGACGGCGTTCAGACCGGCGTAATCCAAGCCCAGGCCGAGCGCCATCGCAATGGCGATGACAGAATAAAAGCCGTGCGCCAGCGGAGGGTGTACTTCCAGCGAGCCAACCCAATCGGCCGCTTCGGCGATGGCGTAAGCGCAAGATCCGGCCAATACCGGGACTCCCAGCATGCCTGCGCCGATCAAACCCAGGCTGAAAAGCCAGTATGCGCCGGCGCCCGCCAAAGGTCGCAACGCCTCGGCGGCCTCCCGCGCGGTGGAGATCGTAGTCTTGCCGTGCGCGTGCAACGTGGCGGCCGACGTCAGAATGATGAAGTACATCACCAGGTTCGAAAAGAACATGCCCGTAAGGACATCGTTCCGCGAACGCCGCAACTCCCGATTGGTCGCGCCTTCGCGTTGTTCCACCGTGTTCTTGCCCGCGGAGATATCCTCCTCTACCTCCTCCGCGGCCTGCCAGAAGAAGAGGTAAGGCGAGATGGTGGTTCCCAGGATGCCGACCAGCGTCGCCCAATACGCGCCGGTCCAGTGCACGCTAGGAATCAAGGTCGCACGCACCACGGCCGGCCAGTCCGGATGCGCTAGAAAAGCGGCGGCGATGTAGGCGAACAAGGCCAGGGTGAGCCATTTGAAGATCCGGGCGATGAGGCGATAACTCGTCCAGAACAGCAAGCATACAATTACGAGCGCGTACGCGGGGGTCCAATAGAGGGGGCTGGCGCCAGTGAGAAGCGCGGTGACCGCACCCATGCCGCCGAGATCCGCGGCGATGTTCACCACATTGGCGACCACCAGCAGCGCGCAGGCGCTCCACAGGATCCATCGTGGATAGCGCCTTCGAATCACGCCCGCCAGTCCGAGTCCGGTGACCATCCCCAGGCGGGCACACATGATTTGTACGGCCGCCATCAGCGGGAAAGAGAAAATTGCGGTCCATAGGGGGGCGTAGCCGAACGAGGCGCCGGTGACCGTATAGGTCGAGATGCCGGACGGGTCGTCGTCCGCGGCGCCGGTAATCAATCCCGGGCCAAGATTGGAGAAGAATCTGCGGAAGCGGCCCTGCAGGACAAACACGCGCCGGGCCGCCTTGGCGCTCGGCGCGTTCTGGCTCAATGCCGGCGCCGCAGTGCTTCTACGGCGCGGAACCAATCTTCTTCGGGGGATCCTTCCGGACAGCCCCTTTCTTGCCAAAGTCGATGAGCGAAGGCGGCGACGTCCTGCTCCTTGGGTGCGTCGGCGATTACGCCTGGGCCATGCTCGTGCCTGTTTCCCGGGTGCTCGTTTTGTGCGTTCAGGTAGGCCCGATTGGAGTGCTCCAGCGCCTGTCTGGAACTCTCATGTCCGGTCGGGTGATCTTCTTTTCCGTGGTGCTCGGCACCGGTGCGGTGGGCGTGTGCGGCGCTACCCTGCCGCTCAACGGCGATTCGATCCGATTCGCGCATAGTCGTTGCCAGTGCACGTATCGTACCGTCTGCCGCACCGGGCAGGCAAAAGGCGTGCGAGGCTTCACAGTTTGGCCAGATCGGCAAATCCCGCATGGAGTGTGCAGGCTTTGCACCTCGCGCCGCTGAGTTTCCGCTAACCCACGCGGGCTAAGCGATGGACCATCCCGTGCTAGAAACGCTGGTATGGGCGAAGGGAATGGCAGGACGATGGTATCTGGGACGTTCCAAGAGATTCTAGAACGGAAACAAGCGGAGCTCGTTTCGGTATTGCGGACGCGGGATGGCATCGCCATCGAAAAGAGCGCGGATCCAATGGATGAGATTCAGTACGCGTCGGAACGGGATCTGGCGATTCGAAACGTGGACCGTGAGTCCAGCCTGCTGCGTCAGGTAAAAGCCGCATTGCGGCGGATTCACGACGGCAGCTTTGGAACCTGCCTTGAGTGCGAATGGGCGATCAGCCCCAAACGCCTGGCGGCCGTGCCATGGGCGTCACGGTGCATCGAGTGCCAGGAAGCGGCCGACCGGGATGGGCGGGAGCGAGGGGATGAGAGCGAGACTCTTGTCAATGCAGCGTAATCCGGTTGGGAACACAGCCGCCAGCACGCGCACGATCGCGTTTCTCGGCGACTACCTGCCGCGCAAGTGCGGCATTGCCACGTTTACATCCGACCTGCTTGGGGCGGTGGCGGAGCGGCATCCGCAAAGCCAGTGCTTCGCGGTGCCGGTCAACGACTTGGATGGGTGCTATCAATATCCGCCCGTGGTTCGGTGCGAAATCGATGAGCAGGATGCGGAGTCGTACCGGCGCGCCGCCGATTTTCTGAACTCCAGCAATGTGGACGTTGTCTCGGTACAGCACGAGTTCGGAATTTTTGGCGGGCCTGCCGGCAGCCACTTATTGGCCCTGCTGCGCGAGTTGAAGGCGCCGGTCGTCACCACGCTGCACACCGTTCTGCTCCAGCCGAACGCCGACCAATATCGCGTAATGCGGGAATTGATCGCCCTCTCAGCCCGATTGGTGGTCATGGCGGAGCGGGGGCGAACCATTCTGCAGGAGGTTTACCAGGCCCTACCGGCCAAGATCGATCTAATCCCGCATGGCATTCCCGACGTGCCATTCGTCGCCTCGGATTGTTACAAAGACCGGTTTGGCGTGGGCGGGAAAAAAGTATTGCTGACATTCGGGCTGCTGTCGCCCAACAAGGGCATTGAGCATGTGCTGCATGCTCTTCCGGATATCGTGGCGGAGTTTCCCGACGTCGTCTACATCGTGCTGGGCGCCACGCACCCCCACGAGTTGCGCACGCGCGGCGAAGCTTACCGGCTTGGGCTCGAGGCCATTACCAGGGAATATAAACTTGAGAATAACGTCATCTTTTACAACCGTTTCGTCGAGCTAAGGGAACTGACTGAGTTCATTGGAGCGGCCGATATATACGTTACTCCTTATCTGGACGAGGCCCAAAGTACCTCGGGAACGTTAGCCTATGCGTTTGGCGCGGGCAAAGCCGTGATCTCGACGCCGTATTGGCATGCCGCCGAATTATTGAAGGACCGGCGTGGTGTGCTGGTGCCATTCGCCGATCCGATGGCGATTGCGCGCGAGGCGAGTGGACTCTTGCGCGATCGAGCCCGGCGCAACGCCATGAGCGCAAACGCCTATAAGTTGGGCCGCGCGATGGTGTGGAGCAACACGGCTGGGCTGTACATGCGCTCCTTTGAACTGGCGCGGCGGAAGGTGGCGGCGGCGCCCCGCGAATCGGTTCCAGTGAACGGGTTCGGCTATTCGCCGCATGTATCGCCGGAGTTGAATCTGGATCGTCTTTACCGCATGACCGACTCCACGGGCATTTTCCAGAACGGCAGTTTCACTACGCCGAATTCCTGCGAAGGCTACCGCACCGACGACAATGCCCGCGCGCTCATCCTGGCGGTGTTGCTCGGCCAATTGGAAGAAGCTCCGCAGCGTGCGCGGGCGCTGGCCACGACTTACGCCGCCTTCTTGAGTGACGCTTTCGATCCGAAGACGGCACGATTCCACAACTTCCTCAGTATTGACCGCAGTTGGCTCGACGAACGGGGATCCGAAGATTCTCATGGCCGGGCCATCTGGGCGTTAGGCACGGCGCTGGGGCGCTCGCCGCGCTGGAGCGCGCGGACCATGGCCAAAGAACTCTTCGCGCAGGCGCTGCCGGCCGTGACCGAGTTCACCACGCCGCGCGCTTGGGCATTCAGCCTGATTGGCATTCACGAGTATCTGGGACGGCGGAACGGCGAAAGGCTCACCCGGCTGGCGTATGAGCTCCGTGAAGATCTGACCGGACGTTTGATGACGATCTTCGACCAAGTCGCCGCGCCTGGCTGGACTTGGTTTGAACAGGGGCTGGCTTATGACAACGCCAAACTGGCTCACGCCCTGATTGTCAGCGGACGGGCCACGGGGCACACGCGCGTGTACGAACGAGGCATACAGGCATTGCGCTGGCTTGTGGGCGTACAGACCTCACAGCGTGGCCAACCGCGGCCCATCGGCGGCAACGGATTCCAAAAAAGCAGCGGCGCACGCGCGCACTTCGAGCCCATCGAGGCGCACACCACGGTTTCAGCTTGCCTGGAGGCATACCGCGCTACAGCCGACCCGTGGTGGCACGCACAGGCGCAGCGCGCCTTCGCATGGTTCCTCGGCCGGAACGATCCCGGTTTGGAACGCTACGGCCGCCAGACTGGCGCAAGCCGCGATGGGTCGCACCCCGAGCGGCGCGCCGAAAACCAGGGAGCGGAATCCACGCTGGCCTTTCTCATGTCCCTCGCTGAAATGCGGCTGGCGGAGAATACCGTAAATCGCGTTCCACGAGCCGGGCTGGCAGCCTCGATGACGCAATGAGACAAATCGAGATCGGCTCGGTCCCGTCGCTCCGCACCCCGGCCGCGCCCATGGTATGGCCCGGCCGGTTCGGCTCATGAGGGGCCGGCGCGCCCCATTAATCTTCCAGGTATTCGAGAGGCACATCGTCCTCCGGAACTTGTCTCGTGTGAACTTCGGCCACGTCGGGGTCGGGTGCATCTTCCACGCCGCCGATCGCTTCGGCTTCGAAGGATTGCCCCTCCTCGAGTAGTTCTTGGACACTCTCCGATCCTGCCTCTGCGACGTCTGACAGTCCTTGAGTGTCCCCGGACTGGCCGGCTGACTCTGTGCCCATAGCTTGTTTCTTCATGCCCTTCTTGATGCACGTGACTTGCCAACGGTTACGCGATCCCAAGGCGCTTGAACAGCGGGACCTTGGCAAAGTCCGCGATGAATGCGAAGACCGCTGCCGCCGCGAGCGCTCCTCCGACGGCCAACGCAGGCAGAGGCGTCATGGCGATTCCGCATATCGCCAGCGTTGAGGCAATCGACACATCGGCTACGGAAGACCCGATCAGCCACCGGCTGGGACGGGCCGACCCCAGCCGCTGGCGTTCTCGATTGGTGTAAGTGGTTGCCTGATTGCCGAACACGATAGCCACAAAGGCCACCGTTCTCAGCGCGTCGACTCCTAAACCCAGGCGGAATTTGCCGAAGGCCAGGACGGCAGTGCAGAATACCAGCTCGCAGGTTCCCATAAAGACACCGGCGATCGTCAATCGGCCGATGCGCCAGGCATTGGGCATCGGCGACGGCCGCACGTTGTCTGTCGCCAAAGACATGCCCAGCAGGTCGCCGGCGAGCATTATAATGACCATCAACATCGGAGTCAGGATCGCGTGCCCGGTCATCACCAGACCGGCGGCCAGGAAGAGCACCTGCACGGTCTTCTTGGTAACCGAGTTGAGCGCGTAAGTCAGGATGCGCTGGAACGTCACGCGGCCTTCCTTTACCGAGGCGACGATGCCGCCCAGTCCCGGCTTGGTCAACACTATGCCGGCCGCCGACTTGGCCACATCGGTCGCCGTTGAAACCGCGATTCCCATCTGCGCCTGGCGCAGCGCCGGCGCGTCGTTGGCGCCGTCGCCGCACATGCCGACGGTGTGGCCGCTCTTCTGGAACGCCTTGACGAGGTCGTACTTGCCCTCCGGGAGCACGCCGGCGAAGACCGCGCAATCCTGGGGGCGTACGCTGTCGGGGATGGGCCCGGGCGGACAGACTTTTCCGTCCAGGCCTACGGCGCGAGCCACGATCATGGCCGTCGCCGGGGCGTCGCCGGTCACCATGACCGTACGCACGCCTAACGCGCGCAGCTCCGCAATCAACGCGGCGGAGTCCGGCCGGGGCGGATCGCTCAGAGCGATGATTCCGGCGAGCTTCAGGGCTGCCGGCGGACCCGCCGCGACGGCCAGAACGCGGAAGCCCTTGGCCTCGAGTTCGCTCGCCGTTTTGGCAGCGTCGGGAGCCGTTGGCGCAAGGCCGGCAATCGTGGCAAAGGCCCCCTTGACCGCGCGCACCGAGGCGCCGTTCGGATCCGCGGCGGTCGCCTCCGACATCTTCGTCCCAGGATCGAACGGAACGAACGCGATCAGCCTCGGCGGATCGGAGACCACATTTTTTGCGGCGGCGGCCCGAATAGCCGCGTCTACCGGATCTTGGCCGCCGTCCGAACTCGCCAGGGCGGCCAGTCCCAGCACGTGCGCCTCGTCGAAGCCGGGCATGGCATGGACGGCGGTCACCGTCAGTTCGTTTTGCGTCAGCGTGCCGGTCTTATCCGCGCACAGCACGTCAATGCTGGCCGCTTCATCCACGGCGGAGAGCCGCGTTGGGAGGACGCCCAGGCGCGCCAGAGCCCGCGCGCCGAGCGCCGCCGCAAGGGTAAACGTAGCCGGCAGCGCCACGGGGATCGACGCCAGAATCGCCGTGAGCACCAGCGGAACGATCTCATCGAGCGGCAGCTTGAGAGCGTGGGCATATCCCACCAGCATCACGATGAGGACGCCATTGAACATGGCAAGATTGCGCACCACGCGCAGAACGGCCTTTTGCTGCGTACTTTCGACGTGCGCGGCCCGGACCAGTTCCGCGGTGCGTCCGAACTTCGTGCGCACTCCGGTCGCCGTCACTTCCGCGACTGCTTCACCGCGGCGCACCAGCGCTCCGGCATACGTCTCGAACCCGGCGCCAGCTTCGACCGGAACGGATTCGCCGGTCAGCATGGACTGGTCGAGCAGCACCGATCCCTCCGTCAGTCGCACATCGGCGGCTACCACGGCGCCCAGCGACAGCTTCACAATATCGCCAGGCACGAGGCCCGCGGCGGGTACGGTAGTCCAGGCATTATCGCGCTTGACCGACGCGTTCAGCGCGAGCCGCGACTTCAGCGCGGCCAGAGTGGCTTGAGCGCGCCCTTCCTGGAAAAAGCCGAGAGCGGCATTGAAGGCCAGGAGAGCCGCGATGATCGCGGCCTCGACGTACTTGCCGAGCGAAACCTCGAGCGCGACCGCAGCCTCGAGCATCCAGGGAACCGGCGCCCAGAACTGGGCCAGCGCCCGGCGCAGCGGGTGCAGAGCGGTATCGGGCACCGCGTTTACGCCGAATTGTCCGAGCCGGCGGCGGGCTTCCTCACTCGTGAGGCCGGTCGGAAGCGGGACATCCTTAGCGGCGGCCATAATTCAAGCCCTATTTCGCCAGCAGCTTGCGGATCGATTGCAATTCCCGCCGGCGTTTTGCGGTGGTCTTGGGATATGCCATCTTCAGTTCTTTGAGCGAATCCAGCAGAATCTGGGAAACCAGGAGCCGGGCATTCTCTTTATCGTCGGCGGGAACGACGTACCAAGGCGCATGATGCGTGCTTGTGGCGCTCAGGCAAGCCTCATACGCCTCCATGTACCGCTTCCAGTATTTCCTCTCGTGAATGTCGGCGAGACTGAATTTCCAGTTTTTTTCGGGCTCGTCGATGCGGTCGAGGAATCGCCTTCGCTGCTCTTCCCGTGAAAGGTGGAGAAATACCTTGATGGTCCGCGTTCCATTTCGATAGAGGTGGGACTCCAGATCCACGATGGAGCGGTATCGCTCCTCCCAGATGGTTTTCCCGTCGCGCAGCTCTTCGGAAAGGCCCTGGCTGCGGAGAATCTCGGGATGCACGCGAACAACCAGCACCTCTTCATAGTAGGAACGGTTGAAGATGCCGATCTGCCCTCTCTCGGGAAGCCGGCGGGTGGTGCGCCAGAGAAAATCATGTTCCAGTTCGGCGGCGCTCGGCTGTTTGAAGCTGGAAACCTGGCAGCCTTGTGGGTTGACCCCGGACATTACGTGCTGGATGGCGCCATCCTTGCCGGCGGCGTCCATCCCTTGAAAAATGAGCAGTAACGCGTACCTGTTGGAAGCATAATGAAGGCGTTGCAGCGAGTTCAACTCCGTCAGGTGTTCTCCCAGGAGCTTTTGATAATCCTTCTTCGACTCGCAAAAGGGCTTCACAATCGTCGGCCAATCTCCGAGCCGGACACTCTTTCCAGGCCGCGTCCGAAAGTCCTTCGAATCGATTTTCATCTTCATCCCTCCGGCGTCACGAGCTTTGGCCCGAATCGTCTATTCGAATCTCGCGCTCCGCCTCAAGCCAGTCTTGATCCGCCTGGCCATCGCGGCGCCCTTGCCGCTCATAGATCTCATGGGCCCGTGCGGCGATCCGCGGCGTAAGATCCAGCGGCTTCGTGGCCAACAATGGGGCTTTCGTCCGGTCAAAAACCCGATAGGCGAGCAATTTCACGCGGTCATTCAGCAGGAACCAACCCAAAGCATAGCCCCAAACGAACGCCGCCCAGCCCCAGCCGAGGGGCGTCATAAACAGTCCATAAACCGCAATCAGCGTCGCCAGCGCTTGGGTGCCGAGCACCGCCGCCCACAGCGCCTTCGCGGGGCGTATGGACCAGAAAGGACCGCGCGTGCGCGTCAGGAATATCGTCAGATGTCCGGCCACGGACAGCTTCAAATACATCAGCGTCTGGATGTGCGCACGGTCGAGATGAAAGACGCGCTCGCCAAGATAAAACAATCCGAAGGCGGAGACGACGCCGACGACGCCCAGCACCGTGGAAACCCCCAGCACCAGACGCATGTTCCAGGACTCGGGCTTATCCTTGTAATGAACGTTGTCATAAGCAATGGACAGAATGGCTCCGTCGTTGAGCAAAGCCAACATCACGATCATTACCGCCGTTAGCGGATAGAAGTTAAACGCCAGGATCGCCAGGGTCATGAAGAACAGTACGCGCAGCGTCTCGGCGATGCGGTAGATGGCGTAGCTGTTCATCCGCTGGAAGATTTTCCGGCTCTCCTTTATCGCGTCGATAATCACCGACAGGCCGGGAGTCATCAGGACGATGGACGCCGCCGCGCGCGCCGCGTCGGTGGCGCCGGAAACGGCGATGCCGCAGTCGGCCTTCTTCAGCGCGGGAGCGTCGTTCACGCCGTCGCCGGTCATACCGACGATGTGGCCGCGCTGCTGCAGGACCTCCACAATATGGAATTTATGCTCGGGGAATACCTGGGCGAAACCGTCCGCTTTTTCGATGGAATCCGCCGCCTGCGCCGTCTCGTGACGTTTTGCGTCGCCGAATCCGCTGGCGTCCAGAATGTTCGTACCCATCCCGAGGCGACGGGCGGTTTCTTGAGCGATCGCCACTTGATCGCCCGTAACCATCTTGACGTTCACGCCCATCTGGCGGGCGCTGGCGATGGTTGCTTTGGCCTGCTCGCGAGGTGGATCGAACAATGGCAAGACGCCGACAAACTTCCAGTTGTCCGCCTGATCCGCCCGCGCCACGCCCAAGGAACGGAAGCCGCGCGCCGCGAATTCATTGACGGCTTTCTCGACGGCGGGGGCGGCCGCGCCGGCATTGGCCGACATCTCCAGAATCGCCTGCGGGGCGCCCTTGGCCACCTGGAACTGCTTTCCATCCGCGGGCTCGACCGTGGCTTCGGTGCGCTTATGCACCGGGTCGAACGGCTGGAAGTGGACCACCCGATAGCCTTGCAAGGCTGGATCGCTCTTCAGGCCGCCGATCACAGCCAGGTCGATGGCGTCCATGTCTTCCGCACGCGAAGCCAGGGCGGCGCAGAGGATGACCTGGTCGGCAGGGATCCCGTTGACGCTGAACGGTTCGCCCAAGGTCAGCTTGTTCTGGGTCAGGGTGCCAGTCTTGTCCGAGCACAGCACGTCCACGCCAGCGAGTTCCTCGATGGCCGCCAACCGGGTCACAATCGCCTCTTTTTTCGCTAGCAGGCGCGCGCCGACCGCCATTGTCACCGACAGCACCGTGGGCATCGCCACGGGAATCGCGGCTACGGTCAGCACCAAGGCGAACTGCAACGTGGCGAGGATCGGGTCGCCGCGGAAGAGTGCAACGGCGATAATCACCACCACCAGGGCAACCGCGAGGACGATCAGGTAATCGCCGATTTTCAAAACAGCGCGCTGGAAATGGCTGACGGTGCGGGCCTCCTCGACCAGTTGCGCGGTTTTGCCGAAGTAGGTGTTGGCGCCGGTGGCGTACACCATCGCTTCGATTTCGCCGCGGCGCACGATCGACCCAGAAAACACGGCCTCGCCGGGTTTACGCTCGGCGGGCAGGGACTCTCCCGTCAGCGCGGACTGATCCACCTCCACGGAGTCGCCCGCCAGCAAGCGCGCATCCGCCGGCACGATGTCGCCCAGCCGCAGGCGGATGACATCGCCCGGGGCCAGATCGCGCGCCGCCTGTTCGGCCCATTTCCCATCGCGTTTCACCCTGGCCTTGACCGCCAGTTTGGCCTTCAGAGCGGCGACGGCGTTACCCGCCTGGCGCTCTTCCCAGAATCCGACCACGGCGTTGGAAACCAGCAGAAGGAGGATGATGAAGAAATCCGGCCAGTGCCGGACCGCGCCCGACAGAATCACCGCTACTTCGATCATCCACGGGATGGGGCCCCAGAAATAGGTGAGGAATTTCAGGAACGGATTGGTTTTCTTCTCTTCAATCTCGTTAGGTCCATATTGCGTCAGGCGTTTCTCCGCCTCGGTTTGACTGAGACCGGCCGGTGTTGACCCTAACTTCGCCAGAAGCTCCGGCATGGGAAGGGATTTCAAATCGTCCTTGGACTCCGGCCTATTTGCATTCGGTTTCACGATGACTATCTCCCCAGCCCGTCACACCTTGGCTTCCGGCGAGTCCGCGGCTCCTCCCGCCGGAACGACATCCGGCAGGTCCAGGCGCGCCACGCCAATGCGGCTGTCGGCCATCCCGAAATAGACGTCGAAGCGGTCCGGCGCGCCAAGATCGTCGCGCCGGTCGATGCCGGTGGGGAACACGACGTTGGCGACGGTCCCGCTCCGCTCCTGCAACAACTCCGGCGTCAACACCGGCTCCGCCGCACGATAGCGGATCACCTGCGGATGCTCCTTTGAGAGCACCATCATTCCGGCCGAGTAACACAGCGGGTGAGGGATGCCGCCCGGCTCCGCCACTTCGCTCACGCCGTGGTAAATGATGAGCCAGTGGCCGCGCGGGGTCAGGATAGGAGGCGTGCCGCCGCCGATTTTGAGCCGCTCCCAGGGCGACACCGGACTGGCCAGCCGGTGATGACAGTCAAACTCGCTCAGGCGGTATGGTCCAGCGCCCTCCAAGACCATCGGGCAGTAGGAAATCCAGATGCTTTCCCGGTCGAGATCCACCTCACGGCTCTCGGCGCCGCAAGCGGTTTCCTCGGGCCGGGTGCCGGGAAAAAGCGGCCGGTGGAGCATGGCCAGCTCCGGTTGCCCGGATGGATTGGGAATGGCGACGGGGAAGAGGCTGGCGTCTTTGTCATCCACGTCGCCGACGTCGATGCCGTGATACCGGCCAAAGGTCGCGAGCCCCAGGCGCTGCCAGTGGAAGAGGTCCTTCGAGAGGGCCAGGGCGATGCGCGGGCCTTGGGGCGAAAACGCCGTATAGGTCATCACGTAGCTGTGCAGCGGTTCCACGAAGGTGATGCGAGGGTCCTCGCAACCCCCGCCTTTGCCGGGCCGCCGCTCATAGTCGGCTTCCGGCTCCAGTGCGATGCCGAGGCGCTCGACGCCTGCCGGATCGCCGGCGTCATTGAACCGCACTCGTGCAATGCCGATGCGCGAGTAATTCCCCGCCGCGACCAGCCGTGGGAAAAGGTAGAGTTGCTTATCGGGGCCGCGGACGGCCGCCGGATTCAAAACGCCTTCGATCTCCTGGGGGTTGCCCGGCTCCGGCTCCATCACCGTTCCCAGGCGCTGCAGTTTGAATCCACTCATGAACTCGCCCCACAAGGTCGCGGTGATGCGTAGCCATCCAAACAGGCGATGATTGCCGCGGTAACCGGTTTCGTCTCATGGGGGCCTCGAACCGCGATACAGGCGACGCCGGCCTCTTCGACTGGATAGTCGTTTCCCCCCACGAACAAGGCATCCCCTATGTAGATCATTTCCTTCAGTGAAATGCCCAGGATGTCTCGTAGCTTCTTAATCCCGTAGGCCTTGTCAATGCCGGGCTTGGTGACATCAATGGATGTTGCGCCGCCCATTCGGACGGAAAACTCGGGAATCAATGTGTCCAGAATCGCTTTGATCTTCTTCCGCTTGGCGAAATCGGGGTCCCATTGTTCCTTCTCTTCCAAGGGCGCCTGCTGACCTAGAGCGGAAAACGTTATCTGGCTTCCGCGATCTTCAATTACCTCTCCCCAGACTTTTTCCACGCTGTAGCCCGCCGCACTCACGGCCGTCTTCAGGGAACTGGTTATTTTCTCTTTTTCTTTGGCGGTAAAATCTTCCGAATAGAGCTTGTTCCAATCCCCTGCGTATTGGAAAAACTTCGTTCCACAGGTAGGGAGAAGGGATAGATTCATGAGGCGTTCGTCATGCGGAAGATTGGAAAGGAGTTGCTTTTCAAACTGTGGCCAACCGCCTCCGGAAATCACGGCCACTTTCACCATGCCGAGAAGTTCGTCGAGCAGCGCCGACATTCCGGCGTCGAGAGGCGACTTGCTTTCGGCCAGCGTGCCGTCAAGATCGAAAACAATCAGCTTTTTCACTATCCCTTCGTCTTTCCGCCGTTTCCCCGCTGTAAACTACTCCGGCAGGGCGATTTCCAATAAAGTCACTGCGCCGCACGGCTGAAAGCTGCAAGCTCCGATCGCCGCGGGCAAAAGCCAGACCTCGCCTTTACCGACGGCGCAATCGACGCCGCCGTGCACGATCCGCCCCGCGCCCCCGATGCACACCAGCATGCGCGGAACACCCGCGGCGCCGACGGGAAACGGCGTTTGTCCGCGCAGGCGCCACAGCCGGAAATGTTCGCAATCGAAGAGTCTCTCCCGCTCCACCGGCGTGGCCGTCTCCACCACGGGCGCAACCAGACCGGCCGCGCCCTCCGCAAAATCGATGCAAGCAAGCGCCCGGTCCACCTGAAGCGCGCGCGGCTTGCCCGTCCTGGCATCGAGATGGTTCCAGTCGTACAAGCGGAACGTCACATCGCTGTTCTGCTGAACCTCGAACACCACGATATCGCCGCCCAACGCGTGAACCGTTCCAGCCGGTATGAAAACGCCGTCGCCGGGCTTAGGAGTGAAACATGCGAGGTAATCCGCCACTCCGCCATCCGCGAGCGCCCGCCGCAGAATGGCTGCCGTGCAGCCCGGCTTCAGACCCGCATAGATGCGGCTTTCCGGCCCCGCCTCCAGCACCACCCATGCTTCGGTCTTCCCGGTCTCGCCCGGTGGCAGCAGGTCCGTGCGCGTATCCGGGGGATGCACCTGGACCGAGATAATTTCCCGCGCGTCGAGGAATTTCAGCAGCAGGGGAAAGTGACGGAATCGCCCGGCCAGCTTTCCCATCACCTGTTCCGGAAACTGATCCAGCAGTTGAGCGATGGTCCGCCCTTTGAGAGGTCCATCGGCGACGCGGCTCGGATGGTCTTCGCGGTCGCTCAGTACCCACGCTTCGCCTATGGGGCCTTCGCCCGGCAGCGGCGCCGTGAGCAGGCCGGCTAAACGCCGGCCGCCCCAGAGCCGATACTGGTAAATCGGTTCGAACCGTAGGGGATATAGAGGAACCCGACTCATAGCTCCGCTATCTTCCGACGGACCCGGCCGGCGGCCGCTGCCGCAGGCCGCGAGGAAAGAAAGACAAGTCTTCGCTCAGGAGATAGATCATCATGGCCGCCAGCATAAAGAACAGTCCGACCCAGATACGCCAATCGCGATGCGCGCGTTTCCAGTAAGGACGCTGGCCATGATGAACACGGTCGCGCTCCGGCCCTTCGTTCCCGGGGCGACCGTAGTTACCCTCGCTCATGGGGATGTCCCTTCCATCGCGGCATTGTATTCGCCGCGCCGCGCGGCGCGGTTGCACATGGCTCGATGGGCCAGAGCTTGCTGCGCCGCTGACACGTGGGCGTCCTGGCCTTGCCAGATCTCCAAGGCCGGCTGCTGGATGGCGCGGGCAAACGAAAACGCCAACGCCCAGGGCAATCGCGACTTGAATCTGACATTCATGGCATTCAAACGGGCCGAGGCCAGCTCACAGGATTGGCCGCCCGACAGGAAGGCAACTCCCGGAACGGCGGCGGGGACGGATCGCAACAGACACTTCACCGTGGCGTCGGCCACCACGTCCACCGCTTCTTGCTGGGGGCAACTCGATCCCGGAAGCGCCATATTGGGCTTCAGGATCATACCCTCCAGCATCACCCCTTGCGTGTAAAGCTGGCCGAAAACAGTTTTCAGGACGCACTCCGTCACCTGGCGGCACCGCTCCAGGGTATGCTCCCCATCCATAAGCGTTTCCGGTTCGACGATGGGGACCAGTCCGGCTTCCTGGCACAACGCGGCATAGCGAGCCAACGCATGCGCGTTGGCCTCGATCGCCGCCCGGCTGGGAATGCCATCGCCCATGGCAATCACCGCGCGCCACTTGGCAAAACGCGCGCCCATTTGGGAATACTCCTTGAGGCGGTCGCGCAATCCGTCCAGGCCTTCGGTGATTTTCTCCCCGGGATGACCCGCCATGTCCTTGGCGCCGGCGTCCACCTTGATGCCTGGGACGATACCCGCATCGGCGAGGGCTTTGACAAAGGGAACGCCATCGTTCTTCTTCTGGCGGATCGTCTCGTCGTAGAGGATCGCGCCGCTAATGCTCTCACCGAGACCGGGCGTGGCGACAATCAACTCACGATAGGCGCGCCGGGCTTCCGCGGTCTGAGGGATGCCCAGCTTGGCAAATCGTCGGTTGCAGGTTGGATTACTTTCGTCCATTGCCAGCAGACCCTTATCGCCGGCGACCAGCGCCGCCGCGGTGGCTATAAGCTGTTGCTCGTTCATTTGGGGTCGCTCCACTTCGAGTCCCGGATTTTCGGCATGTTGAGCGTGTTGGTTTTCATGGTTCAGTCCCCGTTCACGGCCCTTTCGTTTCGCAGGCCGAACGAAGCCAGTTTCGCACACGTGGTCTCATAATCCGTGTGAAGGATGCTACGAATCCCCAGACCTTCCGCGATCTGGACGAACATCGGGGTGTTTTCGATATAGACGACTTGCCGGGCCGGCGCCTGGGCGATATCGAGCGCAAGCCGAAAGATGTCCGCGTCGGGCTTGCGGATGTGGACGAAGCAGGAGGAAATGAACGAATCCACAAACCCGTCGAGCTTGAACTTGCGGATCCGATATGCATTGACTTCGCGCGCCTCGTTGCTGACCACGGCGATCTTCAGCCCATACCGGAGCTTGAGCCGGGCGGCCAGATCGAGCATCTTGGGGTATGGTCTCGATTGCGCGAACAGGAAACGCCGGAACTGAGCCCGGGTGAACGGCCGCTTTTGGTAGAAGACCACCCGGCCCAGATACTCCTCGAAGGCGACCTTCCCCTCCTCGTGGCTTTCGAAGATCAGGTGGTGCCGTTCCTCCATCTCCGCCCACTCCAGCTTGAAGTTCGCCGCCGCCCGTCTCCGGGCGCGATAATCCCACCCGTTGGTGAGCAGGACGCCGCCGACATCGAGAAACAGGTGGGTAACGTCCGTCGCTTTCTTCATCGTATGTTCTTTCCTCGATCGGATCATGCGCGCGTCTTCCCGGGGACCGCAAGGTGATGCAGTTGCTTGGTGGCTTTCATGATCGTTTCCGGAGGCGGGGTATCGCGCCGATCACTGCACGCGCGGCGCCAACCTCTCCCCTAAAGGCTGGCTCACAGGGTCTCGTGCTCATGGTCCTGGCGCCGGGACGCGAGGGTGCAGAATCTGACGTTGCCAGTGCAAAGTCTGCACCGGAAACCGGCCTACCGAAATCGAATGTAACGCCAAGGATTACGGCTTTCCGGGGCCTTTGCGGAAAAACATTGCCGATTTCCAAGAGATTGGTCCGCATCGTGCATGTGAGAGGCCGGTCGCTCACGCTTCCACAGGAGGAAACACCGTGCACGAGTCGCACCGGAAAGCCGCCGAGCAGCACGAACTTGCTGCAATGGCCCATCGGACCGCCGCCGAACACAATGAAAAAGGGGACGGCGTAGCGGCGAGCTGGCATGCGCAACGAGCGCTGGAGTACTCGGACCACGCGTACAAGCTGGCCAGGGAAGCCCAAGCCAAATCGGGAAAGATAGGGACGTTCTAATGTCTACTCGTTACAACGACGGATCGCATTACGAGAATCATCAACGGGCTGCCGAGCTGCACGATAGCGCCGCCCACGCTCATCGTAGCGCCGCCGAAGCCCACGAAAAGCAAGATCACCAAACCGGGCATGAGCGCTCCAGGCAAGCTCTGGAGCACTCCCAAGAGGCTCATCGGCATAGCGAGCAGGCGCACGGGGCCGCTGTGAACGAGCACGGCGTCGCGATCTTCGGGCACGAGGATATCGCCGCGCTGGCACAATCGCTATGGGAAGCCAGAGGCTGTCCGATTGGATCGCCGGAAGAAGACTGGTTTCGCGCGGCGCACGAATTGCGGGCCCGCGCGGAAGGTCTCCGGAAGGGAATGCCCGCCGGAGAGGATCGGAATATATGAAGCGTACGTGCTTATCGTCCTTCCCCATGCGGGCTGTTCTCTGCGCCGCGCTGCTGCTGGCGCCCGCGGCCAAACTGCTGCCTGCCCAACAGCCTCCCGAACTTCCTCCCCCGGGCCAGGCGCTGGAGCCCAACCAGCTCGACGATTTGGTAGCGCCGGTGGCGCTCTACCCGGATCCGCTGTTAAGCCAGATCCTGGTGGCGTCTACCTATCCGCTCGAACTCGTCCAGGTCTCACAGTGGCTCGCGCGGAACCCTGGGCTTGTGGGCGCTGCCCTGACTCAGGCGGCGGAGCAACAGAATTGGGACCCGAGTATACAAGCCCTGGTGGTCTTTCCGGACCTTGTCAAGCGGTTGAACCAGGACATCACATGGACCACGAACCTCGGAAACGCGTTTCTCGCTCAGCAAGCCGACGTGATGGACGCCGTGCAGCGAATGCGGCTCAAGGCGGAGCAGGCGGGGAAACTGTCCTCGACGAGCCAGCAAACAGTGTCCACTACGAACGACTCCGGGCGACCTGAAATCGTGATCGAGCCCGCGAATCCGCAAATCATCTACCTGCCGCAATACGATCCCGCGTACATCTGGGGGCCCCCGCTGTATTATCCCTATGCGAGCTGGTATTACCCCGGCGCCTACTTCGGTTTTGGCGTCGGCATCCCGATGGGATTCTATTTTGGCGGCGGCTGGGGCGGGTGGGGCGGCTGGGGCTGGAGTCCCGGCTGGGGCGGCCACACCATAATTGTCAATAACGGTTTCATTCACCGGTACAATTTCAACGCGAGCCGTGGCGGCAGCCTGAATGGAACAAGCGCATGGTCTCACGATGCGACGCATCGCCAGGGCGTACCGTACTCGAACGCCGCCTTGGCCAACCAATATCGAGGCGCCGCGCGCCAAAACCTGCAGACGCGCGCGCCGGCCGGACAGACGCAGGCTCGCGGCGCCGGTTCCCAAGCCGGAGCCGAGCGAGTGGGCAATCGGCAGGTTGCGCCGAGCGCACCGAGCAAAAACGGTAGCGCTTTCGGCGGCGTGCAAGAGGGTGGCGCGGCGCGAACGCAGAGCGACCATGGCTTTTCGAGCCTCGGGCCCGCCCGGAGCGGCGGCGGAAGCGCCCCGAGCCGGGGTGGCGGCGGTGGTGGCGGTGGCGGGAGCCGGGGTGGCGGCGGTGGCGGACATCGGTAGGAGCGAGAGGGAATCATGGCGAAAATCCATTCTATTAACTTGAAAGACAACCCGCGGCGGATCGCGTGGATCCTGGCCCCCGGCCTTCTGATGGTTGGGGCAGCTCTGCTGCAAGCTGCCCCCAACGACGCCCAGCGGGCATTTGGAACCCCGCGGGAGGCCATTCAGGCGACTATCGATGCGGCGGAACACAATGACACGGCGGCCCTTCTCCAGATTTTCGGACCTGAGGGCAAAGACATTGTCGAATCCGGAGATCCCGCGCAAGACAAGGAGCATCGCGCCGAGTTTGCGCGGTCGGCTCACGAAAAGCTCCGGATCGATGAGGACCGCTTCACTCCCGACCGGGTGGCTTTTACGGTGGGAACGCAGGAGTGGCCGTTTCCGGTTCCGGTGGTTCGCAAGGACGGAAAATGGCGGCTGGATTCGGCCAGCGGGCGGATCGAGATTCTGGCACGCAGGATTGGCCGGAACGAATTGAACGCCATGGAGGTTTGCCGGGGCTACGCGGAGGCGCAACTGGAATACGCCGCGGGGGCGCGCGATGGAGACCGAGTCCTGAAGTATGCGCAGAAGATCCTCAGCGCGCCGGGCAAGCAGGATGGGCTGTATTGGGATGGCAAATCCGATAGTCTGGTCCCGCGAGCTTTCGCCGAGGCTGCAGCCGCAAATCCGTCTACGGGGGGCAAACAGACCGAGCCGTACCACGGATACTACTTCCGGGTGCTGAAATCGCAGGGGCCGGACGCCGCCGGAGGCGCTTTCGACTATGTGGTGAAAGGTAAGATGATCGGCGGCTTCGCTCTGGTCGCATGGCCCGCGGAGTATGGCGTGTCCGGAATCCGGACCCTTCTCATCAATCACGATGGAGTGGTTTACGAAAAGGATCTGGGGGCGGCAACGGCCATCCAAGCCCGCCAGATGACGCGGTTCAATCCCGACAAATCCTGGCGGCCGGTGGTGCTCGAATAGGTTCCTATGTCAAGACTTACGAGCCGGGAGGTGCGCCTGGCTTCCCGCCCCATCGGGATTCCAACCGCCGCTAACTTCTCGCTGGCGTGGACCGAATCGGAACCACTGAAAGACCGGCAGGTGCTGGTTCGAAACCTCTTTATGTCGGTGGACCCGTACATGCGCGGCCGCATGAGCGAAAGAAAGTCGTACGTGCCTCCTTTCGAACTGGGTAAACCCCTCGATGGCGGCGCAGTCGGCGATGTCATCGAGTCACGGGCTCAGGAATTCGAGCCGGGCGATGTCGTCACGTCCAACTTTGGCTGGCGGGAATACTTCGTCGCAGCGCCCGAGGACCTGCATCCGGTCAGCCGCGAAATTCAGCCGCTCTCGGTTTATCTCGGGGCCCTCGGCATGACGGGCATGACGGCGTGGGCGGGGTTGAATCTGGTGGAGGTCAAAGCCGGTGACGTCGTTTATATCTCGGGAGCCGCCGGCGCCGTCGGCAACGTGGCGGGGCAACTGGCGAAACTGCGCGGGTGTCGCGTCATTGGGTCGGCGGGTTCCGCGGAAAAGGTCAGGTTTCTGCGGGAAGAATGCGGTTTTGACAACGCCTTCAACTACAAAGCCGGCCCGGTCCTCGAACAACTGAATCTGGAAGCGCCGGACGGGATCGATGTCTACTTCGACAATGTAGGCGGCGAAACGCTCGAAGCGGCGCTCTCGGCTTTGCGTGTGCATGGCCGGATCGTCGCCTGTGGCGGGATCTCCGGTTACAATGCGGAAACGCCCCGCCCCGGCCCTTCGAATCTCTTCAACGTCATCATCAAACGGCTCACCATGAGGGGCTTCATCGTTTCAGACTGTCTGAACCGTCGGGCCGGGTTCGAAAAGGAAGTCGGCGGCTACCTCCAAGCGGGCAAGCTGAAAAACAAGGAGACGGTGTTGAAAGGAATCGACCAGGCGGTGGGCGCTTTCATCGGTCTTTTCCAAGGGCAAAACGTCGGCAAGATGGTGGTGGAGCTGGCTTGAGCCGCCCTCCATCCCCCCGGATGCGGGGCTTAATCCCCCTCCAGGTATTCCGACGGCACATCGTCCTCCGGGAATTGCCTGGTGCGAACCTCGGCCACGTCCGGGTCTGGCGCATCTTGCACTCCTTCGATGGCTTCGGCTTCAGAGGATTGTCCCTCCTCGAGCAGTTCTACGACGCTCTCCGGGCCAGCCTCCGCGACATCCGACAACCCCTGCGTGTCCCCGGACTGGCCGGCTGAATCCGCCGCTCCTCTCGCGTCGCCGGTTACAACGGTAGCGTACGTTCGGTTTCCGTCATCGGTTTGATGCTTCATGCAGTTCTTTTTGCACGTGACTGGCCAATGCATGGCGTCACGCCGCAGATGCCGTCACGAGCATAATGACGGTCGCAATCAGCATGAAGGCGGCGCACGTCCACCCAAGCCAGCGGAGGAGGACCCCATTGCGGCGCTCGCCCATTACGTCGGCCCTGCTGGTGAGCAGCACCACGAGGATGAGGAGGGGAGGAGCCAGCGCCCCGTTGAGCACCGCCGACCAGAAGAGCATCTTGACGGCGTTCAGCCCCGCGTAATCCAGGCCGAGGCCGAGCGCCATGGCAATGGCGATAACGCCATAGAATCCGTGAGCGAGAGGAGGGTGTACCTCGAGCGAGCCAACCCAGTCGGCCGCTTCGGCGATAGCGTAAGCGCAAGATCCGGCCAACACCGGAACCCCGAGCATGCCGGCGCCGATCAAGCCCAGGCTGAAGAGCCAGTATGCGCCGGCGCCGGCCAATGGGCGCAGCGCCTCGGCCGCATCGCGCGCGCTGGAGATGGTAGTTTTGCCGTGCGCGTGCAGGGTCGCGGCCGACGTGAGAATGATGAAGTACATCACCAGGTTGGAAAGAAACATGCCTGTGAGGACGTCGTTCCTGGAGCGCCGCAGTTCCCGATTGGAAGCGCCCTCACGCTGTTCGACAGTCGACTTACCCAAAGAGATGTCCTCTTCCACCTCCTGCGCGGCCTGCCAGAAGAAGAGGTAGGGCGAGATGGTAGTCCCCAGGATGCCGACCAGCGTCGCCCAATACGCGCCGGTCCACTGCACATGGGGAATCAGGGTCGCCCGAAGCACGGCGGGCCAGTCCGGGTGCGCAAAAAACGCAGCGGCGATGTAGGCAAACAGGGCGAGCGTAAGCCATTTGAAAACTCGGGCGATGAGGCGATAACTTGTCCAGAACAGCAGGCACACCAGGACGAGCGCGTAGGCTGGCTTCCAATAGAACGACCTGGTTCCAGTCAGAAGCTGCGTGACATCGGCCATGCCGCCGAGGTCCGCGGCGATGTTTACGATATTGGCGATGACGAGCAGGGCGCAAGCGCTCCATAGTATCCAGCGCGGATAACGTATCCGAATCACCCCTGCCAGCCCGAGTCCGGTGACCATGCCAAGACGGGCGCACATGATTTGTACGGCCGCCATCAAGGGGAAGGAGAGGATCGCGGTCCACAAGAGGGAGTAACCGAACCCGGCGCCGGTGACTGAATAGGTCGAAATGCCGGATGGATCGTCATCCGCCGCGCCGGTAATCAATCCGGGACCGAGATTCGAAAAGAACCTTCGGAACCTGCCCTGTAGGACAAACGCGCGCCTGGCGGCTCTAGCTTCCGACGAGTTCCGATTCAATACGTCCCCGATCCATGTCTGAAGCTAAACTCCGGCTGCCGTCGCCGGCAACGCCACCGCGTTCGGCAACCCTCCGCGTCTTCGAATGCCAACTCCATCCCACCAATGCTGGAGGCTGTCAAAGTACAGGTATACCACCGGCGTTGTGTATAGCGTCAGCAGTTGGCTCATGATCAGCCCGCCGATGATGGTAATGCCCAGTGGACGGCGAAGCTCGGATCCAGTGCCGGTTCCCAGCGCGAGCGGCAAGGCGCCCAGGAGCGCGGCCATGGTGGTCATCAGGATCGGGCGGAAGCGCAACATGCAGGCTTCGACGATGGAGTCGTAGGAGTTCTTGCCTTCGTTCCGCGCGGCGGCCAGCGCGAAGTCGATCATCATGATGGCGTTCTTTTTCACGATGCCGATCAGCAGAATGATGCCGATGATGGCGATAATACTGAGGTCGGTATGGGTGAGGAGCAGCGCCAGCAGCGCGCCGACGCTGGCCGCCGGCAGGCTGGAGATGATGGTGATGGGATGGATGTAGCTCTCATACAGCATCGCCAGTATGAGGTAGACGGCCACCAGCGCCGCTGCAATCAGGATCGGCTCGGTCGAAAGCGAGGCCGCGTAGGCTTGCGCCGTGCCGGCGAATTCCGTCTGGATGGTTGGCGGAAGCCCGACCTTGGCCGCCACGGCGGTGATGGCATTTACCGCATCGCCCAGCGCGACGCCGGGCTTCAGATTGAAGGAAATCGTCACCGCCGGAAACAGACCCTGGTGAGTCACCGTCAGCGGAGCGGTGGTGGAAGCGAATTGGGCGAAAGCGCTCAACGGAACCTGCTGTCCGCTTGGTGAATCCACATAGATCTGTTGTAGAAACAGGGGATTCTGCCAGAACTCCGGCGAGGCCTCCATCACCACGTGGTACTGATTCAGCGAGGTATACATGGTTGATACCGGGCGCTGGCCGAATGCGTCGTAGAGCGTGCTATCGATGAGCTGCGGCGTGATGCCGAAACGCGCGGCAGTGCCGCGGTCGTATTGAATCATGGCTTGCAAACCACGGTTTTGCTGATCGCTGCTCACGTCGGAAATGATCGAAACCGTCTTAAACTCGGCGACCATCTTGGGGGCAAACCGATTGAGATCGTCCAGATTGTCGCCTTGCATGGTGAATTGATATTGCGCGTTACTCTGCCGGCCACCTACGCGCAGATCCTGCGCGGCTTGCAAGTACAGGGTGGCGCCGGGCACTTTGGCCAACTTGGGCCGCAGCCGCGCGATGATGAGGTCGGCCGTGATCTTGCGCTGTTCGAGCGGCTTCAGCGAAATAAACAGACGCGCCGTGTTGTACGTGCTGCCTCCCGTAAACCCATTCACGGTGTCAATGGCCGGGTCCGCGGCGACGATATTGATCATCGGCAGCATGATCTTGTCCATGGCTTGAAACGAGGTGTCCTGGTCGGCTGTAATCGATCCCTGAATCCGTCCGTTATCCTGCTGCGGAAAGAACCCCTTGGGTATGCGAATGAACAGGTAAACGTTAAGTCCGATGGTGGCCAGCAGGACCGCTAGAGTAACCACTCGAAAACGGAGCGCGACGGCGAGCGTCCTTCCGTACAGACTCACCAACCAATCGAAAGCCCTTTCGCTCGTGCGGTACATCCAGCCATGGGATCGCTTCTCTTTTAAGAGATGAGCGCACATCATGGGCGTCGCGGTAAGCGAAATTACCATGGAGACCGCGATGGCGACGGAGAGCGTCACTGCGAATTCGCGAAACAGGCGGCCCACGATGCCTCCCATCAGAAGCAGCGGAATGAACACCGCGATCAGCGAAATGCTGATGGTAAATACGGTGGAGCCCACTTCCTGCGCGCCTTTCAGCGCGGCTTCGAAAGGACGCATGCCCTGTTCCAGGTAACGCGTGATATTCTCGATCACCACGATCGCGTCGTCCACCACGAAACCGGTCGAAATGGTCAGCGCCATCAGAGAAAGATTGTCCAGGCTGTAGCCCAGCAGATACATCACGCCGAACGTCCCCACCAGGGACACGGGGACTGCAACGCTGGGAATGAAGGTGGTCCGCGCGCTTCTCAGAAACACGAAAACCACCAGAACCACCAGCGCCACCGAGATCATCAGGGTCTTCTCCGTGTCGTTGACGGACGCGCGGATGGTGACCGTTTGGTCCATGGCCACCTTAACATCGATCGAATGCGGAATCGAGGATTCAATCTGCGGGAGGACTGCCCGGATACTGTCCACCGTATCGATGATGTTCGCGCCGGGTTGGCGGTAGATGATGACCAGAACAGATGGCTTGCCGTTGGCGTAGCCCGAATTGCGAAGGTCTTCCACGGAATCCTGCGCGTCACCGATATCGGAGATTCGTACGGCCGATCCCTTGCGGTAAGCGACCACCAATGGCTCATAGTCGCTCGCCTGGAAGATCTGATCGTTGGCGTCCACTTCCCACATGCGAAGGTCGTTCGAGAAATGTCCCTTGGGGGTATTGGCATTCGCGCCGCTCAGCGCGGTACGGACCTGCTCCAGACCGATGCCATACTTGTTCAGCGCCGTAGGATTCAGCTCGATCCGAACGCCCGGAAGCGAGCTTCCGCCCACGGTCACCTGTCCCACGCCGGTCACCTGGGCCAGTTTCTGCGCCATGATCGTGGAGGCGGCGTCGTACATCTGGCCCCTGGTGAG
>JBEKPK010000034.1:0-24524 GCA_049520795.1 Bryobacteraceae bacterium
CCTGTACGACCTGGGGATCGGCAAGGCCGATGTGCGTCCCAACCTGGCCATGGGCGAAGCGGCCGCCGCAGCAGCCACAGACGGGCCCGTCGCTGAGGGTTCGGTGGGCGCCGGAACGGGGGCCACGGTGGGCAAGATCTTCGGCATGAAGCAGGCCATGAAATCGGGCGTGGGGTCGTTCACCGTGGCGCTTTCCGGCGGTGTGTTGGTCTCCGCCCTGGTAGCGGTGAACGCCCTCGGCGACGTTCGCGATCCATCCTCGGGCAAAATCATAGCCGGAGCGCGGAAGGCCGAGGGAAGCCGCGATTTCGCCGATTCCGACGCGCAGATGAAACGGGGCGGCTCCAGTTTCGAACGCAGCAGCCACACCACGCTGGCCGTGGTTGCCACCAATGCCAAACTCGGCAAAGTGCAGGCCACCAAGCTGGCGCAATTTGGCAGCCTGGGTGTGGCGCGCGCCATTTACCCTGTCAACACCATGTTCGACGGCGACATTACGTTCGCGCTGTCGATAGGGGACAAGACGGCCGACATAAATGCGCTGGGATCGGCCGCGGCGGAGGCCGTAACGCAGGCCATCCTGCGCGCCGTGAAGCAAGCGAAATCGCTGGGCGGCGCGCCGGGGCTGGGGTAACGGTATGTGGTATAGTGCTACCAGGTAATACCTTGGAGTACTCGCGATGGCGACGCTTTCCACCACCAGCCTGAAGCTCGATAGCGCGATCAAGGAACGTGTTCAGCGGCTCGCCTTGGCGCGCCGCCGGTCGCCGCACTGGGTCATGCGCGAAGCCGTCGAGCAGTATGTGGAACGCGAGGAGAAGCGCGAGCAACTCCGGCAAGATGCGCTGGCTGCGTGGGCTGACTATCAGGCCACCGGTCTGCACATCACGGCCAAGGAAGCGGACGCTTGGCTGGCGAAACTCGCTGCGGGCGAGCACGCCGTTCCCCCGAAATGCCACGTCTGAGGTGGTCCCGATCGGCCCTCCTCCATGTGGCTCGTCTCCATGAGTTTCTGGCTCGCCATAGCCCGGAGGCCGCGCAGCGGGCCGTCCGGACGATTCGGCAGGGTGTGAAAGCGCTCGGCAAGCGCCCGGAGATTGGCCGTCCTGTTGAGGAGTTGCCGCCGGAGTTTCGCGAGTGGGTGATTGAAGTCGGGCAGGGGGCCTACGTTGCCCTGTATTACTACGACGGGAAACAGGTTGTGATTCTGGCGGTCCGCCACGGCCGCGAAGCCGGATATTGAGTCATTCCCACCAAACGCCCCAGCTACTGCGCCGCGGACTTCCCGCCGCTGCTTGGGTGGCACGTAACGCAGTTGCCCTTCATCTCGAACGCCCTGCCGCCGGCGCGGTGGCACGTGCGGCAACCGTCGCTCGATTGGAGCGGCTCCTTGGTGGACTGCGGCCACAGCTTATCGTGGCAGGCTGTGCATTCGCCCTTCTCCCGGTCTATGTGGGCCGCGTGGGTGAAGATCGCGTCGCCGCCCTTGTTCGGGAACACCAGCTTTTCCGGCGGCTTCTGGTCCTGAGCCGCCGCCATAGCGCCGCCCACGAGCGCGGCGGCGATGAGAAACGCGACCGTATGGCGCACGTCCATATCTAAGACCGTTGTAGCACGCTGCTTGAATGAGGAGTTGGTACAGTACTCCATATCACCCGCGGCGATGCGAACGCGGGGCCAAAGATCAGAGTTGGGTATATACTTACTAGTACCGGGGTCAATATGGAAACTCCGGCATGAGGAGAAAAACGATGTCCAATGGGTCCGCACTCCGTTGGTTTTGTCCTGTTGCGTTGGCGTTGTTGTTGTCTTTCCCCGCAGCGGTCCTGGCTCAAACCACCCTTACGGGTCGAAGCGCGCGCGGCCTTATCGTCGCCAGAATCGATGAAAGCAGGCTGCAACGGATCGAAGGCAACACGCGGTCCGCGGCCAATTCGCAGAATGATCGGGGCCGGGTTCCCGAAGACCTGTCGATGGATCACATGCTGCTGCAATTGCAGCGCTCTCCCGAACAGGAGCGGGCCGTCGAGAAATTCATCAATTCGCTGCAGGACGCTAGTTCGCCGAACTTCCACCAATGGCTCACCGCGGCGGAGTTCGGCGAAAGGTTCGGCGCCTCTCAGGCGGACATCGACGCCGTCACGGGCTGGCTCGAGTCGCATGGGCTGACCGTGCATTCGGTTTACCCGAGCCTCATGACGATAGACTTCTCGGGCACGGCGGGGCAGGTGCGCTCCGCCTTCCACACCGAGATTCACTACCTGGAGGTCAACGGGCAGGGCCACATCGCCAACATGAGCGACCCGCGGATTCCGGAAGCGCTGGCGCCGGTGGTGGCGGGGGTGGTTTCCCTGCACGATTTCAGGCCGCGCACCATGAGCAGGCCCCGCGCCGAATACACCTACACCTCCGGGGGCGCTACCTACCAGGCCGTGGTTCCGGCCGATCTGGCGAAGATTTACAATCTGAACCCACTGTTCACGGCCGGCATCGCGGGACAGGGTCAGACCATTGCGGTTGTCGAAGACACCGACCTGTATAGCACGGCCGACTGGACCACCTTCCGAAGTACTTTTGGGCTTTCCAGTTACCAGACGGGCTCCCTCACCACAGTTCATCCGGCGCCGGCCAGCGGCGCGAACAACTGCACCGACCCGGGCGTGCCATCCGGCGGCGACGACGGCGAAGCGATTCTGGACGCGGAATGGGCCAGCGCCGCCGCGCCCGGCGCGGCCATTCAAGTGGCCTCCTGCTCCGACACCAGGACCACCTTCGGAGGCTTGCTCGCCATTCAGAACCTCGTCAACGGCAAGAATCCGCCGCCAATCATCAGCTTGAGTTATGGCGAGTGCGAGGCGGAAAACGGCGCGGCGGCGAATGCGGCCTACAACGCGGCGTTTCAACAGGCGGCGGCGGAAGGAGTCTCGGTGTTCGTCTCCGCGGGCGATGAAGGGGCTGCCAGTTGCGATGCGGGGGCTTCGGGAGCCACTCACGGGATCGGTGTGAGCGCCTTTGCCTCCACGCCGTATAACGTAGCAGTGGGCGGCACCGACTTCGGCGACACCGTCGCCGGCACGAACGGCGCCTATTGGAATTCGGCCAATACCTCTACCGACGGTTCGGCGAAGTCGTACATTCCCGAGATTCCCTGGAACGATTCCTGCGCCAGCAGCCTGCTGGCCAGCTACTTCAAGTTCAGCACGACTTACGGCTCGTCCGGATTCTGCGGCAGCAGCACGGCCACCCAGGACGGTTTGCAAGTGGTGGCGGCGGGCAGCGGGGGGCCGAGCGGCTGCGCTACCGGATCGCCATCGACTGCCGGCGTCGTAGGCGGGACTTGCAAAGGATACGCCAAGCCGTCATGGCAAACTGGAACTCCGAAAGACAATGTTCGGGATATTCCGGACGTATCTCTGTTTGCGTCCAATGGCATTTGGGGACACTACTACGTTTATTGCTGGTCGCACACGCGGGCCGGCGGCGCTGCTTGCACGGGAGCGCCCAGCGGTTGGTCCGGAGCGGGTGGAACTTCCTTTTCGTCGCCCATCATGGCGGGAATTCAGGCGCTGGTGAACGAACATACGGGTAGCAAACAGGGGAATCCTAACTCGGTGTATTACCAGCTCGCGAAAGCGAACCCGCCGTGCAACTCTTCGTTGGGAAATTCGAATTCAAGTTCCTGCATCTTCTACAACGTCACGCAAGGCGATAACGACGTGAACTGCTCGGGAACCGTGGAATGCTTTGGGGCCACCACCAGCAGCGGACGCCACAGCTCACCCTCCTCGAATGGAGCTTTGTCGACATCGGGTACGAGTTACGCGCCGGCCTACACCGCCGGCTCGGGCTGGAACTTCGCCACCGGGATCGGATCGGTCAACGCCTACAACCTCGTGATGGGCTGGTAGGCGCATTACCGGATCTGCCTTCGGTCCTTCGCGCCGGATCGTATTGGCTTAACCTGGGAATATGCGCAGTCGCTTGTTTCTAATGCTCGCCGCCGCGCGGATATTGTCCGCGCAGGCGGCGCTGCCGACGGAATGGATCGATCCCGACACCGGCCATCGCGTGATCCGGCTTTCCCGCGAAGACGGCACGCAAAGCCTGTACTTCAATCAAAACGCCTATACGGCCGACGGCAAGAAACTGATCGTCACCACGGCTGGCGGCGGCATCGCGACCATTAATCTGGCGACCCGCGAAGTCAGACCGTTGGTCGCCGGTCCGGTATCGGTCCTGGTGGCGGGCCACAAAACCGGCGACGTGTATTACACCAAACGGGCGCCGGGCGGCCAAGCCGGCGGGGCCACCGTATGCGCAACCAATGTCAATACGGGCGCGACCCGCGAGGTGGTCAAATTACCGCCGGGACGGAACGTCGCGTCCCTCAATGCGGATGAGACGCTGCTGCTGGGCACGTATGTGGAGGGCGCCGCTCCGCCCACGCCGGCGGCCAACCGATTGCCCGGCGTGGACCCGCGTTTTGGCCAGCCCGACTATGCAGCCGTCGGCGCGGACGGAAAACCGATGACGTACGCGGATGCCAAGGACCTACGGCTGCACAACACGCTAATGGCCACGCGCGCCGGTCCGCCGCGCGTGCTGTTCACGGTGAATACGAAGACGGGCGAACTGAAGGATACCTTTCGCGAGCACGAGTGGCTGGGTCATTTGCAGTTTTCGCCGGCCGATCCCAGCCTCATCATGTTCTGCCACGAAGGCACATGGCACGAGGTGGACCGCATCTGGACCATCCGCGCCGATGGCTCCGGCCTGACGAAGATTCACACCAGAACCATGAATATGGAAATCGCCGGCCACGAATTCTTCTCTTCGGATGGGGCCACGATCTGGTACGACCTGCAGACGCCGCGCGGCCAGGATTTCTGGCTGGCCGGCTACCAGGTCGCGACCGGCAAGCGCACCTGGTATCACTTGCAGCGCAATGAGTGGTCGGTGCACTTCAACGTATCGGCCGACGGCACGCTGTTTGCGGGAGATGGCGGCGACAGTGAGATGGTGGCGCGGGCGCCCGATGGCAAGTGGATCTATCTGTTCCGGCCGGAGCGCGTTCCGGACGTGGCCGGCGTCAAAACCGCGAGTTCAGACAAGCTGATCGACGCGGGTTTCTTCCAGGCGGAGCGGCTGGTGAACATGAGCAAACACGATTACCGGCTGGAGCCCAACGTGACGTTTTCGCCGGACATGAAATGGATCGTCTTCCGGTCCAACATGTTGGGGCCGGTGCATGTCTACGCCGTCGAAATCGCCAGGAGCGCGGGCCGCTGACGGCGGTCAGTATTTCTCCCAGTGGAGGACTTCGGAAAGCGGCCGCTTCTCCTTCTCCGATTCCTGGGCCGGGTGGCCGATGGCCAGCAGGCTGATCAGCTTGTGTGTTTCCGGGGCGCCCACCAACTTGCGGACTTTTTCCGCGTAAGCCTTCTTATCGCCGGCCACCCAGCAGGACCCCAGGCCATGCGCGCGGGCCGCCACGAGTATGTTCTGGCTGGCGTTGCAGCCGTCCTCCAGGTAATATTTCGTGACCTGGCAGAAAACCACCACGCAAGCCGCGGCTTGGGCGATGAAACTCCCGTAGTCCGTAGCGGCGGCGATCGCGCGGAGCAAGTGAGCGTCGGTGACAATCACGAATTCCCAGGGCTGGATGTTGTTTGCGGTGGCGGCCAGGCGGCCGCAGTCGATGATATCCTCGATCACCGCTCGCGGCACGGGTTCGCCGGCGAAGGCGCGAACCGAGCGCCGCGTCTTCAAAGCCTCTATACAGTCCATGTCAACGATTATCACCGAAAGCTAAACGCAAGGCCTCATGAAGATCGTCTTGGCCGATTTGGTTGTTGAGGTTCTGAAGGATGCGCCGCCAGTGCAGCGGGCTTTTGACAAGCAACTTCGGTTCCTGGCCGCCAACCTCCATCACCCCTCCCTCCACGCCAAGAAGTACGATGAATCCAACGACCATTTGGCGCGGTTTGGGGTAAGGTATGCGCTCTGGTGGTTCGCCCGTTTTGGGGATGGTACGATTGAAATTCGGCCCTGTAGCTCAATTGGTCAGAGCGCTTCGCTTACACCGAAGAGGTTCACGGTTCGAGTCCGTGCGGGGCCACCACCAAACATCGGCGGCGGTTCTACTTTGCCCCGCGGATCTGGCGGATCAGCGCCAGCGTTTCGGCTACCTTGGCCGCCAGCCCGGCATAATCCTTGGCCTTCAGCAGTTCCTTGGTGATCAGGTTGGAGCCCATGCCCACGCAGGCCACGCCGGCTTCGAACCAGGCTTTCAGCGACGCTTCGGACGGGTCCACGCCGCCGGTCGGCATGATGGAAACCCAGGGGCACGGCCCTTTGACGGCCTTCACGAATCCCGGACCGCCGACTTCTTTTCCGGGGAAGATCTTGACGATCTCGACGCCCAGTTCCTCCGCCGCCGAAATCTCGGATGCGCTGCCGCAACCCGGAGAATAAGGGACCTTGCGCCGGTTGCAGGCGCGCGCCACATCGGGATTCAGCAGCGGGCCCACCACGAAGTTGGCCCCGTTGTTGATGTAGAGCGACGCGGTGCCGGGGTCCACCACCGAGCCGACGCCGAGGATCATTTGCGGAATCTCCTTGGCGCAGAACTTTTCGAGTTCGTTGAAAACCTCCCAGGCGTGGTCGCCCCGGTTGGTGAATTCGAGCAGGTTGCAGCCGCCGCCGGCGCAAGCGGCCGCGACATCGCGCGCCACCGCAATATCCGCGTGGTAGAAAACGGGGACCATTCCGGTCTCCTGCATGGTGGTGAGGACTTTGAGTCTGGAAAAACGTGCCATCTATGAATTGCTCCTTTGTCGCGAGCCTGAAGCAGCGCCCGGAAGCTCCATGGTATCCGGATAGCCGAAATGGAGGCAATCGGGCGCCTCGATCCCCTCGGAGACGCGGAATGGGTCCGGCTAACGAAACGAAAATGATATATCCTTTTGTTAGGAGTTGGCTAACGAAAGGATTTTATGCCTTTGGCAGAGGACCAGAGCCCGCGATTGGGCCGCTACGTCGTCACGGCCTACGGCGAGGAGATCGTCAGAGCGTTCGTGCCGCCGCCCCTCCCGCCCGATCCTCCGCTGCGCCTGGAGGCGCTCCACCGCCTGCTCGAACAGGCAAACCAGTCTCTGGGCCGGCTCGACGGCATGGCCTCGGTTCTGCCAAACCTGTCGCTCTTCACCTACGCTTATGTCCGCAAGGAGGCGGTGCTCTCATCCCAGATCGAGGGGACTCAGTCGTCGCTTTCCGACCTGCTGCTATTTGAAAACGACGAGGCGCCGGGCGTACCCCTGAACGACGTCCAGGAAGTCTCGAATTACGTCGCGGCGCTGGACCACGGCGTCGGGAGGCTGCGCGGAGGATTTCCGCTCTCCCTGCGGCTCATCCGAGAGATCCATGAAGTCCTGCTATCGAAGGGCAGGGGCAGCGACAAGCAGCCGGGCGAGTTCCGGCAAAGCCAGAACTGGATCGGAGGGACGCGCCCGGGGACGGCAGCCTTCGTTCCGCCCCCGCCGGACCTCGTCCCAGAGTGCATGAGCGCCCTCGAACTATTTCTGCACGACGAGCGCGCGGATATCCCGGTGCTCATCAAAGCCGGTCTGGTCCACGTCCAATTCGAGACGATTCACCCGTTTCTCGATGGCAACGGCCGCCTTGGCCGGTTGCTCATCGCATTTCTGCTGTTCGCCGCGGGCGTGCTGCGGGAGCCAATCCTCTATTTGAGCCTCTACTTCAAGCAGCACCGGGCCGCCTACTACGACTTGCTGGACCGAGTGCGGGCGAAGGGCGAGTGGGAAACCTGGCTGGACTTCTTCCTGACGGGCGTCAGGGATACCGCCGAACAGGCCGCGACTGCCGCGCGCCGCATCCTCGCCGTCTTCGAGGACCATCACCGCAAGATCGAAGCGCTGGGCCGCCCGGCGGCGTCTGTGCTGCGCGTGTTCGAGCACATGCAGCGGAACCCGATCGTGTCGATCCCCGCCGCGGCCCGGAGCATCGGCATCTCGGCACCGACGGTGGCGAAGTCCGTGGAGCACATGCGGCAGTTGGGCATTCTGCGCGAGATCACCGGGCGACAACGCCATCGGCTTTTCGTCTACGATGCGTATCTTGCGATCCTGAGCGAAGGAACCGAACCGATTCGGTGATTCATTGTCGGAGCAAAGTAGAAATGTCCTATTTCGGATGGCCTTTGATCTCATCCATAAGGTAGACGTCGCCCACGATCCTGAAATAAAAATGCCAAGCGTAGTTCACGCGCGCCTGCCAGAGGCCGCCGGCTTCGTCGTACTTCTTGGCGCGGAGTGAAGGGTGGTGCAGGTCCTGAAGCAGGAACATCGACTGCTTGTCGAAGGCCTCCCGGACCGCTTTTGGCGCTTTGTGATAATTCCGGAGGAAATGCTTCGAGAAGCGGAGGATCATTTCACGGCGCTTTTCGACTTCTTCTTCCCGCGCATCCTGGCCGCTTCCCGGTGCAGGGCCGCGATGAATTCCTCATGGGACTCGAATGGCCCGTAGGACCGGCCTTCCCTGTAGTCCCTCTCGCTCGCGGCGATGCCCCGGTCAATGGCGCGACGCTCGGCCGGCGTGTACTCGTCATCGGCGGCCGGGAGCTTCGGGAGGATGGTGATCACGCCGCCGGAAGCCTTGATCTCTAGTTCCTGGCCGCTCTTAAAGCCGGCCCTCCGGCGGACCGCCGCGGGGACCACGAGTGGCGTCCTGTTGTTGTTCTTGAAAGCTACGGTCATGGCGGCGGCGATACGGCCCGAACCCGTGTACGCTTTCAGTTTAGGGTGGCTGCCACAGTCCGTCAACCAGCGCCGGCCAAAAACCACAGTCCGCATCAGAGGCCAAGCTGCCCGATTTATACTGGAGTACTGCGCTCATGAACACTCCCTTTCAAATCGTGGTCTGCGGAAGCATTGTCCCCGACCCGCTGCAAACTCTGGAGCCGGTGACCGGCCCTTCGGGGCCCTCGCTGAAGAATGAAATGATGCTGCCGGCGGTGCTCGACCCGTGGGCCGGGCACGCCCTGTTCGAGGCCGCCCACCTGGCCCGGAATACGCCGGGCAGCAAGGTTTGGCTGGTGAGCCTGGGACCCAAGGCCAAGCTGCAGCAGGTGATGATGACGGTAGCGCAAAAGGTCCCCTTCGAGCTGGTGGCGCTCGACGGGCCCTCTTCGGGCTTCACGGATTCGTTTGAAACCGCGGCGGCGCTGGCGGGGACCATCCAGGGCATCGCCGGGCTGGATGCGAGCCGGCTGCTACTGTTCGGCGGATGGGAATCCGCCTCGCGCGGGGCTGGGGCGACGTTGCAGATGATCGGGGAGCGTCTGGGCATTACCGAGCAGTTTCTGGGCGTGGACCGGCTCAGGGTGCGCGACGACGGGACGCTCGAGATTCTGGAGCGGGTGGAAGGCGGCAAGCACCAGGTATCGGTGTGCGCCGCGCCGCCGGCGGTGCTCGGCTGGGCCACCGGGGACCTGCCGGAGCCGCGCAACAACCCGCAGATCGGGATGGCCAACATGCGCGCCATCATGCCGGCCCTGCAGCGCGCCAAGGCGGCGCCGGTTTCCAATGCGGGATTGAGCTACGCGTCGGTGATACTGCCCAAACAGCAGCGCGAAACGCGGGTGATCAGGAACCAGCCGGCCGAAGAGATCGCGCGCGAAATCGTGGCCTGGATCGGGGAGGATTAGGGTGGAAGCCATACTTTTGCTGGCGCATACGGAACCTGACGGCTCGCTGGCCAAGCCGGCGCTCGAAGCGCTGGCGGCGGCCAAAGGGCTGGGTGGCGAGTTGATGGTGGGCCTGGTTGGCGGGGCAACGCAGGCGGCCGCGGACCAGATCGCCGGGTGCGGCGCCGTGCGGTTCCTGGCGGTAACGGGCCCGGCTTTCGCCGAGCCGCGCTATTCGACCGACGCGGCCGCCGCGGAGGCGCTGTGCCGCGCGGCGGGCGCTCCGCTGGTGATCGCTCCCGCCACTTCACGCTGGGCGCGGGCCCTCCCGGGCGTGGCTTACCGGCTGGGCGGGCGGGTGGATACGCACGCCACCAACATCGCCGTGGCCGGCGGGGGGCCGGTGGTGACGCGCTGGTTTTACAGGCAGCGGATGGAAGCCACGCTCACCCGAACCGGGCGGCCGTGGGTGGTGCTGCTGGAAGCGGGTTGCGGGGCGGCCTGGAGCGGCGCGGCGGGCGCGGCGGCGGTGGAGGCCGTGGCGGTGGAGGCGCCGCCGACGCGCACCACCGTGACCGGTGTGCAGGCTCCGCAAGCCGACGAGCAGACCATCCGCCCGGACGCCAAACTGCTGTTCGTGGCCGGGGCCGGATGGACCAAGAAACAGGCCGATGGCGCAACTCACGTGGCGGAGGCGGAAAGCCTGATTCTGGGCTTCCTGCGGGCGGCCAAGGCATCGCTCGGCGGCAGCAAATCGCTGGTGGACCTGAGCGGCGAGGGCGAGGCCGTGCTGCGCTTCATGACCCACATGAACCAGATTGGCCAGACCGGCGCGACCCCGCGCCATCCCAAGGGCCTTTCCGCCTGCTGCCACGGCGAGGAGCCGCACGTGGTGGGATGGCGCTTCGTCAACCAACGCCGCGCCATCAACCTGGACCCCAACTGCGGCTGGGCGCGCGGCAAAGCCGACGTGCTCTACGTGGCGGATGCGTTCGAGGTGATGCGCCACGTGAACCGCCTGCTGGGCGCGCCCGTGGGATAAGCCTCCGGGCTTGTCGATCCGAGCGAAGCTCGGACCTGGAGTTTGTACATTCTCGAAGCCCGGAGGGCCAAAGACTTTAGCCCACGGCGTGAGCCGTGCGGAATGGCGCGTGAGAATGCGAGCCCCGGGACGGGCGAAAGGCTGTTCTCGGCCCCAGAGGTCGCGCGTATCGCATTCGAAGCCATGCTTCCTCAGAGCGGGAAGTGAAACTGTGTGGCATAGACTTACGCCCCGTTCCGGGGCTAGGCGGCTGCCCGACCTGTTCCCGACGGCTTGCGCCGTGGGCTAGGATCTTTCGCCCTCCGGGCTGGGTAGTGGACGACTCCAAATCGACGATGGCCGAAAGGCGCGAAGGTCTCGCCAAAAATGTAGAAACTCCAGATCCGAGCGAAGCTCGGACGCCGCTCGCGCGGCAACGGGGCCGCCTGATCGCCTCGACAAGCCTGGAGGCTTATCCCACCTTGCGGCAAATTCCGGTTGGCGGAGAAGGATGAATTCGTGTTATTCTGAGCCAAACTGCGAATTGATAGTCCCACTAAACTAACCCCCACCCTGGAGGATGATGGATGAGTCCGCAAGACGTATTGGAATTTGTCAAGAAAAACGATGCCAAGCAGATCGACCTCAGGTTCACGGACATCCCGGGTCTGCAGCATCATGTCTCCTACCCCATAAGCGAGCTCGATGAGAGCAGCTTTGAAGAAGGCTTCGGCATGGATGGATCGAGCATCCGCGGTTGGGCGGCGATCCACGAGAGCGACATGCTCCTGATCCCCGATCCGAGCACGGCCATCATGGATCCGTTTGCCGAGACTGCCACTGTGGTGATGGTCAGCGACGTGAGAGACCCGGTCACCAAGCAGCGCTACGAGCGCGATCCGCGCTGGATTGCGCAGAAGGCCGAGATGTTCCTGAAGAATACCGGCCTTGCCGACACGGCCTATTTCGGCGCCGAAGCGGAATTCTTTATTTTCGATAACGTCAGTTTCGATCAGAATCAGCACGAGGGCTACTATTTCATCGACGCCGACGACGGGCGCTGGAATTCCGGCCGCCGCGAGAACAACCTGGGCTACCGGCCGCGTTACAAGGAAGGCTATTTCCCGGTGCCGCCGACCGACCACTATCAGGATCTGCGCAGCGAGATGGTGCAGACCATGATCAAGTGCGGGATGCACATCGAGTGCCACCACCACGAAGTCGCCACCGGCGGCCAGGCCGAAATCGACCAGCGCTTCGACACGCTGGTGAAGTCGGCCGACAACATGATGCTGTACAAGTACATCATCCGCAACGTGGCCAACCAGTACGGCAAGACCGCGACGTTCATGCCGAAGCCCCTGTTCGCGGATAACGGCAGCGGTATGCACACGCACCAGAGCCTGTGGCAGGGCGACAAGCCGCTGTTCGCGGGAGACGGCTATGCCGGTTTCAGCCAGATGGGCCTGTTCTACATCGGCGGCCTGCTGAAGCACGCGCGGGCGCTTTCGGCCATCATCGCGCCCACCACCAACAGCTACAAGCGGCTGGTGCCCGGTTACGAAGCGCCGGTGAACCTGGCGTACTCGCGGCGCAACCGCTCGGCGGCCTGCCGCATCCCCATGTACTCGGCCAACCCCAAGGCCAAGCGCGTGGAGTTCCGCCCGCCCGATACCGCCGCCAACCCGTACCTGGCGTTCGCGAGCATGATGATGGCGGGCCTCGACGGCGTGTTGAACAAGATCCATCCGGGCGAACCGCTCGACAAGGATATCTACGATCTGTCTCCGGAGGAGATGAAGAGCGTACCGTCCATGCCGGGGTCGCTCGAAGAGGCGCTCTCCTGCCTGGAAGACGATCACGCCTTCCTCCTGCGCGGCGACGTGTTCTCCGAAGAGTTGCTCGAGACGTTCATCGACTACAAACGCAAGAACGAGGCCGATGCGGTGCGCCTGCGTCCGCATCCGTACGAGTTCGCGCTGTACTACGATATTTAGACCACCGGGCCGCCGGGCGGGGCATGTCCGGCCCCTACATTTCGGAGGGGCGAGGCATGCCTCGTCCGGGTTCGACACATGCAAGGCGTCATCGTTCAGGTCGCTGTATCCAATGGGGGCCTCCCGAAACTTCCGGTTTCGGGAGGCCTCATCGCTTTTCCGGGGATTGAAGGCGACCGTCATGTCCACCCGGAAGTCCACGGCGGGCCGAGCAAGGCCGTGCTGCTGGTTTCCTCCGAGGTTGTCGAGGAATTGAAGGCGCGCGGCTACCCGCTGTTTTACGGGGCGCTGGGCGAGAACCTTACTACGCGCGGCATCGATTTCCGCCGGCTCCCGGTGGGCTGCCGGCTGCGCGCCGGCGGCGCTTTGCTCGAAATCACCGAGGCGCGCGGGCCATGCTCCGCGCTGGACGTTTACGGCGCGTCGCTCAAGGGCGAAATCTACGATGCGCGGGTCAAGGCGGGCGATTCCGATTCGCCGCGCTGGGGCATGAGCGGCCTCTACGCCAAAGTAATCGAGCCCGGCCCCGTGCGGCCGGAGGATGTCATATCGGCAGCGTGACTGCGTCAACGCGTTCCAGCGCCGGACTAGGATGCGTTTTCTCGTGGCCGGATAAGCAGGAGCCGGGCCGCTGCCGCCGCCAGCAGAATGCCGCACAAAGCGAGCCCCCATTCCGAGAGGGTAGGCGTGGCGACCTGCGGCGGCGCGAACTGTCCTATTTTGTCGGCATCGCTCTCCGTGAACCACAGGTTGCCGTCCGGCCCGGTGACAATTGCGGGGACGCTTGTGTAATAAGAAACGGGAACCGTCGGCACGACAGTCCAAAGCTTGAATTCGGTGATGGCGCCGGCCGGCGAAATCTTCCCGATCTTGCCGGCGTAAGCCTCCACAAACCACGCGTTGCCGTCCGGCCCGTTTGCTATCCCCTGGACGCCGGAGCCACTGACCGCGAACTCGGATACTGCGCCGGCGGTAGTCATCCGGCCGATCTTGCTGGATTCGGCAAACCACAGGTTGCCGTCCGGTCCGCTCACAATCCCCTCGGTCGCCTGCCCGACGGCGTCGCCGGGGATGGGAAAGGCGGTGACGGCGCCCGCCGGCGTAATCCGCCCGATTCCGCCCACGAGTTGCGTAAACCACAAGTTGCCGTCCGGTCCGCTGGCGATTTCGTTGGGTGTGGGACCAAAGGGGAAGGGCGCCGTAGGGACGGGAAACTCGGTGACGATGCCCGCTGGGGTAACCCGCCCGATCTGGTTGGCCAAAGCTTCCGTAAACCACAGGTTGCCGCCGGGGCCGCTCGTTATTCCGGCAGGGTAGGCCGCCGCGGTCGGGACGGGGAACTCGGTGATTATGCCGGCCGGAGTAATACGGCCGATCTTGTTGCCGGAATACTCCGTGAACCACAGGTTACCGTCCGGCCCGCTCGCAATTTCGCTTGGGCCAGCGCCGGCCGTTGGGACGGAGAACTCGGTGATTACGCCAGCCGGCGTGATTCGACCGATCTTGTTGCCCGACTGCTCCGTAAACCACAGGTTACCGTCGGGCCCGCGCGCAATCCCAGAGGGAGCGCCGCCGGAAGTAGGGATGGGGAATTCCGTGAATTGACCTTGGCCAAACGAAAGGGTGGCCAGAACGAGAAGAATTCCCGCGGCCCGGAAAGCGGCGGTTCCCGTAAACCTGCCGGCCCGTCGGAGCCTCAAATACCGCGCTTGCCCAGTTGGGTGTTTGATCATTTCGATACCCGTCACGGTGAATCGGCGGCGGAGGTCGCTGCCGGTGTCTCCTTTCTGGACCTTTATATCCTGTTTAGTATACTGCGTGGCTCCTCAAAGCGGAAATGCGGGATAATTGTGGCGGTGGACAGACCGGCCTAAGGCATGGAGACTACGTTCGAGCTGGCGCGGCTCGGCGCGGCGCTTCCGGAACGCATCGCGACGCGCATTCAACTGTTACTGGCAAGCGCGCCCGATCCCGATAAGGCGCTGTTGTATCTCGGCCGGCTGCGCCGGGAATCCCCTTCGGCGTTTGGGAGAATCGCCGCCTCGCCCGCGGCGCTGCGGTGCGCCATTGGCCTGTTCTCCTATAGCAGGTTTCTTTCCGACGCAGCCATGCGCGCGCCGGAACGCATCCTGGAGGTGGCCGGCTCCGGCAGTTTCTATCGGGCCCTTACGGCCGAGGAGTTCGCCGAGCGGCTCTCGGAGTTTCTGGGCGACGGCAGGGGCGCGCCCTCGGCGGTGGACCTGGCGCGCTTTCGCCGCCGCCAGTTGCTGCGCATCATGCTGCGCGACGTGCTGGGCGCGGCCACGCTCTCCGACATCGCCGGGGAACTCGCCAGCCTGGCCGACGCCATTCTGGATTTGACCTACCGCCGCATCCACGAGGAGTTCGTGGCTCTGCATGGCGAACCGCGCCTCAACGACGGCGCCCCGTGCGGATTCTCCGTGATTTCCCTCGGCAAGCTCGGCGGCCAGGAGCTGAACTACAGCTCCGACATCGACCTGATGTTCGTGTACGGCGGGCCGGGCAATACCGATGGACCCTCGCCGCTGAGCAACAAGGAGTTCTACAAGAAGGTTGCCAATCAGTATACCGACCTGCTTTCCACCTACACCGCCGACGGCCTGTGCTACCGCGTGGACCTGCGCCTGCGGCCCGACGGGCGGCTAGGTGAGATCTGCATTTCCTTGGAGGGCGCGGAGGCGTATTACGGCCACCGCGCGCGCGATTGGGAGAAGCAGATGCTCATCAAAGCGCGCGTTTCGGCGGGCGAGCCGGAGCCGGGCCGAGCCCTGCTGGAGTTCGTCGAGCCGCTGATTTACCAGAGTTCGCTCGACTTCCACGCGGTGGAGGCGGTCTCGGAGACGCGCCAGCGAATCGGCGAAAAGGCCGCCGCCAGGCGCGCGCGCCGGGGCGGGCTGGACATCAAGCTGGCGCCCGGCGGCATCCGCGATATCGAGTTTCTGGTGCAGTGCCTGCAACGCCTGCACGGAGGGCGGGAGGCATGGGTCCGCCATGGCGGCACGCTGCTGGCGTTATCCCGGTTGCGGGACAAACGCCTGCTCTCGGGCGCCGAGTACGCGCGTCTGGCCAACGCCTACCAGTTCCTCCGTTACCTCGAGCACCGCCTTCAACTGGAGGAGGACCTGCAGACCCACGCGTTGCCCGCCGGCGCGGAGGCGTTGGACTTGCTGGCGCGAAGAATGCCGGCGGATGCCGGCGAAACTCCCACCGGCGAGGCGCTGCTGCGCAAGCTGGACGAACATCTGGCGGCCGTCCGCGAAATCTACGAGCGCGTGATTCACGCCCAGAGGCCCATGTACTATTCGCCTACCCACGATCCCGAGCCCGTGGAGGAGGAAACCGATGTGGCGGAGCCCTCCAGCAACCTGACGCGCTTCCTGGACGAGCGCGCGCCAGGCCTGGCGGCGGTGGTAGCGGCCTCCAACCTGCACCGCGGCCGCGAGCGCTTCGAACATTTTCTCGAGAAGGCCTTTGCCGCTCCGGAAATTCTGGCCCGCCTGGACGCCGATCCCAAAACCTCGGCCGGAGTGGTGGATATTTTCGAGCACAGCGCCCATTTCGCGGATGAGCTACTGCGCTACCCGGAGTTGCTGGAGGAAATCGGCCGGCCGCTCGATCTAGGCGACGAGCCCCTGGTGGACGGGGCCGCGCTGCGCCGTTATTACCGCCGGCGCATGCTGCGCATCCAAAGCCAGAGCATGCTGGGCGCGACGCCGGTTTTCCAGACGCTGGGGCGGACTTCCGAGCTGGCGGACCGCGTGATCGAGGCGGCGTATGCCATTGCCCTGGCCGAGGCCCCGCCGCCCGCCAACCCCTCCTACGCGCCGCGCGACCAAATGATGACGGTCGCGCTCGGACGCCTGGGCATGCGCGAGTTCGACCTGGGCTCGGACGCCGATCTGATCTTTGTGATCCCCGACGACGACGCCAGTGAGCACGCCTACTGGACGGGCGTGGCCGAGCGCATGATCCACACCCTGGGCAGTTATACCGGCGAGGGCGTCATGTTCGCCGTGGATACCCGGCTGCGCCCCAACGGCCGCGAGGGCGACCTGGTGCAGAGCGAGAGCGCCTATAAGAGCTATTTCGCGGAGCACGCCGAGGCCTGGGAGGGCATCACCTACATGAAGTCGCGCGCCCTGGCCGGTAATGCGGAACGCGCCACCGCCTTCCTCCACGATCTCCAGGTGGTGGACTGGCGGCGCTACGGCCAGAGCATGCGCTCGCGCGAGGAACTGGCCGCCATGCGTGCGCGCCTGGAGCGCGAACAGGGCCCTCGCAACCCGCTCAAGGCGGGGTTTGGCGGGTATTATGACATCGACTTCGCGCTCATGTATCTGCGCCTGAAAGGCGCGGGCATTTTCTACAAAAGCCTGAATACGCCCGAGCGCATCGACGTAATCGAAGCCATGGGCCACCTGGAGCGCGAAGACGCCGACTTTCTGCGCGATGCGGCCACTTTCTACCGCGCCCTGGACCACGGCCAGCGGATCTCCACGGGCCACGCCGAAGGCAATCTGCCAAACTCGCCGAGCCAGTTCGCGATCCTCACAAACCTGGTGAACCGCTGGACCCCCGAACACCTGCACCAAGGCCGCCTGGACGCCATGCTTAGAGAAATCCGCCAGCGGACGAGGGAGTTTTTCAAGCGCGTGTTCGAGAAGTAGGAAACGGCGAAGCAATGTGGGGCGGGCGCTTCCGCCCGCCAACCGGCGGCGATGGGAAATGTCGCGAGAAAACGTATAAACTCCGGACGCTCAATCCGCCGCGCGCTGGAGCGCTTCCGCCATGGCCGCCCGCTTCTCCGGCGTCAGCTTCCCGCCTTCCTCGGTAACGTAAAAGACGTCGATGGCTTTGTGCGCCTCGGTGTCGATCAGGACCACCTCTATGTTGCCTCCGTTGGAGGAAATGGCGGAGGCCAGGTCATAGAGCAGCCCCGGGCGGTCCTGGGCCACGATCTCGATGAGCGTGGCTGCGCCGCCGGCCTCCGAATCGAAGTGGATTTTTGCGGGGATGCGCGCCTTGCGGCTGGGCGGACCCGGGCTGGGGCGGTTGCGCAGAAGTTCCCCGACGTCCGTTCGGCCCGCGATCACACGCTCGGCGGTGGCCCGCAGCCGGTCCACCTCGCTGGGATTCAATTCCAGGCTACGCATGGGATCGGCGAAGGTGAAGGTATCGAGAACCACGCCGCGGCGGTTGCCGAAGGCCTCCGCCCGAAGGATGTTCAATCCGAAACCGGAGAGCGTACCGGCGGCGGCGGCGAACAGGCCGGGGCGGTCGGTGGCCGCCAGGGTCATCCTCCAGGCGGCATCCAGGCGGCGGACGTCCACCGCCACGCCGCGCCGGCGGCTGCGGGCTTCGAGCGCCATGTGTTCGTCGATTTCGGTCTCCGAGTGGGTGCGCAGGTAGCGGGTGGGAAACCCCTCCAGAAACTCCGCCCGCTCGGCGCCGCCGGCGGGGACGCCTCCTATGCGGTCGCTCTGCAATGCCCTCGTAAGCTCGTTGTAGACCGCCATATAGAGCTGCCACAACTGGGCCGCTCGCCAGGGCGTCATGGCCGAAGGGTTCACGGCCGAGATATCGGCGTAGGTCAGCAGGGTGAGCGCCTTCAACCGCTCCACCGTTTCCACGCGGCCCGCCGCTTCGCGAATGGTCCGCGGGTCGAACAGGTCGCGGCTTTGCATGGCGGCGGAAAGCTCCAGGTGGTTGCGAATCAGAAAGAGAACCGTATCTCGTTCCCGCGGCGGGGGCGCCACGCGGTCCATGGCGGCCTCGGCCAACCGCAGCGATCCGTCCACATGCCCCCCGGGCGAGCCTTTGCCGGCATCGTGGAACAGGGCCGCCAGAACCAGCGCGCCGGGCTCGGTCATTTCGGACAGCAGATCGGCGAAGGGGGCGCCGGGGCGCCAGAGCTTCTCCATGGCCACCATGGTGTGCTCGTCCACCGTGTAGCGATGGTAAAAATCGCGAATCACCAGGCACTCGGTGGCATCGAGCTCCGGAAAGACCGCGCCCAGTGCGCCGGCCTCGTGCATGGCGCGGAGGGCCAGCGGCGCGTGGGGCAAAGTGAAGATGCGATTCAACGAGGGCCAGATGGGCCGCGGGACTGAGAACCAGGCCCGCAGGCGTTCGGATTGCGCTTCGATCCGCCGGGTAGCTTCAAGCGAGGGCCGGATTCCGTGCCGGGCCGCGAACTCGAACAGCCGCAGCGCCAGCTCGGGGTCGCTCTCCAGCATGTGCGGTTCGCGCAGGAAGGCGCGTTCGCGCCGCACCCCGATATCGGCATTGCCCAGGCGCGAGCGCCAGTCGCGGAACTGCGCCAGCAGGCCGCTGGTCTGCCCTTCCAGGCTCTCCAGCTCGCGGCTGGCGGCGCGGTAGACGGTGCGCGAATGGCGGAAGTACTCGCGCATCCATAGGGCGGCGTCGTCCTGGCCCCACTCTTCCGCCAGAACGTCCTGGGCGTCGAAGGTCAGGATGTTCTGGTCGCGGCCGCCCATCTCGTGGAGGCGCCAGCGGATCCGCGCCAGGTGCTCGAAAGCCCGCTGCAACTCCGGCGGCGCCGCGGCGCGCGTCCCGCGCAACTGCTCCAGCCAGCAAAGAAGCTGATAATCGCGGAGGCCGCCCGGCGCTTCTTTGATGGCGGGTTCGAGATGGTAGAGCGTGTCCGCGAACCTGGCGTGGCGCTCATGGGTGAGGCGCGACAGGTTGCGAACCAGCGCATCGCGGTTAGCCTGAAGGAAGCGCGGCATCTTTTCCTCCAGGCCGCCGTAGAGAGCGCGGTCGCCCGCCATCGAGCGCAGGTCCAGCAAGCTGATGTTCAGTTCGATGTTCTGGTCGTGAACTTCGAGGCACTCCGCCAGCGTGCGTACGGACTGGCTCACGCGCAGCCCGCAATCCCAAAGCCTCCGCAGGAACTCCGCCACCGGCGCCTTCCGCTCGGCCACTTCGCGCTCGGTGGCGCAAAGCAGTAAAAGGTCCACATCGGAATAGGGGAACAGTTGCCGGCGGCCGTATCCGCCCACGGCGGCCAGCGCCAAGCCCCGCCGCGAGTCCTGGGTGGGAAACAGGAGGGCCTCCGCGGCCTCCAGGACCACGTTGTCCACCTTCGCGGCGCGCGCCGCCAACAGCAGTCCTACATCGAAATTAGAGGGCCGAATCTCCACGGTCGTCGTTCCGGATACGGATGGCTTCGGCGACGTCGTAGACGAAGATCTTGCCGTCCCCAATCTTTCCGGTGCGCGCCGCGGCGGCCAGCGCTTTCACCACGTCCTCGCAACGGGCGTCCTGCGCCACCAGCTCCAGTTTGACTTTGGGCAGCAGGTCGACGTTATACTCCTGGCCACGGTAGATCTCCCGATGGCCCTTCTGACGTCCGTGGCCGCGCACGTCCGTGATGGTCATGCCGTCGATGCCGATGCTCTTGAGCGCTTCCTTGACTTCGTCCAGTTTGAACGGCTGGATGATGGCTTCGATTTTCTTCATCTCTATTAGCCTATCCCCGCTACCCCTCGAAAAGGTAGCCCTCTTCACCGTGCATGCTGACGTCCAGACCCTCGCTCTCTTGCCCCTTGGACACGCGCACCCCGATTGTCCAATCGCAGAACTTGAGGATCGCCAGAGTTCCCACGATGGCCAGCGCCCAGGCGATTCCACAGCCGACAAGCTGGTTCAGAATCTGCGCGCCGTGGCCGTCCACCAGCCCCAGAGGCAGGGTGTGTCCGGCGCCGTCCTTAAAGGCGTCGTTGACCGCGTTGGTGGCGAAAACGCCGGTGAGAATCGCGCCCAGGGTCCCGCCGGCGCCGTGCACGCCGAAGGCGTCCAGCGCATCGTCATACCCGAACAGGTTCTTCACCTTCACCACCATGAAATAGCAGCCCACCCCCGCGCACAGGCCGATCAGCAGGGCCGGGAACGGCTTCACGAATCCCGAAGCCGGCGTAATGGCAACCAACCCCGCCACCGCGCCGGAGATGCCTCCGAGCATGCTGGGCTTGCCGTTGTGCAGCCATTCCGCGGCTATCCAGCCCAGCGCCGCGGCGGCCGCTCCGAAGTGGGTGGCCACGAATGCGCTGGTGGCCAGGCCCGAGGCGGCCAGCGCGCTTCCCGCGTTGAATCCGAACCAACCTACCCAGAGCAGACACGCGCCGATGAAGCTGATCACCAGGTTGTGGGGCTTCATGGGTTCGTGCGGATAGCCAAGGCGTTTGCCCAGGTACAACGCGCAGACCAGCGCCGACACCCCCGAGCTGATGTGCACCACCGTGCCACCGGCGAAATCGAAGCAGGGGATCACGCCGCCCAGCGACGCGCTCAGGAACCCGCCCTTACCCCACACCATGTGGGCCATGGGGAAATACACGAGCAGGCTCCAAAGGGCGCTGAACAGCACCATGGCGCTGAATTTCATGCGTTCCGCGAAGGCCCCGGAAATGAGCGCCGGCGTGATGATGGCGAACATCAACTGGTAAATCATGAAGGTCTGATGCGGGATGGTGGCGGCGTAATCCGGATTGGGCGCGCTGCCCACCCCGTTCAGAAAGGCGAAGCGAAAGTCCCCGATCACCGCCGAGGATCCGCCGAACGCCAGGCTGTAACCCACCACGGCCCAGATTACCGTGACCAGGAGCATCAGAATAAAGCTGTGCATCATGGTGCCCAGCACGTTCTTGCGGCGTACCAGGCCGCCGTAAAAAAGAGCCAGGCCGGGGCCGGTCATCATCAGCACCAGGGCGGCGCTAACCAGCATCCAGGCATTGTCGCCCGCGCTTTGCGCGGACTTAGCAGCGGCTTCGACGGAAGCCAGCCGGGTCGCAAGATCAGGGGCATCCGCCGCCAGGGCCGCAGGCGCTAAACCAAGCGCGAGGGCGCACATACATAGCAGAAGTCTCATCGTGGAGAAGAATCCAAACCGGGGATTCCTCCGTATTTTCGCGTACGGACGCGAGCGGTCCAAGACGGAACTTTCTATCGACGGAATTGGAATTATTTATCGGGTCGGGCCGGAATTGTCCGCGAAATCACGCCGGCCGGGTTCCAAGCCTTGCGCCATGCCTCCAAGAGCGTATAATCGAGACGGTCTGAAGTGACGTAAATCGACCGGCGGCGCGCGGATGGATGCCGGCCCTTGCGGAAGCGTTTGGGAACCTTCGCGGGCCGGGCGGCTGCCGAGGGCCGGCGGGGGACAAACTGGGCGCCCCGCCGGTCTTGTGCTTTCTTCGTTCCGGATTGTCTTCCCCATTACGCTAAAATGCCAAACGAGCCATGCCGCGCACGCCGATCCCGTCTCCACGCATCGATCCCCGGTACGCCCGTTTCCGCCTGGAGATCCGCGAATCGAACATCCATCGGCGCGGGGTCTATGCCCTGGAGCGCATTCCCGCCCGGCGCAAAGTAATCGAGTACGTCGGCGAGCGAATCAGCCGGCGCGAGACCAAGCGCCGCGGACAGGGTTCGCTGACCTATCTGTTCACCCTGGACGACTACTGGACGATCGACGGCTCGGTGGGCGGCAGCGGGGCCGAGATCATCAACCACAGTTGCGATCCCAATCTCCGCAGTTGCATTGTGGGGGGCCATATCCTCTACATGAGCAAGCGAGCGATCCGGCGCGGCGAGGAACTGACCGTGGATTACCGCTTCTCGGACAAGATCGAAAAGGTGCGCTGCCGCTGCGGGTCGAGCGTGTGCCGGGGGACGATTAATCTGAAGGCGTAGGGGCCGGGCATACCGGCCCGGGCCGGGCATACCGGCCCGAGGCAGGCCAGGAGGCCCGCCCCACCGGCTAACCGGAATTGCCGTTGGCGGATTCGGACCGGTGCGCCTGGATTGCGCCGGCGTTGTCCGACTCAGGCGCGCCGGGGACGGAATGCCGCTTGGGCCAATACCCCTGGTAGGTTTTGGATTTGCGCCCACGCTTCCACTGCCAGATCCTCATGGCCCCGTCGAAAAGCCAGTAAAATCCCAGGTAGCGAACTAACAGCGAGGTCGGCCTGTGCGGGGATTGCGGCGTCTGGTGATGCCACAAGTCCCAACCCAACAGAGCGAACGCAGCGAGAGCCAGCACCCCGCCCAGCGCAAACGCAATCGCCCGCGAGCCGGCCGGAGCGCCGTCTTTCCGCAGTAGCACAGTCCGATTTTAGCGCGGAACTCAGAACTTCAGCTCGATGCGGATGGCGTGCGAATCGGTCGCGCCTACGTTCTTCACCCGGTGTATCACCGCTTCCGCCCACGTAGCCGTGCCCGCCTTGCGCGAGGAACGGGTGGCCGTGCCATCGTCCATGGTTTGCTCGATGGTGTAATCGGTGAGATAGACCACCACGCCATGGGGATGCCGGTGACGCGGCTCCGCCACTCCCGGCGGGATGGCGTCGTCAAGCACCCGGACAAACTGGTTCTCGAAGATCAGGTGTTGCGTGTTCACGCACACTTTCAGCGAATCGAGCGGGTCGGCGCCGCTTTGCGGCCAGGCTAGCGCGGCGATGCCCAGACAGATTGCGGCTCCAATGCAGGTTTTGATGGTTCGGCGCATAGTGTCTCAGAGTATATACGATTCCCTGTGGGGCAGGCCTTTTGGCCTGCCGCCGGCTTTTTAGCCGGCGTTCTTCGGGGTGGCGGCACGCCGGGCCGAAGCCCGGCGGCAGGCCAGAAGGCCTGGCCCCACACAAGGGCGCCGGACACTCGGCGGCCCTTCCGCCGGAACGTGGTAACATCCCGGATAATGCCGTCTGCCAAGCACACTCCCGATCCTCCCGAGATGACCTTCCGGGCCGTTGCCCTGGGCCTCTTCCTGGCGCTGGTCTTCGGCGCCGCCAACGCCTACCTCGGCATGAAGGCCGGGCAGACCATCGCCGCCACCATTCCCGCCGCGGTCATCGCCATCGCCGTCTTCCGCGTGATGGGCGGCGGCGTGCTGGAGCAGAACATCTCGCGCACGGCCGCTTCGGTGGGCGAGGCTCTGGTCGCCGGCGCCATCTTAACCATCCCCGCCTTCATGATGGTGGAAATCAACGGCCAGCATCTGTGGGCGGACCTTCGCCAGCACTATTGGCAATCCATGCTCATCCTGCTGGTGGGCGGGCTCATCGGCGTGTTCTTCATCATCGTCTTGCGCCGTCCGCTGTGCGTGGAAAGCGACCTGCCGTTTCCCGAGAGCGTGGCCTGCGCCGAGGTGGTGAAATCCGGCCAGAAGAGCGGCGACGCGCCCAAGTACGTTTTTGGGGCCATGGGTTTCGCCGGGCTGCTGCAAGTCCTCACCTCCGACAAGGGCTTTCAGATTTTCCGCGAATATGTCGAAGGATTCCTGGCGTTCCCGCGCTCCGTGGTGCATCACTTCGATTTCGACAAAAAGCCCATCGGCGACGTGATCCACGGCGGCGGCATCTACTGGGCCACTCCCAGCTTCTCGCCGGCTCTGATTGGCATCGGCTACATCATCGGACCGGAGTACTCGGCGGTCAACGCATCGGGCGGCGTGCTGGCGTGGTTCATTCTGATCCCGCTGCTGCTGTTCTTCGATCCCGACCTGCCGCGCCGCGCGGGCTTGGCGCCGGGCGCGGGCTGGGACGTGCTGGCCAATTCCGTTTGGTACAACATCGTGCGCCCCATCGCCGTGGGGGCCATGCTGGTGGGGGCCTGCAACACGCTGTTCTCGATGCGCCATTCCATCGCGCAATCCATTGCCGGAGCGTTTGGGGCCTCCGCGCGGGCCGCCAAGGAAGGCCAACACCTGGAGCGCACGGACCGCGATATTCCCTTCCAGTGGCTGGCTGCCGGGGTGGTGGTG
>JBEKPK010000035.1:0-45437 GCA_049520795.1 Bryobacteraceae bacterium
TATGGGCCCGCCGCCAGCGGCCCCTTCGCCGCGTCGTTGTTGGAGGTGGTCCAGGGCGACGCCACCAATTTCGCATTTCTCGATGAAACCGAGGCCGGCGGCCGGAAGCTGCTCCAGTACTCCTTCCGCGTGCCGGCGGAGAGAAGCCACTACTTCATCTACATGCCGCAAGGGGCCGTTGCCACCGCCTGGGACGGAACCCTTCTCATCGATCCGGAGACGTCCGAACTCGCGCGGATGACCACCCGGACAAGCGAATTGCCCCCCGAGGCGCTGGCCTGCGAGCTCACCACTGCTTCCGACTACGGCCGTGTGAGTCTGGGCGGGCGGGAGTTCCCGCTCTCCCGGGAGACGCGCCAACGGTTCATCGACCGCTCCGGAGATGAAGTAGAGAACATCGTAACTTTCTCGGCCTGCCGCGCCTACCAGGCGGAATCGCGCGTCAGCTTCGGCGCCACGCCCGAAGATGCGCCCGCGGGACCGGCGAAGCCAGTTCCCGCGCGGGGTTTGGATCTGCCCGCTGGCCTACCGGTCACTATCGAGTTGAGCGCCGGCATCGACAGCGCGACGGCCGCGGGTGGCGACCGCTTCACCGGGAGGCTGGCCAAGCCGATCCTGGACGACCGGAAGAAGATGCTTGTGCCAGAGGGATCGGTTGTCGCCGGGCGGCTGATCGAGGTCGCAGTCCGTATGCAGCCGCGAGAGGTAGCGATCGTGCTCAACGTGGAAACCGTGCGGATCGATGGCGCCGAGACCGCCTTCCACGTGGCTGGACGAACTCCCTCGTCGCGCGGCGGCGAGTGGCTCCGCGAGATCCTCTCGTCCCTCACCATCGGAGGGGGTGGCAGCCATAGCGGCGGCTCAGCCAGCGGCATTACCATCACGGACCACCCGCCGGCGCCCGAAGGCGAACTCAACGTCCTGCGCTTCTCCGGAACGCGCAAGGTCCTCGAACCCGGGTTTAAAACGGAATGGGTGACGGTGAAGCCGTGATTCCCGGTCCAGACCACCCTGGACGCCAGTCTACTTATAAGCTACCGGATGTCAAGCGCGGCTGGCGGGTCGGCCCAGCGCGATTTCAGAGTCCGAATGCGGCGGCATATCGGACCTTGCCGCGGATGCCGTCGAGAGCGCCGGGGCGGAGTTCCAACGCCATGAATGCTTCGGGAGGGAAAGGGCTCTCGAGCGCACCCGCCTTCCCGCTCGAAAAGCCAAAGCGCGGGTAGTAGCCGGCGTGCCCCAGGACGATGACGGCTCCCTCGCCCCGCGTGTGCAACAAATCGAGTCCGCGCCGGATCAAACGTCCGCCGATCCCTCGGCGCTGATGCTCGGGTAGCACTGCCATGGGAGCCAATGCCGCGGCCGGAAACGGGCCGTCGCTTGTGTCGATCCACATCCGGCTGAACAGGATGTGCCCGACGATTCGCCTCTCCAGTTCGGCGACAAGCGAGAGGAGTACGGCGCCTTCGGCTCGCAAGCCCTCGATCAGGTCGGCTTCGTCCGGCCGGCCAAAAGCCGCTTCGTTGATGGAGCGGACCACCGCCCGCTCCTGAGCGTCTCCAGCTTCTTCCCAACGGACGGTCACATTGGCGTAGGGGCGCACGTGGCCGATTCTAGCGTCCTTCTCTTGCGTGCGGCCCGTCACGGCCTGCAACCCGGAATTACGCGGAACCGGCGGCGGCCTTCTATCCGATAGGTGTCGAAGTCCGCACGATCCACGGTGAAGATGGTCGATAGGGCCTCGCGCTTGGCGAGATACACGAGCGTCGCATCCGCGAAATCCATGGGGCGATTCGCATACCGCGACATCAGCGCTTGTATTTGCGGGAGTTCCGCATCCTCGATTTTTGCCAGCGCGATGGCGCCGGAGCGCACCAGCCGCCAGGCGGCTTCCATCTCATGACGACTGTCGCCAACCAGGTGAAACAGCTCCGTCAGCACGGCTTCGCAGGTAAGCAGAGGCAACCTGAGCTGCGCGAACGCATCCACGCAGATCCGGTGCCAACGATCGGTTCTGTCGAGCAGCGCCAGAATGGCGCCTGTATCGATCAAAGCGTTAGCGGCCATGGCGCCGCCGCAGACGCTGACGCACGGCCTGGCTTGCGTTCTCCGAGCGATGAGCGTCGCCGCTGGCGAGAGCCCCAAGGCACTTCGATGCGGCCTCCCGAAGGCGAAGTTGCTCCTCATCGCCTTCTGATTCCGCGCCGCCTTTGTTCAGCCAGTCGCGGGCGGCCAGGTCGAGAACCGCGGAAAGCGACGTCCTCCGCCGGCGCGCTTCGCGCTCCAACCCGGTCTTGAGGTCGGTGGAAACGCGCCAACTATAAACTTCGTTCTTCATGCACTACATTGTAGTGCATTCGATCCTTCGCTGCCACGACGTCGGGTTTTCTTACGGAATGGACTGCAAGGTGGGGCCAAGCCTTCGCGCTAGCCGCCGGCTTCTGCCCGGCGTCTCGCGCCGGCTCAAGAGACGCCGGCCAAAAGGCCAGCGGCAAGCCAGAAGGCTTGGCCCCACGTCCGCAGTCTGCCAACGGGTTGAGAACTCCGGCAGAATCCTCGTCCCAACCGCAGTGCGCCGGAAACTCGCTGAACCGCCTGTACGCAACGCTCCAGGCTATGAATTCGCCACCGCCACCGAGAGCACTCCCGGCAGGTATTCCGCCATGGCGCTCCAGGTTTCGCCGGCGTCGCGGGTGTGGAAAACCTGGCCGTTGGTGGTGCCCACGTAGACGCCGGGCGGGGAGAGCGCGTCGGCGGCCATGCCCTCGCGCAGGACCAGCAGATGGGCATTGCGCGATGGCAGCCCGCGGGAGAGCAGCTTCCAGGTCTTGCCGCCGTCGCGGCTGCGGGCCACGCGGAGCTTGCCTTCCGGCGCGCAGCGGTACTCGGCGCCCTCGATGGGCACGGTGAAAAGGGTGTCGGGCTCGGCGGCGGGAACCGCCAGTCCGAAGCCGAAGCGGGAGGGCAGCCCGCGCGAGATGTCGGTCCACCTCCTGGCGTTGAAGCGCGCGCGGTAGATGCCGCAGTGGTTCTGCTGATACAGCGCTTCGGGATGGCGGGGGTGGGCCAGCAGTTTGTGCACGCACTGGCCGACTTCGGGATACTTGTTCGGCTGGAAATCGGCCCGCACGTTCTGGTTGAAGGGCTCCCAGGTAGCGCCGCCATCCGTGGTGCGAAAGGCGCCCGCGGCGGAGATGGCCACTATCATTCGTCCGCCGCCAAGGCACTGGATGGAATGCAGACACATGCCCCCGGCGCCGGGATTCCACCGCGAACGGGTGGGGTGGGCGGTGAGCGATCTCACCTCTTCCCACGTGCGGCCCCAGTCGCCGCTGCGGGACAATACGCCGGGGTCGCCGCCGGCGTAGACCACGCCGGGCTCGTCGGCCGCGCCGGGCTCAATGTGCCAGATGCGCTTCAGGGAGGTCTCCGGCAGGCACTTCACCTCCAGACCCGCTTCGGAGAGCTTCCAGGATTTGCCGCCGTCCTCGCTGGCGTGGATGTGCGCGCCGAACCAGGCGCTGTTGACGGCGGCGTAGATGCGGTTGGGCTCGCGGGGGTCCTGAGCCATATGATGGACTTCCCATCCGCGGAAGAACGGGCCTTCCATCTTCCATGTCCGGCGGTCGCGGGAGCGGAACACGAAGGCCCCCTTTCGGGTTCCGGCCCAGATGGCAACTTGAGCGGCGGCTTTCGGCATAGCGTAGATCATACCCCGGCCGCCGGGAACCGGCGGCCGTCCGGCCTGCCGATTTGTTACGCCGATTACTATACCGCGGCCTGGAAGGGAGGAACGTCCACCCAGGCGCGGGTGCGGCTGCTCTCCAGCTCGGCTTCGAGGATGTTCAACTGGCGCAGGCCGTCCACGAACTGCGGGTACTCTGGCGTCATGGAGGGGTCGCCGATGGAATTGTAGAAGCGGCGGAAGACCTGCTTGAAGGTGTCGTCGTAGCCTTCGCTGTGGCCGCCGGGCAGGTCCGCGTAGGAGCGGGCGCGCTCCTTGAGCAGCGATGGATCCTTCACGATGATCTGGTTGGGGCTGTTGCGCTGGCCGATCCAGAGCTGGTCGGGTTGCTCCTGGTCCCAGGCCACGCCGGCCTTCGTCCCGTAGACTTCGATACTGAGCCGGTTCTTGCGGCCCGCCGAAACCTGGCTGGCGGTGAAGACGCCGCGGGCGCCGTTGCCCATGCGGAAGATCACGCCGCCGTAGTCTTCGGTATCGCTTTGATACGGCACGTAATCCTCGGCGGTAAGCATCTTGCCGGCGAAGGTCTCGATGGGCCCCTTGGGTTTGCGGCGCGTCTTGTGAAAGATGTTGACATCGGCGCACACGGAGGCGATGCGCTGTCCGGTGATGTGCTCGGCCATGTCGCACCAGTGAGAGCCGATATCGGCCAGGCAGCGCGAGGGTCCGTTGTCCTTGGATTCGATGCGCCAGTTGTAGTCGGTGTCGAAGAGCAGCCAGTCCTGCGAATACGTGCCTTGCACCACCAGGATTTCTCCCAGGTCGCCGTCTTCGATCATGCGGCGCATTTGCTGCACCTGGGGATAGAAGCGTAGATTGTGGAAGGTGCAATTGCGGAGCTTGGCTTTTTGCGCCATGGCGGCCATCTCGGTGGCCAGCTTGACGGAGGTGGTCAGCGGCTTTTCGCAAATCACGTGCTTGCCGGCCTCGATCGCGTCCTTGACGATGGGGAAATGCAGGGCGTTGGGGGTGCACACGTGCACGGCGTCCAGGGCTTTGTCTTCCAGGATCTTGCGGTAGTCGGCCTCGATCTTTTCGGCGCCGAACTCGGCGCCTAACTGGCGCGCCTTTTCGATTTGCGGCTCGCCGATGGCGTAGATCTGGACGAAGCCGAGCCTGCGAATGCCCTCCAGGTGAACGCGGCCGACGAAGCCTGTGCCGAATAGCGCTGTCTTGTATGTTCTCATGTGCGGACCTCAGTGTTCCGAACGTCTAATCTAGCGCAAAAGCTGGTAGATTGGTATCGAAGCCGCATGGTGATCCGCATACGCTTCGGCCCCGGTCCCAAGGTGGCCAAGGGACGGCGAAAGAACCGGCGCGCGGCGCTGGCGCTGGCAGTGCTGCTCACCCCGGCGGCGGCCATGGCGCTCGTGCTGGGATGCTGGGGGCTGGCGGCCGACCTGAGCTGGACCAGCAGCTTCGCTATTTCCTCGGGGCTGTTTTCCCACTGGCAGGTGTGGCTCGGCGCCGCGGCCGTCCTGCAGTCGTGCTCGCGGATCTTGAACCGTTACGGGAAGGACGAAGACGCGCGGACTTCCTGAAAGTGGGGCCAGAAGAACGTCGACGGGGACGTCGACGTGGCAGGCCGAAGGCCCGCTCTACGAAGGGAACTGCGGGATTGTAATACCTTTCTGAAGCTCCCGGGAGCTTCTGATATTCTAAGCTGTAGAGCCCGCCATGGCCCAGCCCAGATACCGTTACAGAACTTCCACCTTCTACGGGTATTTTCCGCGCGGGGTCAAATGGCTTCTGATTGTCAACACGCTGGTGTACGTCTTGTTCTACCTGGGCGGGCGGAGCTTGCAGAGCCACATGCTGACCCTGCTGGCTCTGTGGCCCGAAGCGGCGGTACACAACCTCTACATATGGCAGCTCTTCACCTACATGTTCCTGCATGGCGGGACGATGCACCTGCTGTTCAACATGCTGACCTTGTGGTTTCTCGGGGTGCAACTGGAGCAGGACTGGGGGACCCGGCAGTTCCTGAAGTACTACTTCTATTGCGGCATGGCGGCGGGGGTCTGCGTGCTGGGCTTCAATATCGCCGCGGCCGCGCTCACGGGTAATCCCGAATGGTGGAACGTGCAGACGTTGGGCGCTTCGGGGGCCATCTTCGGCGTGCTGACGGCTTTTGGCGTCCTGTATCCGGACCAGACCGTGCTGTTCATTCTGTTCCCCATAAAGGCCAAGTACATGGTGATGATCCTGGCCGCGGTGGAACTGCTCTTCATCCTTGGCCCCAGCACGGGCGTGAGCAACATTGCGCACCTGGGCGGGATGGCCTTTGGGTACCTCTACCTCAAGCGCCGTCTGCCGGTTTTGCGGCTGCCCGGGCTGGACGTCCAAGGAGCTTACAACCGGTGGCGCATGGCGCGGGCCAAGAAGAAGTTCCAGGTCTACCTGCGCAAGCGCGATGGCCGCGGTCCGTGGGTGAATTAGCAACCGGGGCAGCGCGTGGGGCGTCTTCTTTGATATAGTTACGCCTATGCATTCCTGGAAACTTTATTTGCCTTGCGCGGCCGCACTGGTGGTGGCCGGCTTCGCGATCGCGCAGGAGCAAGGCCCCATGCGGGACTCGGGCCCGGCGGTGGCGCGGCCCAAGCAGGCCGACAGCGGACCCGCCGAGCCCGACCTGCCGAAGATTCCCTCAAAGCTAAAGAAGGAAAAAGAAGACCCCGCGAATCTCCCCACCTTCCATAGCAACGTCGATATGGTGACCGTAGACGTGGCGGTGCTCGACAATAAGGGTCATTTCATACCGGGAATCCCCGCGGGGAATTTCCGGATTCTCGAAGACAACGTGCCGCAGAAGGTTACCAAGGTCGATCTGGGCCAGGCGCCCATGACGGTTGCTCTGGTGATCGAGTTTAACAACCTGTTCCAGTCTTTCTATAGTTACGGTCAATACCAGACCCTGCAACTGGCCTGGGGGTTCGCCTCGACGCTGAAGCCGGAGGACTACTGCGCCGTGGTGGCTTTCGACGTCAAGCCCGAGATTCTGACCGATTTCACAACCGACAAGACGAAGGTGCAGGAGGGTCTGTCGCGGCTGAGGATGGCGGCGTGGTCGGAATCCAACCTGTTCGACGCCATCACCGACACCGCCGACCGCATGTCGGGCATCCAGGGGCGCAAGGCGATTGTGCTGATCGCCTCGGGGATCGACACCCTGAGCCATCTCACCTTCGACAAGACGCGGAAGGTACTGCAGGAAGCCGGCGTGCCCATTTATGCGATCGGCATTCTGCAGATGGCGCGCGATATGGCCGAGGCGCGCGGAAGGCTGAGCGGCATGAACGAAATGAGTTTTCTGATGGCCGACAGCCAGATGCGCACCTTCGCGAAGGAGACCGGAGGGATGGCGTTTTTCCCGCGCTTCGCGGGGGAGTACGGGGATATCTTCCAGCAGGTGCACCAGGCTCTGCGCAGCCAGTACGTGCTCTCTTATCAGCCCAGCAACGCGGCGCACGACGGGACGTTCCGGAAGATCAAGGTGGACCTGGTGAACCCGGCCACCAACGAACCGTTGCCGGTGAAGGACGAGAAGGGCAAGCCGATCAAGTACCAGATTGTGGCCAAAGCCGGCTACACGGCGCCGCGCGCGGTGGAGTAAAGCTCCGGCGGCATTCGATGGCGGCGCCCTCGAGCGCCCGGCATCGTTTTCGCGGGGTTTGTCAAGCACTCGATCTGGCGGCGTTGCAACACTATAAAAACTCGTTGACAGCCGCGTTACGCCTCTGTTACTCTCGCACAGTCCGGCATGAAAACACCTTCCACTTCTGTCCCTCACATTTTGCTGGTCGACGACAATCGCGACGGGCTGCTTGTGCGCCGGCTGCTGCTCGAGGAGATGGGATGTCGCGTTGAGGTTGCGGTCGACGGCGAAGAGGGTCTGAAGCTTTTCGAATCGTCCAACTTCGACGTGGTGGTGGTGGATTACCGGATGCCGCGCATGAACGGCGTGGAGATGATCGCGCGCGTGCGGGCGAAGGACGCGACCGCGCGCATTATCCTGCTCTCCAGCGTAGTGGAACCGCTGGGACTCACCGAGGAGAATACCGGAGCGGACGTGGTGATCGCCAAGAACGCCGCCGAGCCCACCCACCTGGCGCGCTCGATCAAGCGATTGCTGAACCGCGCGCCGTTGCGCAAACCGCCCGGGAGACAGAAGGGCGGCGCGCCGAGGGCGCGCGCAATGGCGCGTTGATTCTGGCACACTGTAGAGCAGTGCGTACCCTTCTGGTTGCAATCGCCGCGTGTGCGGCGTCGGCCGCGGCGTCCTCCACGCCCCCGGCCCGCGCCAAAACGGCCGCCCCGGCGCGGGTCTCCGCCATCAAGGGCTCGGCCGCGGTGCGACGCTGGGCGAAGGGCATGAGCCTGCGCGACGAAGTGGCCCAGTTGGTCTTCATTCCCTTTCACGGCGAAGCGCCCAATGCGCGCTCGCGGGAGGGCCGGAAGTTCTTGCGCATGATCCGCGAGTTGAAGGTGGGCGGCCTGATCCTGGTGAACTGGTCCGACGGGCGCGTCACCCGGAAAGCCGAGCCCTACGCGCTGGCGGCGTTTCTGAACCGCATGCAGAAACTGGCGGCGGTTCCGCTTCTGGTGGGCGCCGATTTCGAACGCGGCGCCTCCATGCGGGTGAGCGGAACCACGGTATTCCCGCAGGCCATGGCGTTCGGGGCCGCGGGCGACGCCGCATTCTCGCGCTTCGAGGGCGAGGTGACGGCGCGTGAAGCCCGCGCGCTGGGCGTGCACTGGGTCTACTACCCGGTGGCCGATGTGAACAATAACCCCGACAACCCGATTATCAACATCCGCTCCTTCGGGGAGAACCCGCGCGACGTGGCGGCGCACGTCAGGGCCTTCATCGAGGGGGCGCACTCGGACAAGAAGAACCTGGTGCTGGCGACGGCTAAGCATTTTCCAGGGCATGGCGACACGTCGGTGGATACCCATATCGACATCGCCACCATAACGGCGGACCGCGAGAGGCTGGAACGCGTGGAACTGGTTCCATTCCGGGCGGCCATCGAAGCGGGAGTGGATTCCGTCATGACCGCTCACCTGGCGGTGCCGGCGCTTTCGCCGCCGGATCTTCCGGCCACGCTTTCGCCCGCGATTCTGACGGATCTGCTGCGCGACCAGCTTGGCTTCAAGGGTCTGGTGGTAACCGATGCGCTCGATATGGGCGGAATCGCACGGGGTTTCAACTCGGGCGAAGCCGCCGTGCGGGCTATCGCAGCCGGGGCCGATGCGCTGCTGATGCCGGCCGATCCCGAGGCCGCGATCCGGGCCGTGGTGGGCGCGGTGGAGGATGGACGGCTGACGCGCCGGCGGATCGAGGAAAGCATGGTCAGGCTGCTGGCCGCCAAGGAGCGCCTGGGGCTGGACCGCAAACGGACCGTGGACCTGGAAGCGATCGGGGATAGCGTGGACTCCCCGGAAGCCAACCAGAAGGCGCAGGAAATCGCCGGGCGCGCGGTGACGCTGGTACGCAACACTTCTGGCGCGGTTCCTCTGGCGGCGCCCGAGCGAGCCTGCTTCGTGGTGATGCCCGAGACCCGCTATACGGCGCAGGGGCAGGTCTTCACCGAGGAGGTTCGCAAGCGGGCGCCGAAGGCGGCGCTGGCGGTGGTGGACCCGAGCATGCCGCGCCAGGTGGTGGACAACGCCCTGGCGCAGTTGACGCCCTGCGAGAGCTACGTGGTGGCCGCGTTCGCCTCGGTGAGCGCGGGCAGGGGCGCGGTGGGACTGGCGGGCGAGTTGCCGCGGGCCGTGGAGGCGCTCGAGGCTACCCGCAAGCCGGTCACCCTCGTGGCCTTGGGGAATCCGTACCTGCTGCGGGATTTTCCGGATGTGGCGGCGTACCTGGCCACGTTCAGCAACGTACCGCCGTCGGAGATCGCGGCCGTCAAGGGCCTGTTCGGCGAGGCGGCCATCAGCGGCCACATGCCGGTGTCGATCCCGGGCCTGGCCAACTATGGCGACGGCATCCAGTTGCCGGCCACGCGGCCGCGGCCCGAGGCGGCGCAAGAGAAGCCGTAATGGCGGCGCGGCGTCACGGGCGCTGCGGGAAGAGTGAGAGAGGCCGGCCGTCTTAGGGGCCGTACTTCTTTTCGCCGGCTTCTTCCTCCGCCGTCATCAACTGCTCCAGCATGCCGGCGAATTCCACGCTCTTGCTGCATCGGCTTGACGTCGACTATATAATGATGCATATATATATCATGACGTCGACAGATCCCCGGGACTTCCTTCCTCTGCATACCAACTGGTTCCACATCCTGCTCTCCCTGGTGGGGTGCGAGCAGCACGGTTACGGCATTATGCAGGAGGTTTTGCAGCGGACGGATGGGGCCGTGCGTCTTTGGCCCGCCACTCTCTACGGCTCGCTGAAACGGCTCATCGCCGACGGGCTGATCGAAGAGTCCGATGAACGGCCGGCGCCGGAGTTGGATGACGCGCGCCGGCGGTACTACAAACTGACCCGGCTGGGAAGGCGCGCGCTCGAGCTGGAATGCGAACGCCTGGAAGCGATGGTGCGGATGGCGCGAAAGAAACGCAAGCTGGAGGCCTACGGATGAGCCACCGATTGAATCTCTGCCTATCGCTCTATCGGCGGCTGGCCAACGCCTATCCTCACGAATTCCGAATGGTCTACGGAGAGGACCTGGACCGGCTCGGTGAAGACGCCGTTCCGGAAGCCTGGGGGCGGTACGGTCTGTTTGGCTTGGTAAGGCTGCTCGCCGATATTGCCCTCCGCTTGCCCGCTGAGTATCTCGACGAGATCCGCCAGGACGTGACCTATGCCCTGCGGGTACTGGCCAAGGCGCCGGGGTTCACCTCGGTGGCGGTGCTTTCCCTCGCCGTCGGCATCGGGATGTGCAGCGCGGTTCTCAGTGAATGCCGGGCCATTGTAGGACCGGCTCCCGGCTTGCGCGACCCCGCGACGCTGGCGACCTTCATTTGGACCACGGTTTCCTACCCGTATTTCGAGCGCTACCGGGATGCCCGCCAGACGGTGACCGCAGCCGCGGCTGTGCTGGGACCAGTACCGTTCGCGGTGGCGTTCCCCGGCGACAAAGGCAAGCAGGCGGAACGGGTTTCCGGACACCTGGTTTCGCCCGAGTATTTCACCACCTTGGGTGTGACGCCGGCCGCGGGACGAGTTTTCGGGCCGGAAACGGAGAAGCCGGGGATGGCTCCCGTGGTGGTGGTGAGCGACCGCTTCTGGCGCACTCGCCTTGGCTCGGATCCGCACGCGGTGGGACGCGGGCTGCGGCTGAATGGTTCCATGGCCACCATCGTGGGCATCGGTCCCAGGAACTTTCTGGGCATCTGGCCGCAGAGTCCGGCGGATCTGTTTGTGCCCGTGACGTGCGGCGTTTCGTTGGCTCCGGAACTGAGCGGCGAGCCGCTCCATCGCAGCGACCGCGAGGTTTTTCGCGTTGTGTTCCGTTTGGCGCCCGGCGTGACGCTGCCCGCGGCGGAAGCCGCTCTCGATGCCATGACGCGCAATATCGACCAGGAAAGCGGAGCCCGGCGCGACCGCGATCGCAAAGGCCACGTGGTGCGGCTCATGCCGGCCGGCACGGTTGGTTACGCCACACCGGAGCAGCACGCGCTGGTCGACACCTTCAACGTGGTGCTATGGGCGCTGGTCCTCTCGCTGGTATGCGCCAACCTGGCCGGCCTGCTGCTGGCCCGCGGCAGCCAGAGGAGGCGGGAGATCGCCATTCGTCTTTCAGTGGGCGCCGGCCGTGCGCGCCTGGTCCGGCAGTTCCTGACCGAAAGCGTACTTCTGTCTCTCGCCGGAGGGCTGGCCGGCATCGTGCTGGCCTATGGGATCACCCATGTACTCTCGTCTCTGCCACTGCCTTCGCAGATCCCGCTCGAGTTCAACTGCCAGCTCGATCTCCATGTGATCGCCATCACGCTGGCAATTGCGCTGGCGGCGGGCGTAGGCTTCGGGCTGGCGCCGGCGCTATCGTCCACACGCGCCGACATCGGCGTCACTTTGAAAGAGGGCGCGCAGGCGCCGCTGCGCGGCTATCGCCGCTTCGGCTTGCGCAATCTCTTCGTGGTGGGCCAGATGGCGGCATCCCTGATGCTTCTGCTGATCACCTGGTTTGTGGCTCTGGCGTTCCTGGGCACTGCCCGCCTCGATACCGGCGTCGAAGCCGCCAATCTCGACCTGGTTTCACTCGACCCGGTGCGGGACGGCTTTTCCGCGGAGCGAGCGGCGGCGCTGTTCACTGACCTGCCCGACGAGCTCCTGCGCGTCGACGGGGTTCGCGATGTGGCCTTGACCGGCAGCGCTGTGCCCTCCCACGGGGACGCTACCCACTTGTCGGCTCCCGCCGGCGACGGGAAGGTTGTGCTGGCCTCTGCCTACCGCGAGCGCATCGGGGCAAATTACTTCGCCACGGTCGGGGCGCCTCTGGTAGGCGGGCGCGAGTTCGACCCGCGCGACCGGGAACAGGATGCGCCCGGTTCAAAGGGCGTCCCTGCGACGCCGGCCATCCTCAATCAAACCGCCGCGCGCACGTTGTTCGGCGCCGAGGACCCAATTGGCCGCCGCATTCGCGAGGGGGAAGAGAACTACACGGTGGTTGGCCTGGCGCGCGATATGCGGGCCGGATTCCTGGTATCAAAACCCGTGGCCACGGTGTTTCTGCCCCTCACGGCCGAGTGGATTGGCAAGAGTGCGGCGCGGCCCGTTACCGTCCTGGTACGCGGCACGGCGGGCCGGAACACCATGGCGGCCGTGCGCGACCACATGGAATCGCTTCATCCCGACCTCACGGTTTTCGACGTGCACACCATGCAAGAGGATCTCGACCGGATCAATTCGTTCGCCCGATGGACTTCCGCAATGTACGTGATTCTGGGCTTTTTCGCGCTGCTCCTGGCATGCATCGGCCTGGGCGGAGTCACGGCGTACGCGGTGGTGAGGCGGCGCAAGGAGATCGGCATCCGCATGGCGCTCGGCGCGCGCGCAAGCCAGGTGCAGGGTCTGGTGCTTAGAGAAGGGACGGCGCTGGTGGCGGTGGGCTCGGTGCTCGGCGTCAGCGGCGCGTTTGCCCTGGCGCGTGTCTTCGCCGCTTATAGCGACGTGTTGGCGCGTAGCTTCGGCCAGCGCGAAAACAATCTAATTCTGCTGGTAGGAGCGCCGCTGGCGCTGGCTGGCCTGGCGATGCTGGCCTGTTACCTGCCCGCGCGGCGGGCCACCCGGATCGATCCAGTGGCTGCGCTGCGGGAAGAGTGAGAGAGGCCGGCCTTAGCCCCAATGCTGTTCACTTAGCACGTCTGCTCCTCCGTGGCGCAGGCTCTCAGCCTGCCGACTCGACACTCGTGTCGAGTCTGGCGCCCGGTCCGCCACCAGGCGTTGAGAAGGAGGCTGCGCCACGGAAGAGAGCAGCGATTCAGTGAACAGTATTGGGGTTAGCGCCCGTACTTCCTTTCGCCGGCTTCTTCCTCCGCGGCCATCAACTGCTCCAGCATGCCGGCGAATTCCACGCTCTTGCGGTCCACCCGTTCTTTCAGACGCCCCAGATCGCGCTCCATGGCGCGCAGGCGGTCAGCCAGGTGCAGGCAGGCGAGCACGGCGATGCGGGTGGAATCGGCGTTGGGCGCCTTGGCGGCGATGGAGAGCATCAGGTCATTGACCCCGGCCGCCACCTCCTCGACTTCGCGTGGGTCTCCGGCGGCCAGCAGCGTGTATGGCCGGCTCAGAATCGTCACGCGAACGGCCTGTTTCTCGGGGGCCCCGTTTTCCATACCAGTTCAATCGTCGGCAACCGCTCCCTCTCACGGTCGCGGCTCGCCAAAGTCACTGCGAGCCCTAACTGCCGCTCAACTGATCGATCTGCCCCAACAACTTTTCGATGCGCGTGCGGACCTGCTTTCGCTCCGCTTGCAGGGTCCTGGCTTCGCCGGCCGCACGGGCGGCCTCGGCCCTGGCCTGCGCGGCCTGCTCCAGCGCGGCGTCGCGCTCCTGCCGCAGGCGGGCCACAAGCTGCACCGCCTGCTGGATGCGCTCCTCCAGGCTGCCCAGGGCATCCACATCCTGCTCCACCGGGCTCATGCCTTTTCCAGGGCCGCCTTGGCGGCGTCCACCAACTGCCGGAACGCGGCTTCGTCGTGCACGGCCACATCCGCCAGCGCGTTGCGGTTCAAATCCAGGCCCGCCACCTTCAGGCCATGGACGAATTTGCTGTAGGAAATATCGGCTGCGCGGCAGGCCGCATTAATGCGCGTGATCCACAGGGCGCGGAAATCGCGCTTCTTCTGCTTCCGGCCGATGTAGGCGAACTTCAGCCCACGGTCCACGGCCTCCTGCGCGGCTCGATATAGTTTGCTCTTGGTGAGAAAGTACCCGGATGCCCGGTGCAGCACCTTCTTGCGGGACGCCCGGCGGTGGGTTCCTCGTTTGACTCGGGGCACGTTTGTTTCTCCTTTTCAGTTGGCGGATCGGGCACGTGCCACGCGCACCGTCCGCTCAAATTCCCCTACTTCTTGTAGGGAATCATGCGCCGCAAAACGGGCTGATCGGCCTTGTCGGCCACCACGCTCTCATGCAGCTTCTTCTTCCGCTTGTGCGGTTTGGAAGTCATGATGTGCCGCGCAAAGGCGTGATTGCGAACCACTTTGCCCGTGCCCGTCTTCCGGAACCGCTTGGAGGCGCCTTTGTGTGTCTTCAACTTCGGCATAGATATTCACTGGATCTTTACGGGAAAGACTTTTCGATTATAGCATGTCCCGAGAAGACGGCCGCCCTGGGAACGCTCGGGCGGGGTGGGACAGGCGCTTCCGCCTGTCAACGGAGCGCGGCTCGGGGCTGGGTGACAGACGACAAAACCCGATCGCCCGTCTCACCGTCACCGGGGCGCCAGTGCCCGCAGTCTGCGCACGGCTTCGATCACCCGCCCGGCGGCGTATTCCACCTCTTCTTCGGTGGTGAAGCGGCCCAGGCCGAAGCGCACTGAGGAACGCGCGCCCTCCTCTCCCACCCCCAGCGCGCGCAAGACGTGGCTCGGCTCCGCGGTCGCGGAGGAGCAAGCCGAGCCCGTGGAAAGAGCTACATCCGGAAGACCCATGAGCAGCGCTTCGGCGTCCACCCCGGCGAAGCTCATGTTCAGGTTGCCGGGAAGGCGGCGTTCCATGGAGCCGTTGACCCGTGTCCCCTCCAAAGCGGATTCCAGGCGCAGCTTCAGAAGGTCGCGCAGCGCCGCCAGGCGGGCGGCCTCCTCCGCCATTTCAGCCTGGGAGATGGCGCAGGCCTCGCCGAAACCCACTATGCCGGGCACGTTGAGAGTGCCCGAGCGCAGGCCGAACTCGTGGCCGCCGCCATCCATCTGGGGCCGCAAATCCACGCGCGGGTTCCCCCGCCGAACGTACAACGCGCCAACTCCTTTGGGGCCGTACATTTTGTGGGCGCTCACGGACATCAGGTCGATATTGTCTTCGCCGACGTCGATGGGAACCTTGCCGAAGGCCTGCGCGGCGTCGCAATGGAACAACGCGCCCCGCTGGCGGCATATGGCGCCGATTTCGCGAATCGGCTGAAGCGCGCCGATTTCATTGTTGGCGGCCATCACGCTCACCAGCACGGTGTCGGGGCGAATGGCCGCGCGCAGGGCGTCTAGATCGAGCAGGCCATCGCCATCGGGCGCCAGAATGGAAGCCTCGGACCCGGATCTCACCAGGCGGCGGATGGGGTCGAGCACCGCCTGGTGCTCGGTGGCCATGGTGACGATGTGCGCGCCGTGCGAGCGGTACGCCTCCATGGCGCCCTTGATGGCAAGGTTGTCCGATTCCGTTGCGCCGCTCGTGAAAACGATTTCGCGCGGGGCCGCGCCGGCCAGGCCGGCCACCCGTTTGCGGGCCAGCTCCACGGCCTTCTCGGCCTCCCATCCGAAACGGTGAGAGCGGCTGGCGGCGTTGCCGAACTTGGCCCCCAGAAACGGCAGCATGGCTTCGAGCACCCGCGCATCCACCGGGGTGGTGGCGTGGTGGTCCAGGTAGATCGGCTTTTGCATGGTGTCCGAGCGCCGCGGCCGGCCGGAACGATTTCATTTTCCCACGCGGTTGTCGCACGGCGCCGAATGGCGGATACTGGTCAAAGCCGGTCCAGCCGGCCTCGATGGCGAAGCCTTCGGCATCTCCCGAAACCGAAACCGCGGAACGCGAGGAACTCGTGCCGCTGTACCGCGTGGTGCTCCTCGACGACAACGATCACACCTACGACTACGTCATCGAAATGCTCCAGAAGATTTTCATCTTCACCCTAGAGCAGGCCTATCGACATGCCGAGGAAGTGGACCGCCAGGGCCGAACCGTGTTGATCACCTGCGAGCTGCCCCAGGCCGAGTACGCGCGCGACCAGATACTGTCCTACGGTCCCGATTGGCGCCTGCAGCGGTCCAAGGGATCGATGTCGGCGGTGGTCGAGCCGGCCACGTAGGAGCGGGCCGGGAAATCGCCGCCAAGCGCTCCCTCACGGTCGCGGCTCGCCAGGCTGTCATCGAGCCGCGCTGTTAGTGCCTACCGAGTGGAATTCTTGTCGCTTCGGCAAGAATATTTCCTACGATGTGCATTTCGGCCCATCTTCATGGGCCCTCGGCTGCACCCCGGAAATCACTCCAACTCCCGATCTACACGGTTTTCTCGGCGTCTCCGCGTCTCCGCGTCAAAAAGGTGTCCTGTTTGGTTCCGGCTCTGCCGGGTCGGGGAGCGGCTGGTAGGAAGGTGGACGCGATATTAGGAGTCTATTAACCGAAATCGCGGCTCAATTCGGGCACGGGCGGTTCAGCAGAGCTCCCATGATCGTGTTGACCACTTTTTCCCTCTGCCCATCGTCGCGCGCGCCCAAGGGCGCCACCTGGATATGCACCAGCTCGTGCACGATGGTGCACTCCATGTCGAGCCGCAGGTCCTCGCCCTTCAAGTTATAGTCGCGCGGGTCCAGAACGCTGATGATGCCGGTCTTGGCCACCGGGTCCCACTCCGCGGCGCCCCAGGAGTTCCGGTCGATTTCCGACTGGCGAACCACCTTCAAGGCGAGGTTCCACTCCTTCAGACCCAGACGCTTTTGCCAGAGCTTCAACTGGCGGTCCAGCCGCGATTCCAGAGGGGTCGTGGCGGAACAACCGAGGGCAATAAAGAGAATGGCGCAGACCGCCCGCATTCCAAGAATTGTACTATATTTCACACAAACTGGGCAGTCGGACATTCCATGGAAGGCTGTCTCAATCAGGCCAAATGGGGCATGTCCGAGCAGATGCGCCTGCTGGAGGAAGAGGGTCCGCTCCGCTCCCCAGCCACGGCCCCGCGTTGCCATCGAAAACGCCCCGGCCTTCCTGCCAGCCGGTTGAGCCGGCTCACGTGGCGCTTCTCAGGAAGCGCGAGCGCACGGTAATGCGAATCCTCACCCGGCGCCAATGGAAGGGCTGGCGGCGGCCGGCCATCAGCGTCCGGCGTCCGCAGCCGTCGCAGATGTATGGGTGCAGGCCCAGGAATCGTAACGCCTTTTCGTAGGACCGCCGCTCCACGCGGTACAGACGGTGCGAGTGGCACTTGTCGCAGCTTGCCATGCAGGCTCTGACCGCCGGGAGCTGCGCCAGCGCGTTGATCTCGATGTCGATGCCTCTGTTCATTACGGATTCCATGGCGCGTGACAGAACAGCATTTCGCAGTATTCTTATCGGCAGGTCCACGGGATCGCTTTAGGGCGGCTCGCGCCGGAAGATCAGGCCTCCGTCTGATCAGGGAACGCCAGGCAGTCCACGAAGACATCCTGGAACGCGGGGTCGGAAGCCAGCGGCGCGTGCTCCACGCGGGAGCGGATGCCGGAGATCCACTGCTCGGCGCGCGCCGGCGCCAGCAACAGCATTTTCACGCCGCGCAGGGCGGTGTTTCCGGCCGGCGCAACGCGGGAGAGGTGGGATTCGAGCAAGCCAATGCGGCGGGCGCTCGTTAGGTTCAGGTAGTTTCCGAACGCGCCCGCCAGCCACACCGCATCGAGGTCCGAGGGGCGGGCGTTCCAGCGGGCCGCCAGGATGCGCACTCCGGCGGCGACGGCTCCTTTGGCGAGTTGCAGTTCCCGCAGGTCGGCCTGGGTCAGGTACACCGGAGGATCGAGGCGCAGCTCGGCGGCGCCGCCCGCGATCCGGCCGCTGGGGAGTATCGCACCCGTGGCCAGCCCGGCGGCGGCCGCATCCACCAGCCCGCTGCCGCAGATGCCGCGCGGGGCGGCGCCGCCCAGCACCCGGCATTCGAGCGACCCGTTCCGCACCCCGACATGGGCGATGGCCCCGGAAGCGGCGCGCATGCCCATACGGATGCCTCCCGCCTCGAAGGCCGGACCCGCCGCGGTGGAAGCGCACAGCAACTTCCCCGCGCCGCCCACCACGATTTCCCCGTTCGTCCCCAAGTCTATAAGAGCGGCCAGCCCGGCGTGTTCGTGGATTCCCGTAGCCAGGATTCCCGCCAGAATGTCGCTGCCCACGAAGCTCCCCAGGCAAGGCAGAAAACGAACGCTGGCCGAATCGGGCAGGTCCCAGCCGAGCTCCCGCGGAGTGAAGAAGCGTTCGCCGGAGTGCGGGGTTTCAAACGGCGCCCCCGCCAGCGGCCCTACCTCCAACCCGCAGAATAGATGGTGCATCACGGTATTCCCGGCCAGCATCACCGCGCGCACGGACTCCCGGCGGGGCATTCCGGCCAGCATGCGGCCGAGCGCCTCCCGAATCAGGCCGGCCAGCCGGGCCCCGCCGCCTGAGACCGCGAATTGGATGCGGCTCATGACGTCCGCGCCGTGCACGATCTGCGGATTGAGAGCGGTTTCCACGGCCACCACCGCGCCCGTGGAACGGTCGATCATTTGCGCCACCAGCGTAGTCGTCCCCACGTCGATGGCAATGGCGCAGCCTTCGCCCGGCTCGAAGACCAGGCGCGAATCGTCGGTGAGCACGGGCGAAGCCCACTGCGCAATTTCGAGCCTCAGCGGTCCACCCGCCCGGGCGCGGCACGCCAGCCGCCATCCGGCGGCGAGTTCCGCGGGCGTGAACGCCTCCTCCATTTCCGGGGTGACCGGCAGGCGGCCCTCGAGCACCCGGACGCGGCAACCCCGGCAGATCCCCGCGCCGCCGCAGGGAAACTCGACTCCATGCTCCGCCAGCGCGGTCTCGAGCGAGCCGCCATCGTCCACCTGGAGGTGGATACCCAGCGGGATCAGATCAATGGAGTGGGTAATGGACATGGAAGCGGATCACCCCCCGCGTGCATATCCCTGAGCTGTTTCCGCCGGCTTCACCACGCCGGTTCCTTGTCGATGATGCCACCGTCATAGGCCGGCTTGACGCGCCAGCCGGGCGGCACAACCAGAAAATCTTCTTCCGGCCAAACGCCCGAAACCAGTTGTTCGAAGAGGCGCAAATCGCCGGCAATGGAATCGAACCGCCAGCCCCGGCGTTGCGCCTCGTCGCAGGCGCGGTCCTCGAACCGGCTGTCGCATTCCAGGCCGGTCGCAATGAAGGTCAGTTGCCGGTAGTTCCGCTGGTATCCGGTGAACTGGTCGAACAGGTAAGCTCCGTCATCTTCGCCGTACCTGGCAACCAGCTCTTCCAGAGTGTAGCCTAGGCCGGTTTTGTCCCGGACTATTTGCCGGGTGGCTTGTTCCATGTCTTCGCCGCGCTCCAACCAGCCGGTCGAGCGGAAGTAGACCCCGGAGTTTCGCTCGAAATAGCTTTGATAGCGCTCGCGTCCGCCCATGAGCAGCGCGATGCAATCGTGCGCGCGGGGAATCACCAGAGGCAAGGCTCCGCTGGCGAGACCCGCCACGCCGTTTCCGCACAAGCCGTAGCCCAACAGGACGGCATCCCAGCGCTGCGCATCGGCCCGCCCGATCGCCTGCTGGAGATGCTCGCGCATAGCCGGGCCGCCCCGATCGTGAAGGCCCTTGGGGAGGAACTCGATATCCACCTGGTGCGGAGACCGCGCCGCGGTCGCGCACACCTCGCGGTACAGCACTTCGCAGGCAATCAGCTTCAGACGCACGGTCTTGCCAGGGCGCGCGCCGCCGCCCGGATGAACTCGGGCCCGGCTCCGCAGCAGCCTCCCACGATGTTCGCGCCCGCTTCCAACAGAGCCGGAATCCGGGCGGCGAACTGTTCGGCGCTGGAGCGATACGCCGGCTGTCCGTCCACCAGCTCCGGTATCCCGGCGTTGGGCTTGATCCACAGCGGCAGCGGAGTGGCGGCGCGCAGCCGGCGGCAGACGGGAACGTACTCGGCAATGCCCACGCCGCAGTTGGCGCCCACGCCGGCGGCGCCGTCTTCGGTCATGCGACGGGCCGCCTGTTCGGGCGTGACGCCCATCATGGTCCGGTCCCTATTCCTACCGGAATCGTAGGCAAAGGAGACCCACACGGGCAGGTTGGTCTCACGGGCCGCCCGGAGCGCCAGGGAGGCTTCCACCAGATCGCTCATGGTCTCTATCAGCAGCGCATCCGCGCCGCCTTCCGCCAGCGCCAGGGCCTGTTCGCGGAACGCGGCCGTCATTTGCTCGGGGGAGATTTCTTCCGCGGCCAGCATCTTGCCGGTAGGGCCCATGGAGGCGAATATCAGCGCGCGCCCGTCCGCCGACTCACGTGAAAGCCGGGCGCCGGCGCGGCAAATCGCGGCGGCGTCGTCCGCCAGGCCGTATTCCGCCAGGACCACGCGGTTGGCGCGGAAGGTGTTCGTGAGAATGACCTGGCTGCCGGCCTCCACGTAACAGCGGGCCACATCGGCCACCCGTTCCGGATGGAGCAGGTTCCAACGGTCGGGACACTCACCGGCCGCCAGGCCGCGTTTCTGCAATTCGGTTCCCCAGGCGCCATCGGCCAGCGCCGGGCCGGCGGCGAAGAGGTCGGAGAAATTCACCCGTCCACCAGTTTCCGGGCCAAGGCGACCGCCGCCACCGCATTTTCGCCGTAGCCGTCGGCCCCGATCTCATCGGCATAGCGTTGCGTCACCGGCGCGCCGCCCACCATCACTTTGACCCGCCCGCGGAGCCCGGCGGCCTCCAGAGCGTGAATGGTGGTTCGCATGGCGGGCATGGTCACGGTGAGCAGGGCCGACAGGCAAACCAGGCCGGCGCGGTTGGCGAGCACGGCTTCCACGAACTTCTCCGGCGCGACGTCGGCGCCCAGGTCGGTCACTTCAAAACCGCCGCCCTCCAGCATCGAAGCCACGATGTTCTTGCCGATATCGTGGAGATCGCCTTTCACGGCGCCGATCACCACGCGGCCCGCCGGTTGCGCGCCGCTCGACGCCAGCAGCGGCCGCAGCAGCGCCAGCGAGGCCTTCATGGCGCGCGCCGCCAGCAACAACTCCGGCACGAAGTACTCCTCGCACTCGAAGCGCCGCCCCACTTCGTCCATGGCCGGGACCATCTCCCGCTGCACCAGGTCCAGCGCCGCGGCGCCGTCCGCGATGGCGGTGCGCGTGGCTTCCGCCGCCTGTGGCGCGCTGCCGTTCAGAATCGCATCGTATAAATCCGACACAAAAAGCCCTAGCTTGGAACCCCGGGTGGGCGCCTCTATCGACTCACTGTCTCTTATTGCGCGCGGCGGGTCAAGAGGGCGGGCCGGACGAACCGTCCCGCGGGGGGCGGCGCTGGGGCGGACATTCAAAGGGAGGCGTTCGGAAAATGGCCAGGCTGCCACGCGCCCGGCGGCGCTATCTCACATGGGGGAAGCGTGATTGTCGCGATCCCTCTTTGGGTGTGCGCCGCGATGCACCTGCGGACGCGCCGGGCTCACCCGGAGAACTTTGCCTTTGAACTCGCTGCCGTCCAGAGCGACGATCGCCTTTTCGGCTTCGGAGTCATCGGCCATCTCGACGAACGCGATCCCTCTTCGCAGCCCCGTCCACCTGTCAGTCATCATTTTGAAACGCGCCACCGTTCCATGACTCGCGAATACGGATCGAACTTCATCTTCGGTAACCCCGGGGCCGAGGTTCCCGATCCGAATGTTATGCATTTGATGCGCTCCTCTCGCGCTTCCCAAAAACGATGGATGGCGCCGCCGCGGCGCCATCCAGCCGCGCTACCAGCGCTTCCGGCCAAACCCGCCGCCGCCCGAGCGCTCCGTCTTGGGCTTGGCTTCGCTGATGTTGAGGGTCCGGCCGTCACAATCCGTACCGTTCAGGCCCGCGATGGCTTTTTCGCCTTCGCCGTCGTCACCCATCTCGACAAATCCGAAGCCTCTGGGTTGTCCCGTTTCGCGATCCGTGCAGATATTCACGCGATCTACCGCGCCATAACCCGCAAACAGGGATCGTACGCCATCTTCGGTGGTCCCAAAACTGAGATTCCCGACGTAAATGTTCTTCATGGTCCGAGTTTCCTTTTCCGATTTGAAGGCGGCCAGTCTGGAAGGTGGACGAAGATAGCGGTTAGGCTAAGAGAGTCGGCAGAATTGCGGGAGCATCAAATCCTCTTTAGTATAGCATGGATGCGATTTCCCCGCACGGCGCAGCGGCCGGGGCGGGGTCAAGAGAGCGGCCGCCTCATTGTGGTAACCTGAGTGTAGATGAAGAAGATTTCGGTTCAGTTCACCTTCGAGGAATTACAGGCCGCGGTGACTTTGGCCTCGGATCAGATGTTCCGCGTGAAGTACATCGATCCCAAAATGCCCGGCTACGTCAGCAATCAGGGAAAACTGGACGCTTCCAAGGCTGCGCTTCAGGCTTTGCAAGACGCCCTGGAAGCGGCCAAAGGGCTAAACGCCAAGACCACCGCCTAAAGAGCGAGATGGGCGGCCCGGCCGGCTTTGGCGCGTCGAAGGCTTTCCATATGCGGGGGCACCCGGCCTTGACCCGGGTGTCGGAGAGGTTCCTCGTGGCCGCTCTCCAGCGGGTCCAGCGTACTCATAGGCCGCATCGCCTCTTTGACACTACGCCCGAAAAGGGCTATCCTTGGAACTGAGCCGAGCCTCTTACTCCCTCTTCGGGTCGCCTGAGCTAAGTCAGGTTATCTGGACCCATTTCTTAGCCTGCTGGTCACGGAAGGCCGAATATGTTGCGGGAGCCGGACAGCGTCGTCTTAAGCCACGATCATTCGTCGGGCAGCCGCATTCCATTGCGGCTCTATCCGAATGGCCCCCGGAAAAGCCGCTCCGATGGCGCGGCCGCCCAGAGGGCCGCGGGACTCGGAGCCGATGCGGGTCGATCGAGCGCCCCGCCCCGGGAGGAAACCCCCTATGCCGTTTGAACATCACGGCAGCCGCGCTTTCACAGTCACCTCCGTCCTAAAGAATGCGCCCGCGGCTTCCGGCGTATACGGCCTGTCGAACGCGATCGAGTGGATCTATGTGGGAGAGAGCGCCAATCTCCAAGGCTGCTTACTGACGCACCTGCGGGGCGGCGATCCAGCGCTCGCCCGGACGCCCACCGGCTTCACCTATGAACTTAGCGGTTCCGCCGATCGAGTCGCCCGCCAGAACCGGCTGGTGCGGGAGCTCGACCCCGTCCACAACCGGCGTATGGACGCGATGTCAGGCGCAAGCGAATGAGCGATAGGAGCATATTGTGAACGGCAAAATCACGGCATTCAGTCGCAAGGGCTCGTCTGGCGCAATCCAGTCCGACGAGGGCGGGCGTTTCCATTTCGACGTGGCCGCGGTACTGGCGTACGATGTCGCCGGGCTCAGCCCCGGCCAGGTGGTCAGCTTCGAACCGGATGGCGGCTCGCCTCCCAAGGCGATCAACGTGTCCGTAACGCCACCGGCGTCAATCCATTACTCCGACGACCGGTACAAGGAGATGCGGCGCCTCAGGTACCTCGGGTTTGACCAGGAGAAGAACATCCGAACTTACCGTTTCGAGAGGTTCGCCCCGGGCGAGTTGACGGAGCACTTCCTGGTGGATACCGATGTGGTGCTGTTTGGCCAGCATAAAATCAAACTTCAGGAAGGCCCCGCATTGTGCCTCCACCTGCTGGCGCACGCGTTGGGCCCGGAGCCGGCCGGCCCGCAAAGTCCCTACTCGGTGACGGAACAGCACATGCTGGCATTTCTGGCGAGTGAGAGCGAAGCAGGCGGGAAGCCGCGCTCCAAAAACTGGCTGCGTTCCTAGGCGCTGGAATCGGGAGGCCGCGGCCTTGTGGGACGGACGATCGGTTTTCGTCGTCTGTCAACTCCGGGCCTCGTGGGACAGACGATCTGTTTCCGTCGTCTGTCAACTCCGGGCCTTGTGGGACAGACGATCGGTTTTCGTCGTCTGTCGACTCCGGGCGCTCCTCGCGACTGACTAGGGTCGAAAAGGCGCCTCGGGCCTGCCATCAGACCGATAACGAGCCGCGACCGTCAGGGAGCGGTCCGGCGGCCAGACCGATCACGAGCCGCGACCGTCAGGGAGCGGTCCGGCCACGCCTGGCGATGCCGGCCTTTCAGGTATTTCATGAAATCTCGCGGGCCGAAGGCCCATTCCAACAGACCACAAAACCCGATCCTCTGTCCCACCCCTTCTGACCGATAATGGAAGCGATGGCAACAGGCGTCGAGTGCCCGAAATGCGGCGGGACGGGCTGGATCATCGTGGAGCACGGCAGCATTTCGGGCGCGGAGCCCTGCGATTGCCGCATGCTGGGCCGCGCCGAACGCATGGAGGAGCGCGCCCAGATCCCGCCGCTCTAGGTGCCGGGCCCGGAGAATCCCATCGAGCGCCGGGATATCACCACCGTTTTGCTGGCGGTGAAGAGGTTCGCCCAGGATTTCCCGAATGAAGCGCGGCCGGGCCTGCTGCTGATCGGCGATCCGGGCACCGGCAAGACGCACCTGGCGGTGGCGGCGCTGCGCAGAATCATCCTCGAGAAGGGCTACGAAGGGCTGTTCTGCAATTACCAGAACCTGCTCGACCGCATCCGCGCGGGGTACGACTCGAATTCCAATTCCTCGGACCGGGAGGCCTACCGCGTGGCCCTAGACGCGGATGTGCTGCTGCTCGACGACGTGGGCGCGCACCGCGTGACAAGCTGGGTGGAAGATACCATCAATTCCATCGTCACCTACCGCTGCGATAACCGAAAGCCGCTCATCGCGACGACGAACCTGCCGGACCTGGACGCCTCCAAACCGGACACGCAGAAATCGGGCCAGTACGAACTCCGCGACACGCTGGCCGAGCGGATTGGCGCGCGCGCGCGTTCCCGCCTGTTCGAAATGTGCACCGTGATCCGCGTGCCCCGGGTGGCGGATTACCGTCTGCGCAGTGCGCGGATCTTCTGATGCGTCCATTACTCGCGCTGCTGTTCCTGGGGGCCCTGACGGCGGGTCCGGCTCCCGCCCCGGCCCGCGCGGAATACGTGCTGGCGGTGGAATTCCCTTACTACCTCTTCCCGCGCACGCTGTGGGAGCGCGAGCTGGTGTGGCTCAAGAACACCGGCGTGGGGACGGTGGAGTTCTCCATTCCGTGGAACTGGCACCAGGCGCAGGCGGGGGAATACGACCTGACCGGCCGGACCAGCCCGCGGCGTGACTTGCTGGGGTTCATCCGGCTGCTGCGGCGCCTCAAACTGCAAGCCTGGGTGCGGCCGTTGCCTCCCGTGCCGGGGCTGGTGAACGAGGGCTGGCCCACCGGCGCGCCGCCGGGCGGGGCGGCGCAGCGCGCCTGGTTGAAGGAGTTGGAAAGGGCGCTGGGAACTCAGACCGTCAGCCACGGAGGCCCGGTGGCCTACGTGGAAGGGCGCGCGCTGGCGATAGATGCGGCGCTACCCCCATCGCCGGTCACGGTGATTTCCGCTACCGAAGCCGCGGCGTTCGAACGCAGCCGCGAGGCGCTGTCCCTCCGCCGCGGCGCGATGTTGTGGACCGGCGTGGAGGATGCGCTGTACCCGGCCGGATGGGCGGCGGATCCCACCACGTTATTGCGCCAGGGCGCGGTGGACCTGGCGGGAGACGAACGGTCATCCCTGGAACCGTTGCGGCGGGGGACGGCGCTGCTGCGGAACTGGGCCGCCTTGTTCGGCGGGCTGCGGCCGGTCGCCATGCCCAAACCGGCGGCGGGCAAGCTGCCCGAAGGCGTCCGCGCGGTGGAGTTCGTTTCGCCCATGGCCTCGGCGGTGTGCCTGACCAACAGGGGCAAGCAGCCATTCCACGATGAGTTGCGGGTGGTGGAGCCGGCCAGCCGGCGGACGGTGACGATACCATCGGTGGCCGTGCCGGCGGGCGAATCGCTGTGGCTGCCGCTCGACGTGTCCCTGGGCCCCCAGGCGCTGTGCCGCGAATGCACGAATTTTTCCGGCGACGAACACATTATCTACGCCACTGCGGAGCTGGTTTCTATCGAATTCGAGAATGGGATTCTGGCCATGGAGTTCGCCGCGCCGGAGGCGGGCGAAGCCGTTCTGCAACTGGCGCGGGAGCCGGTGGGACCGTTCCTGGCCGCGGGACGGCTGGCCGCGTTCGAGTGGGACGAGAAGACCCTGAGGGCGCGCCTGCCCATTCCGGCCGGCGCGGGGGCCGGCCGCCGCGTGCGCATAGGGATCGCCATGGAGGAGCCGGAGACTTCGGGCTTCTTCAACGAGGCGCGCCGTCTGTTGGCGGGACGCACCAATGCCATTTCGACCACATACTCCTCGGCGGAGGTGGCGGCGCGCTCGCGCCTGCGGCTGCCAGAGGGGTATACCGCCAAGAGCGAGACGATCTCGCCCAACCAGATCGATTACGGGGTGAGCGTGCCGGAGGATGCCATTCACGGCGACTGGGCGAACCTGGCGCTGGAGGCCGATGGCGTGCCGCTCGGCCGGGCGCGGTTGCAGTTGTTCCGTCCGTTGACGATTCGCATGGCGCAGGCGATCCATCTTCATTTCGGGCGGCGGACGGAGCTGCTCGCGGAACCGCCGGTGGCGCCAATCGAATCCACGGGAGGCAGCAACCTCGAAATCCTGCTGCGCAACAACTCGCTCGAGATTGAGACCTACCACCTGGAAGCCTGGGGCGAGGGGTTGGAGTTTTTTCCTCCCAGCGCCGACATAAGTGTAGGGCCGACGGACGAGCGTTCCTTTTCGCTGCGGGTTTTCGCCAGGCAAGACGCGGCTCGGTTGCTGGACTGGCGCTTGCGCGTCACGGGGGGCGCGCAGGCGGATGCGCCCATGCGCGCGATGGTAACGCCCCGCAACGGCGTGGTGGCATGGAGCGCGGACCTGGATGGCGACGGTTCTCCGGAATGGGTGCTCGAATCCCACAAAGCGAGGGCCGTGTTTTCCGCCCAGGACGGCGGCCGGTGGATGGAGTTCACCTGGAAAGATTCCGATACCAACTTTCTGCCCGAGCAAGGCGCGTTCGCGGCCCCCGGGGCGGTTCAGGTTCGCGCGGCCGGCGATGCGCTGGAATTCGAAGGCAAAGGATGGAAGCGGACGGTGCGGCTGGTGGATTCGGCCCTTACGGTGGAGCAAACCACGGCCCTGCCGCCGGACCGCTTGGCGCCGGAGAAGGTGGGGAGTACGGGCTTGTCGATTGAGCGCGTGTCGCCTATGCGGGCGGTTTACACGCTAAAGTGAGCGGCGGGCGGTTTTCTTGGCTGCCGTGGGACGCCGCCTGATGCCCGGCCAGTTGGGTGCGCAGTTGGCGCATGGCGTCGGAAGCTGCCTCGAACCGCCCGATGTTTGCCTTTTCGACGCTGGTTTCCAGGTTGCGCCGTGCGGCGGCGTGCTCACCCCGGGCTTCGAGGTAGGCTTCCCAAAGACGGGCGCATTCGGGGCAATTCGTCAACAATCCGCAAGGCTCCGGGACCGGCCATTCTAATGGGAAATCGCGGCCGACGGCAACCGGGGGCGTGAAGGGGTAATGGTTCAATTTGAGTTTGGGTCAGCGCCTTCGCGGGATCGCGATCAGTAGGCCACCGCTTATGCCAATCGATCGCTCATGTCCCCGCCCAAAACTGTACTCGTAGCCCGGTTCGAGGTACCAGCCCAATCCATGCTTCTTGGAGGGCCAGAACATAAAATCCAGCGCCCCTTCACCGCCGACTGAGTTCGTCGTCACGCCGTATTCCCTCGTACGAGCCCACTCCGGACCAATCCCGAACATGAACTCCACTTTTTCGGAGAGGGTCCAAGGTTTCTTGAACAGAAGGCCCGTGCCCCATTCTGTCGAGTGACGGCCGAAAGTCGCTGTAACGCCCATCTCAAGTTCCAACCAATTCTCTATCGGTGTGACCTCACCCGCGAGGGTGGGGCCGACGCTCCATCCGCCGTCTTTGAGATTCCGGCCAGGAGATCCTCCAAGCTCGACGACAGCGGCAGGCTCCTTATCGACCGATTGATCGACCGACTGCGCGAAGGTGTTTCCAGAGGAGAGAAAAGATACGATCAAGACGACGACTTTCATAGCGTTCACTCGATGAGTTCACATCCAAGTTCTCACATCTTGATCTTGAGGAAAGGCAGGCATGCAGGAGGGCGGCGGAGATGGCGCTCCAGGGCTGGTCAGGCTACCAGGCTCTTGGCCAGGAATGCGCCCACCCAGGCCAGGGCGCCCATATAAGCAAACTGGAAAGCGGGCCACTTCCAGCCGCCGGTTTCGCGGCGAACCACCGCAATCGTCGAGATACACTGCATGGCGAAGGCGAAGAACACCAGCAGGGCGAGCGCGCCGCCCGGCGTCAGGTCGTGCTGGATGGCCTTCTGCAAAGCTACGCCGTGGGATGCCGGGTCCATGCCATAGATGGCTCCCAGTGTGCCGATAATGGTCTCGCGCGCGGCCAGCGAGGTGATCAGGCCGATTCCGATCTTCCAGTTGAAGCCCAGCGGCTTGATGAGCGGCTCGATGAGGCGCCCGCCCCTGCCCGCCAGGCTGTCCGCGATGGCCGGCGCGTGGCCGCCCTGCAAGGGGAGGTGGGCCAGTATCCAGAGGACCACAGTGACCAGCAGGATCACGGTGCCGGCGCGCCGCAAGAAAATCATCGAGCGGTCCAGCAGGCGCAGGCCGAGCGATTGCCAGGTTGGCCAGCGGTAGGAAGGCATCTCCAGCACGAACTGGGTGCGCCCGCTTTTCAGGATGGACGATTTCAGCGCCTTGGCGGTAGCCACCGCGGCCACGAACCCGAGCGCGTAAAGCCCCAGCAGGGCCGCCGCCCGCGTGCTGAGCACGCCGAGCATCTGCCGTTCGGGAATGAATGCGGCAATCACCAGGGTGTAGACCGGCAGGCGCGCCGAGCAGGTCATGAAGGGCGCGATCAGAATGGTGGCGAAGCGGTCGCGCTTGTTTTCGATGGTGCGGGTGGCCAGAATGGCGGGCACCGCGCAGGCGTACGCCGAAAGCAGCGGGATGAACGATTTCCCCTGAAGCCCGGCCTTGGCCATGGTGCGGTCGGCAATCAGCGCCGCGCGCGCCAGGTAGCCGGAATCCTCCAATATGCCGATGAACAGGAACAGCAGCAGCACCTGCGGAAGAAACACCACCACCGAGCCCACGCCCGTCCAAACCCCATCCACCAGCAGGGATCGGAAAAGGGAATCCGGCAGCGCCGCGGTCAGCCAATGGCCGGTAATCTCGAACAGCCGCCGGACGCCGTCCATGAGCGGAACCGCAGCCGTGAAAATGGTCTGAAACACGGCCACCACCACGGCCAGGAATACCAGCGGACCGGCCACCGGGTGCAGAAAGATGCGGTCCAGGCGGTGGGTCCACTTGGGCGGCGCCGGCGCGCGGTAGCGCGCATGGCTGCCCACGCGGCCGGCCCACTCGCGGCACTTGGGAACGTCCTGAAGCACGGGCAGTTCTCTCGCGAGCGGCTTGGGCATGGCCCCGGCCAGGAAATCGAACACCTGCTCGATGCCGTCGCCCTGCCGCGCGCTCACCAGGGCCACGGGCGCGCCGAGTTTCGCGGCCAGCGCGTCTACATCCACGCGTCCACCGCGATTGCGCAGGTCGTCCGCCATGTTTAGAATGATGAGGGTCGGCGTGCCCAGCGCCAGTATGGGGGCGGCCAGCATCAGGTGGCGGCTGAGATTCGTGGAATCGAGCACCAGCAGGATGGCTTCCGGCTTGGGGGTATCCGGCCGCAGCCCCTTGAGCACGTCGTGCGCCACCTGTTCGTCTTCCGAGCGCGGCGAAAGGCTGTAGATGCCGGGCAGGTCGATGATGGGCACGGCGCGTCCGTCCGAAAGTTCGGCTATCCCGGTGTGCTGCTCCACCGTCACGCCGGGGAAATTCGCCACCTTCTGGCGCATGCCGGTGAGGCGGTTGAACAGGGTGGTCTTGCCGGAGTTCGGCGGGCCCACCAGGGCGACCGGGCGGGTGGCCGTCGCGCCGGAAAGGGGAGTTTCCAAAACGGGGGTGGCGCCGCAATCATGGCAGGAAGCGCAATCGCTCACCGGGTCCTCGGGGCCTTTTCCAGTCTGACCGTCATCCGCCGCGCCGTTTCGCGGCGCAGGGCGATCTCCGAGCCATCCACCCGGAACACGCGCGGGTCGCCGCCCGGGGCCGATAGCCCCGCGGTGATGCGCGCGCCAGGCAGAAATCCTAGTTCCATGAGACGCCGGGCCTCATCGCCGGGCAGGTCGATGCCCTCCAAAACGGCTGCTTCCCCCCGTCTGAGGTCCATCAACGTGGCGTCTCCGATCAGATTGCTGTTGCCATTCAGTTGCAACATAGTTCCAGTATGGCCAAGTCCGAAATGTTTGTCAAGCGGCCGGGCCGCGTTCCTGCGCCGCTTGCATGTCATTGGAAAATATGGCTTCGGACCCCTTACAAACAAAGGATAACAGATGCCAGGGCGATTCGCCGTCCGCCGGCTGAAACCGGTGGATCTGGACCGTATCGTGGAAATCGAACGCGCCAGTTTTGGCGCGGACGCATATGATCGCAACCTATTTGCAGAATTCCTCGATAATTGCGGAGATCTCTTCCTGGCGGTGGAACGGTCCGGGAAAATCCGGGGGTATCTGATTGCCTGCCGGCGCGGACGCCGGGCCGAGCTGATTTCGGTGGCCGTAGACCCGGCCTTCCGCGGCCAAGGCGCGGCCTCGGCCCTGATGGAAAGCGCCCTGAGACGTCTCCGCTTTCGAAGTGTGGCCCGCCTCGTCCTGATGGTCAAAGTGACGAACCATCCAGCGCGAGCGTTCTACGAGAAGTACGCCTTCCAAAAGGTGCGTCGCGTTCGGCGGTATTACGAAGACGGCTCGGACGGGTGGCTGATGGCGAGAGACGTCTGAAGGTGGTGCGGGATTTCATCCTGCCGCCGGACTGTATGATAAGAAGGGCAAGCGGAGAATCGTCGGAGGAGGGCGCCCATGAAGAAAGGTATACGCAGAAATCCCATCGCCCCGCGCGGCCGGCGCGCTAAGACAGTTCGGTCGGCCGAGGATCTGCGGCGCAAGGCTCAGCCGGAGGCCGAAGGCTACGAGGAGTTCATGCAGTTCTTGCGTGAAACCCGGAACGCTGGAAAGGTTCGCCGGTGAGCCTGGCTGTCGTGGACACCGATGTCGTTTCGATGCTGTTTAAGTCCAGACCGGAGGCGCGGTTCTACGAGTCGTACTTGGTCAGCAAGGAGCCTGCGGTCTCTTTCATGACCATTGCAGAATTGAATTTCTGGCCCTTGGTTGGACAATGGGGTAAGAAACGGCTAGATAAGCTGAATGCCTTTCTCGCCGATTTTGCAGTTTTGCCGTGCACCGACGAGGTTTGTATTCGCTGGGCGGATCTTTCATACGAGGCCCGTGGCGCCGGCCGGCCCATTTCATGCGCGGACGCTTGGATCGCCGCAACAGCTTTGGTCTACGGGGCGGAGCTTCTGCCCCACAACGCGAAGGACTTTGCCGGACTCTCCAGCGTCGACATCGTCACCGCTCTGTGAGGCGTTACCAAGATCGGCCTCAGCCGTCGAACGGTCCCAGGGGCCGGCGCGTCGGGGATGCTCCCTGCCGCCCTCTTACTTCACCGTGATCGGGACCGATGCGATGTACTTGTCCCATTCCAGTTGCAGCTTGCCTTTGCCGCCGCCGGCGTCCGAAAGGGTGATCTTGTAGGTCTCGATGGGGGCCGGAGGCTTGCTCATGTTCATCGGCACGCGGACCAGGTCCTGCGCCTGGTTGTAAGTGAGTCCCCATTGGCCGGTCTGCTTGTTGACGATGAGCTGCCATTTCTCGGGGTCCTTCACCATGACGTAGAGCGTGTAATCGCCCTTGGGAACCTGAAGGCCGGCGATGTCCAGATCGGCGTCGGCGTGGAGGGACGTGGCGGAGTTGGCGCCGGCGCGCCACACGGGGTAGGTCCCATCCTTCGAGACCAGTCCGCCCTCGCCGAAAATCTGGCGGCCGCGCACCGAGGGTGCGCTGTACTTGATCGAAATGGCCTTGCCATTTATGGTAACGGACGCGGTGGCCGCCGGACTCTGGGCCTGCGCGAACGCCGCCGCGACGGCGGCAATCAAGAGAATGAGCAAGAGCGTATGTTTCATTGTCGGTGCGTCTCCTATCCCCTGGAGTATAACGCGCAAGGTCGCGGGGAGAGTAGGTTGGCAGGCGAAAGCGCCTGCCCCACAACTCACCGCGGTTGCATTGTCGCCGCGTCTGCGGCATGTTTAGACTAATGCCCGTATCCATGGAGTTTCTGCGCGGCGTGCTGGGCCTGATCGGCGTGGGTTGCGCCTATATGGCGGGGCGCTCGGCGGCGGCCGTGCGCAAAGGCTGGCAAAAGAAGCCGCGCCTATACGGCTGGATCGTCCGCACCTCGGCCTGCCTCATCGCCATGGCGATCCGGCATCCCGTGGATATCGCCGAAATCGCCGTATGGGTTGTGGCCGCGGCGGCCTGCGCCCTGGCCTTCCGGAGCACCACACGCGAGCGCCCGCCGGAAGATCTCACCCGCACCATCTTCCCGGACGAGCCGTAGCGCCTGGCGGGATCTATCCGGTTCCGTGGGCAACCGCTCCCTTACGGTCGCGGCTCTGAACGGGTTGCTACAATCTTCTCTTCTATGGCCCTAGTCGTTGTTGGTTCCGTCGCTTATGACGGCGTGGAGACGCCTCACGGGAAAGTGGACCGCATGTTGGGCGGCGCCGCCACTTACATAGCTCTGGCCGCGAGCTATTTTACGCCGGTCCGGATCGTGGCCGTAGTGGGCGACGATTTCGCGCCGGAGGACGAAGCCCTGCTGGCCTCTCGCCATATCGACCTCTCCGGCATGGAGCGCGTAGCCGGCGGCAAGACGTTCTTCTGGTCGGGAGTCTACTCGGCCGACATGAACGACCGCGCCACCACGCGAACGGATCTCAACGTCTTTGCCGATTTCAATCCGCACCTTCCCGAATCGTACCGCTCCGAGCCCTACCTCCTGCTGGGCAACATCCAGCCGTCGCTGCAACGGAGCGTGCGCGCCCAAATGCCGGGCGCGAAACTGGCGGGCGGCGACACCATGAACCTGTGGATCGCCAACGCGCGGGAGGAGCTTCTGGAGACCATTCGCGAGTGGGATTTCCTGCTCATCAACGACGGCGAGGCGGCCCAGCTTTCGGGCCAGCGCAACCTGCGGCGCGCGGCGGCTAAGATCCTGGGCATGGGACCGCGCATGCTGGTGATCAAACGCGGCGAATACGGGGCCGTGCTTTTTGAGGGCGACGGCCACTTCATGGCGCCGGGGTACCTGCTCGAAAACGTGTTCGACCCCACCGGCGCGGGCGATTGTTTCGCGGGCGGCTTCATCGGCTATCTGGCCGGCCGCGGCGTCGAGGCCACCGCCGGCGAGGTGGATTTCGCCGAACTGCGCCGCGCGGTGATCTACGGCTCGGTGATGGGAAGCTTCTGCTGCGAGCGGTTTGGCGTGGATCGATTCAGGAAGCTGACGCGCGCGGAGATTGACGCGCGATACCGGGAGTTCCAAAGCTCGACAGCGTTTTGACGAACTGTGGGGCCAGGCCTTTCGGCCTGCCGCCGGCTTTTGAGCCGGCGTTCTTGGGGCGAGACGCCTGCAGAAGCCCGGCGGCGGGCTAAAAGCCCGGCCCCACACAAGCGGCTCAGTGGGCGGCCACGGCGCGGCGCTTTATGCGATAGCGGGAAACATAGGCCGCGCCGGCGGGAGCGGGCTCGGCGGCGGGCTCACCCTGAATCTCTTCGAGCATGCCGGTGACATGCACGCTGGCGAAGTCGAATCCAAAGGCCGCCAGGGCGGCGCGCAGATCGTCGATCCGCTCGGCGTAGGCCGGAAACTCCACCAGGGTGGTGTCCTCGGCCTCTTCGCGTCCATCGGCGTAGCGGTACACCATGGCCGCGTCGTGGTAGATCTGCGGATTCACCGGGAAAGGGGCCTGAGCCAGCGCTTCGAGCAGCGATTCCAGGAAACGCGGATCGACATGAATGGAAACGGAAACCAGCTCTCCCTCGCTGCCACCGAGCCGGGGACCGGCCGGGATTGTTACGGGCCAGACGCTCATCGATTCCTCCAGCATCCGGCGGGGGGCCTGACGAGAACGAAAAAACCCTGGAACCGAAAGGCGCCAGGGTCGAAATCCTCGAACAGACCGACTCGCCTTTAGCACTTTTTTTCGTGGTTGCAATTAGCTGGGCCAGAGGCCCTAAATCATTCCACGTCACCTACAACATACCACCGCACTGGGACGAGTGGCAAATGCCGGATGGGATTTCCAGCACGATTCCGGTACCAAGGATCGAATGTGCAGGCGGTACTGTATTGCGGCGCAAGAGATACTCCTTATCCTCTCCCGGCCGATCATCGGGATCGATCCGTAGAGCGGCCTTCCAGGCTGCCACGTCGGCATCCTTGCCGACGTTCTTCGCGGAATGCCGGTAGGGATACCGGCATGGCAGGCGGGACGCCCGCTCTACGGCCCGCTCGATAATGCGCATCACTTGCGCCGCGGACCGCTATGTCCGGTAGCTGGCGTTGATATGGATGTAGCCTTCGGTCAGGTCGCAGGTCCAGAATTGGGCGGAGCCTTTGCCATTTCCTCGCAGGGTCAGGCGGATCTGGCATTCGGGCCCGTCCAGTTTGGCCTTCAACTCGGGCTCGGCGAACGGGGCGGCCATGCCGGAGCGGCACACCAGCACGCCTTGCATGTGGATGTCGGTCTTGGCGGGGTCGAAGGCCACCCCGGCGTTGCCCGCCGCCGAGAGGATGCGGCCCCAGTTGGGGTCGGAGCCGGCGATGGCGGTCTTCACCAGGGGTGAATTGGCGATGGCGCGGGCCAGACGGGTGGCGGCATCGTCGCTGGGGGCGCCGGCGACCTCGATGGCGACGAATTTGCGCGCCCCCTCGCCGTCTCTGGCGATGGCCTGGGCCAACCGCTGCATGACGCCGGCGACCGCTTCCTCCAGGGCCGCCATTTCGCCGGCGGCGGCCCGGACGCCGGAGGCGCCGTTGGCCAGCAGCGCCAGCGTATCGTTGGTCGAGGTGTCGCCATCCACCGACAAGCGGTGGTAGCTGCGCTCCACTCCGCGCTTCAGCATGGCGCGCAGCCGCGGGACCGGAATCACGGCGTCGGTGAGCACAAAGCCGAGGGTGGTGGCCATCCGCGGTTGGATCATGCCGGAGCCCTTGGTCATGCCGGCGATGCGCACCACGCCGCGGCGCAGTTTGACTTCGGCGAAGGCCATTTTGGGGACGAGATCGGTGGTCATGATGGCGCGGGCCACATCCTCGAAGCGGTCCCGCGCGAGGCCGGCGGCCAACCGCGGCAGCGCGTCGGGGATGGCTGCGGCGTCCATCTCCACGCCGATCACGCCGGTGGATGCGGGCAGCACCTGCGACACCGGCAGACGCAGCAGCCTGGCGGCGGCTTTGCAGGCGGCCAGCGCTACGCGGTCGCCGGTGCGCGTGGCGCAGTTGGCATTGCCGGCGTTCACCAGAATGGCGCCGGCCAAGCCCCGGGACGCGCTCAAATGACGGCGGCACAGCCTGACCGGGGCGGCCTGCACGCGGTTTTGAGTGAACACGGCGGCGGCGTTGGCCGGAAGGCCGCTGACGATCAGCGCGAGGTCGTCTTTTTCCGCCTGCCGGATGCCGGCGTAGGTGGAGGCGTAAAGATATCCAAGGGGCAGGTTCAAGTGGGTGGTTCTCCTAAAAAGTCGTTGTCGGTCAACCGATGCCCGTTGGCGAAATCGGCGGCCGACATGCGCCGGCGGCCCTCCAACTGGACCTCGATAAGCTCCAGAGCGCCGGAGCCGCAACTCACCACCAGCGGGGTGAGCGACGCAAGCTGGCCCGCGGCGAAACCCGCCAGGCATGAAGCCGCAACTGGCCGCGATCTCCAGATGCGCAGCGCGCCGCCGCGGAACGCGGTACACGCCCCTGGCCAGGGTTGGAAGCCGCGCACGCGGTTATGGATGGCTTCGGCCGGGAAAGTCCAGTCTATCCTGCCATCTTCCTTCTTCAACAGCGGCGCGTAAGTCGCCTCGGCCGGGTCCTGTCTTCGGGCGGCGATGGAACCGGCTTCGAGACCCTTGAGCGTCCGAATCAGAAGATCGGCCCCCATCGCCGCCAACCTGGCGCCGAGCTCGATGGCCGTCTCGGAGGGCCCGATTTCGGTTTCGGCGCTAAGGAGTATGTCCCCGGTGTCGAGACCCGCATCGATTTGCATGGTGGTGACCCCGGTGTGGGTTTCGCCGTTGGCGATGGCCCACTGCACCGGCGCAGCGCCGCGGTATTTCGGCAGCAGCGAGGCATGTACGTTGATAATGCCGAAGCGCGGGATATCGATGATCGCTTGCGGGATGATCTGGCCGTAGCCCACCACCACCATGGCGTCGGGCTCGAGCGCTCGCAGCCGTTCGACGGCCTCGGGCCGCCGCACGCGCTCGGGCTGATAAACGGGAAGCCCCAGGCGAAGGGCCGCTTCCTTGACGGGCGGCGCGGCAGCCTGTTGCCCGCGGCCGCGCGGCCGGTCCGGCTGGGTCACCACTTCGAGCACCCGCGCTCCGGATTCGACGAGCCGCTCCAGGGTGGGAACCGCGAACGCCGGGGAGCCGAGAAAAACCAGGCGCATGGGGCGGCTCAGATCCAATCGCCGGCGCGCTGGAGCTTCTTGATTTTGCGCTTGATGAGGTCGCGTTTGAGAGCGCTGAGGTGGGTGAGGTAGAGGCGCCCCACCAGGTGGTCGATCTCATGCACGAAGGCGCGGGCCAGCAGATCCTCGCCGGTTCTTTCCCACAACTCTCCCTGGGCATTCCGCGCCCGCACGGTGACGCGCTTGGGGCGCCGCACGGTTTCCCGGAATCCGGGGATGCTCAGGCAGCCCTCTTCGCCCTCCTGTTTGCCTTCGATGTGGAGGATCTCCGGATTGATGAGCACCAGCTTATCCTCCGGGCTCTCCCCGTTGGAGACGTCGATGACCGCGATTTTCCTGGCGAACCCGATTTGCGGCGCGGCCAGGCCCACTCCCTTGGCCGCGTACATCGATTCGAACATGTCCTCGATGAACTTGTCGAGCTCCGGCACGCCGAACTCCGTTATGCTCCCGCCTTCGTGCTCCAGGACGGGGTCGCCGAACTTTACAATCGGGTAAACCATAGCGTCAGAAACTCTTCACTTGTTCCACATACCCCTCAAAATTGCGCCGCGTCTCATCGAGCGAGTCGCCGCCGAACTTCTCGAGGAAAGCCTGCGCCAGGACCAACGCGGTCATGGCTTCGCCCACCACTCCAGCCGCCGGGACCGCGCACACATCGGAGCGCTCATAGGCTGCCAGGGCCGGCTCGCGGGTGGCCAGATCGACCGATTCGAGCGGGCGGCGGAGCGTGGAAATGGGCTTGAGAAAACCCCGCAGCACGACGTCCTGGCCGTTGGTGATGCCGCCTTCCAGCCCCCCGGCGCGGTTGGCGCCGCGGGTGAAGCGCCGCTCCTCGCGCTGGTAGTGGATCGTATCCTGGACCTTCGAGCCAAAGCTGGCCGCGCCTTCGGCGGCGAAACCGATTTCAACTCCCTTCACGGCCTGTATGGAAACTATAGCCTGCGCCAGGCGGCCGTCCAGGCGGCCGTCCCAGGTGGCGTGGGAACCCAGGCCGGGAGGCACGCCGTGAGCCACCACTTCGAACACCCCACCGGCTGTATCGCCGGTGCGATAGGCCTCGTCCACCACCTCTTTCATGCGCGCTTCGGCAGCGGCGTCGACGCAGCCGAGCAGGACCTCCTCTTTCCGGCTGAGGGCGGCGATTTCGTCCCATCCGGCCGGCCTTTCGAGACGCGCCGAACCCACCGCCACGACGTGGCTCAGGATCGATATCCCGAACTCGCCCAAGAGGGCCTTGGCCAAGGCCCCGGCGGCCACGCGCGCCGCTGTTTCGCGGGCGCTGGCGCGCTCCAGTATGTAGCGGGCGTCGTGGAAATTGTACTTGATGGCCCCGGCCAGATCGGCGTGGCCCGGCCGCGGACGGGCCAATGGTTTGCGCTTGTCCCCGGCCTCGCCCGAATCCTCCACGGCCAGCGCTTCACTCCAGTTCTTCCAGTCGCGATTGCGAATCAGGATTCCGATGGGAGCGCCGATGGTGCGCGAATGGCGGACCCCGGCCACGATCTCGGCGTGGTCGGTTTCGATCTTCATGCGCCCGCCGCGTCCATAACCCTGCTGGCGGCGCCACAATTCACGATCCACCGCCTCCACTGAAACGGGTACTCCGGCGGGAAGACCCGCGAGCGTGGCTATCAGGCACTCGCCGTGAGATTCTCCAGCGGTCTCAAATCGCAGCATCGGGGGAAGAAATCTTATCGTAACAAACTCGAACAACCGGCCGCCGTCGTGCGTACTAACTGTTTGGAGAAAAACGGGCTATGAAGTTCCTGCTCTGGTGCATCCTGCTGGTGTTGTGCTGGCCGCTGGCGTTGGCCGCCCTGATCCTGTACCCCATCGTGTGGCTGCTGCTGCTGCCGTTCCGTATTGTGGGGATCGCGGTGGGCGGCGCGCTCGAGCTGATATGGGCCATAGTGACGCTGCCCGCGCGCCTGGTTCGCGCGCTGTAGCCTATGCGCCCGCCCGGCCGCGGGTGGCTGGAGAATAAAGGAAGGACTGGACCTCGGGGTTGTTCGCAGGCGCGATAGCGGACCAAAAGGCGGGCTCAGCCGGACAGGCGCATTTCGGCGGGCATGGCCATGACCGGTTGCTGGAAAGCGCGCGATCCCATGGTGCGAAACTCGTAACGCTCAATGGCGACCGCCGCGCCGCGTTCGTTGCTGCGCACAACGCAACCGTAGATCATGAGCTTCATGGGGCAGTTGTCGTTGAGCAGTACCGGCCAAGTCATGGAGAGCTCGACGGGCATTCCGCTGGTGAGCATACTCTCGGTGGTCATCCAGAGGCCGCCGCTGCTGATGTTCGTCGTCCTTCCCGCGCCGGTCTCCGCGATACGCTGGCCGTAGAGCATCTTGTACCGGACGTCTTGCTCCAGGGGGAAGCGCTGCTTCTGCCGCCGCTCACGCTCGCCGTTGTGGAAGCCTCTCTCGTCGTAGTTATCGCTCACGCCGCACCGCCTTCTTGTCGCTAACGTTATCGTTCCGGGGCTTCGCGGCTCAATATGTCTTTGGTTATTCAGACCGCATTAACCCGATATCGGCAGCGCGGGGAATGGAGGCGTTCGAATTCGCTCTGCTGCAAGCACTTAGCAGCGCAAGGGGCGGCTATGGCCCGGGTTGGATCGGGCCCTTTTTCTTTCCGACTTTCCTCGGCCCGCTTCCGTCAATACCAGTACTTCGTCTTTTCGGCCCAGTCGCTCTTGGGATATCGCGTGTGCAACAACTGGAAGGCGCGCTTGGACCAGGCGCTGGTTTCGGGTCCGGTCATGCCCAAGTGCGTGGCGCGCACGCAAAGGTACAGCGCTTCGGGAACGCGCGGATCGTCGCGGTGCGCGCGCGCCCAAGAGAGCGTCTGCGCGCAGAGGTAGTCGGGGGCGACGGGGGTGTTGGTCTGTAGGTCCTTTGATTCGCTCTCGCCTTGGGCGCGCTCGGCGGCGGAGAGGAAATCGAGAGCCGGAGCGTTGCGGCGTTGCGATTGGACGACGTTGCCCGTCTCGTCGTTGCCCATCGAGTAGAACCAGCGCATGTTGCCGGCATCGAGCATCCACCAGTTGTCGCGAAAGTTGTCTATCTGGTTCACCTTCGTGAGGCGGCCGAAGCCTGTGCGCACTATCGGCACGAGCCCCGGGTTCCGCAGCATGGCGAACGCCGCGAGGAACCTGGCCGTATCCGGCGCCTGTTCCGCTATATAGCGGCGCATGCTCTCCGCCAGTTCCGGGCGCAGTTCGGCCGCGCGGGCGGCGAACTTTCGGGCCTGTTCCGGCCGGTCGAGAAGCACCGCGCGGACCCATCCGGCCTGCGCGATCTCGCCCCGCAAGCGGAGCGGGAGCGCTTCTGAACTGGCAGCTTCGATCCAGTAGCGAAGCGGGAGTCTCAAGTTGAATGCGGCCGCGGAATCCCAGTCAAACGTGAGGCCGGTATCCACCTTGCGCCACTGGTCTTCCATTTCCTCGTCGGCCATGACTCCAGTTGCCGCCACCGGCTGCCGGGGAGCGTGGCGCAGAAACTCCGGAAAATCGCGCGCCAGGGCGAAACGCTCCGCCAGGAATGCGTTGTGCGCGGAAGGCCCAAGATGCGCCGCCAAAGCCTGGTCCGCCCACTTACGGGCTTCGTCCCGATCATTGCGGGCGGTCAGCAGGCGAATGCCGTGGTAGGCGGCGGTGGCGTAGGCGGGCGAGGCGACGCCAATCTTACCCGCCGCGACCACCAGTTCCGGGGCTGCCGGATCGGCCGGATTCACGTTCACAAGAGCGGCCGCCAGCCAGGCGGTGTTGTCTCCAGCGCGCCAGCGCTCGATGGCGTGGGATGCGTTTCCGGCCTGGAACGCGGTGATCCAGTCGGCCAGCTCGCTGCGCGCGGCCGGCGCTTTGTTTTCCCGGTCCCACAGGGTGGTGTAGTCGGTAAGAGCCTGGCGCAAAGCGGCGCCGGATTGCGGTTTCGCGAGCGCGTCTCCCAGTTCGACCAGGCGATCCTCGGGATGGAGCTGGCCGCGCACGTAATCCAGCAGCCCTCGGGCCGATGCCTGCCAGCGCTGCTCGGCGGGGTCCGCAAGGATCTCCTGCAAGGCTTTCTCCGCCGCCGCCAACGCGTCCTTTTCGCCATCCACCGTACCCTCGCGGATGAGAGCGCGCGCCGCCAGATACCGCCCCGATCCGCGCCAGGGCGAGCTGGTGTTCCGCGCCACGGTCCGAAATGCCTCGGCCGCCTCCTGGTGCTTGCCGCCGTAGAACAACGCCGCCGCGGTCTGGTATTGGCGGTCGGCGGCGAGCAGCGGGTCGGCGCCCGGCGGCAGCGGCGCGGGAGCGTGAAACTCGGCGCCCACCACGTGGAAGGGCGGCGGATTCCGCTCCCAATGGTCTCCGCTGCAGTTGGCGAATACCTGGTCCTGCCCGCGCAGCCATTCGACGGTCTGCGCATTGCCGGCCCCCCAACGCTTGATGCGCGCCGCGAGCGTTGCCGTGGCGGCATCGAAGGCGTCATCCAGGCAGTTGCGGTATGCGTCGTAGCGGCCTCCGGCGGTCATCAGCCGGTACACATCGATCCGCTTGAGTTCCGAGGCGCCGGGCACGGCGGTGCGCTCCTCCAGCCAGGCCGCCACCTGGGAATCGCCGGCGTCCTCGTTGCCCTGTGAATCGTCCGCCGGGCGCGACGGATCCGGCGAGAATGCGTCGATCTCCGCGGCTGTCAGCGGCGCCCCGGAAAGGTAACGATAGGCCACCACCAGGTTGCGGCGATAGTATGTCCCGGACAAGACTCCCAGCTTGCCTTTCACGAATTCGGGTCCGGGGTTGTTGACGTAGCCGAACTGCGCGGCCGGCAGCCAAGGTCCGCAGCTTTCGCTCTCCGGAGGGTTTACCAGCCATGCGCCGAACATCAGAATCAGAATCAATCGCAGGTATCGCATCACCATTTCCTCGTCCAACGAACCGCGCCGCGGTAGGCATCTTCCGTCCATGGCCGCGGATGAAACACAAACAGCCTGCGTCCGCGCGGGATGGCGCGGGGCAGCTCATCGGTGGAGACGCCCACGCTCCCCCGGCACATCCGGTTGCGGAAATCGCCGCCGGCGTAACCTTCCCCAGGCCCCATGCGGAAGAGCATGGGGATGGCGTCGGCCACCGGCAGCCCGGCAGTCCAGCGATCACCCTGGCACCACGAGGTGAGCGCCGTGATTTCGAGTGGCAGATCGGCCGGCAGACCGGCGCGCAGCCGCTCCAGGAATTCGCGGTACCAGGCCCGCTCGGAGCGCCGCGCGTCGAAGTCGATCTGCAACGCCCGGACGTCCAGCGCGGCTCTGGCGGCCTCCCGGGCTATTGCCGTCGCGTCCGGCGGCGGGCCGCCTTGGGACTCCAGACGCACCACAGCCATGAGGGCCGTCCGCGGTGGGACGCGAAGCGGCTGCAACCGAGGCCGCGAATCCACCATGCCGTTGCGCCAGGAAATCGTACGCGCCAGGAAGGCCACTCCAGCCACGTCCGGATTCAAGAAGGGCATGCTCTCGGGCCGTTCCCAAGCCCACAGCACCAGCTTGGGGAAGCCGGGCAGAGGGTCGCGGCGGATTCCACAGCCCGTGCACGCGACCAGCGCGACAAGGAGGAGGTTAGCGCCTTGGAACGCGAACGATCTCAATCTTCCAGTGTGGCCCCGTTGATACGCTGGAGTCGAGCGCCGTCTCCGGCCTGACACGTCTGCGCGGGAAGGGGCCTGAATCCGCATGGCTCGCCATGCTCGCAGGGCACGCCAAATGCCATGGCGAAGTTGCGAAACGAAGCCAATTGGGGCTTGGGCGAAGTTGCGAAACGAAGCCAATTGGGGCTCGGACGAAGTTGCGGAACGAAGCCAACTTGGCGAAGCGGGCCTCTGGGGATGGGATGTCATATGCTGTTCGCCTTGCCGACTTCTGGCCGTTGGGACGTTGCCGGGGCTGGGAGGGGACCGTTTTTTTCGCCTCCCGGGGAGGAGAACAAGCCAATCACGGCCTTCCGACTAACGTTGCTCCACCTAATGAATCCGACTTTGCAGCCCCCGCGCGGTATGGGGCGCCGGAGGTGGCGCCGCAACGAGCGGCTTCTCGGCGAGCGAGCAGCCTTTTTTCGATTTCAGGGTAGCAGGCGGGTTGGGAGGGTTTTGGGGATTGGACGGGCAAGTGATTGAAAAGGCAGGGTAAATTCTGGTAATAATATACCTGACGTACCTATTTCTGCTACTCTGGAAGTGGCGTGACAGGCTAGCGTTTCATATTTGGAAGGGTCTCGTAGTTACGATCCTTTTCGTTGCCTATTCGACAGTAGCGGAGGGTGCCTCCCAATTCAACGAAAAAACAAAATGTGGTCCAGTGTTTCTCTGCGAATGCATCAGTATAATCGATTCTTCCAGTGAGGTAATTAAACAACCCGTTCTTTGGGGCCTGCCCAAACAATTCAAGATTTGTGAGAGAAGCGGTACTGGGACCGAGCACTTGAGGCATACGTTCAGAAAGGAGCACAATTCTATCGGCCTCACTTACTCCGCTGAAGGGGTCCGGCCCCTTATTCAGATCAATCTTAGGGTTATCCCCGAAGAACTTACTTGCTCCAAATCCTTGGCGTGGCACCCTACACTGAATATCGAAAGCCGTGGTCTTGCCGGTGTTCTTTATGCCAAAAGTGTACTTATAGCTAGCTGGGAACGTATTATCCTCAGCAACTCTAAGGACGGGCTCACCAATCTGAATTTCAATCCATGGGCGCTGATCAAGCCGGAATTGTTGGATGCTCTGCCTAAGGGCGTCTGCGGCGGTATCGGCAGCGCTCTTGGCTGCACTAGCGGCAACATGTGCTGCCTGTGTTTGTTCGATTGCCTGATTAATCATGTGCTGAGTCTGGCCTATAGCCAAGCTGGTCATGAAGGTGGCGTTTTCCATCGTCTTCAGTTGACGCCCAGCATAGATAGCATAGGCCGTGGTAGATGCGGCCATTACGACAGTGGCTGCAATCATCAACCATTCATGCAGCCCGACGTGCTTGAGCTTATCCAGATGAAGCGCTGTCCATTTTCGGGCTGGGGAGGGTGGATAAGTGTTCTGTTCGGAATTTGCGGAACGACCTGCGGTTTCACTTGCATCACCGTTCTCGCCTTCATCGGGGGACATGGGTATGGGTTTAAGGGGTTTGCAGTATGGTTTGTCTTTGGGTTGATGTTAATTGTAGCATCACTCAGTATCTTTGCTGATGGTCTTAGGACGGTAGATCCAAGCCTTTCTTGCGTCGTCCCGGTGCATTCGGATTCCCAGCCCGTGGCGACTTCGCTTTTGCGGTTCGTACCCGATGGTCTAGCTCACTCTTTGGCACCTTCAAGAGCTTCGTCATGCCAATCCTAAACCGTCGAAACTCTGGCGAGTCAAGGAACTCTCGCACGTTAAGAGGCGGTGGATGCGTTTCCCCCGCCCCTTCAATTTCCTCGCGTATTTGCCCTTCAACCATGAACCACGTCCTCCAGTTTTCCGGTCAACTCCGCATAGGTCAAGCGGCGACCAACTATGTGGCGCATCCCAAATACAAATCGGTCAAGATCGTCCATATTACGGTTGTTGTAGCGAAAGGCTTGCTCATCCACATATCGGAACAGATGGAAGGGTTCGACTGCAACATAGGTTCCGTGAAGGCCCCGTTTCAGAAGGCTCCAGAAGTTCTCCATACAGTTTGTATGGACGTTACCTTCCGCATACGACTCAAGGTGGTTGATGACGTTGTGAACATACTCACCATCCATCCGCCAGTTACCAGCCCACTCATCCGACATCACTTGCGAACCGGCCTCGATGTTCTCCCGAATGATCGGCTGCATGGTCTTCTTACGGCGATCTTCAATGACAGCAGTGCGGACGGTGCCTCCGCGTTCCAACATTCCCATGACGATGGCTTTGCCGCCCGTATTGCGACCTTCTTTCTGTACTTCGATCTTGCGGGCATAGTGCATGTTGCGCGCCTTGCCGCCGATGAACGATTCGTCAACCTCAACCTCGCCGCCACCCGGCCCACCGAGCTTGTTGAAAGTTTTACCCTGCATGGCAAGCCGAATCCGATGGAGCATGAACCATGCGGTCTTCTGAGTAACGCCAAGCGCGCGGGAAAGTTCCCAGGACGAAATGCCATTCTTGGCGTTCAGGAGCATCCACACCGCCGGGAGCCACTTCTCCAGCGGAATGGGAGAGTCTTCGAAGATCGTCCCGGTCTTCAGGGTGAAGCGCAGTTTAGGGTGCGTGGCGTAGCACTTCCAAACCCGGTTCTTGGCCAAGTAGCAGACCTTTTCGGAGCCGCACTGGGGGCACTTCACCGCTCCATTCGGCCACCGCAACTCAACCATAAAGTCCTTGCAATGTTCGAATTCCGAGAAGTACAGAATCGCGTCTCGGAGCGTGGCGTGTGCGTTCATGATTCAACTATACGCCTTGTTTTCGGGTATGTCAAGTATATTATTACCTAAATTCTCCGCGGGAGTTTGTGATGAGTTTGGGGTTGAGTAGCCCGTCCCCGAAACTCGCGCCGGGCCGGGCGCTGCCCGGCCCTGGAGTTTCTACATTTTGGCTCGATCACCAGGGAGGTTTGGTGGGGCAGGCGGTTTCGCCTGCCACCCCGCGCTGGACCACGGCCAGCATTCCGCTGAGCGCGCCAAGCCGGCTGAAATTGGGTTGCCCTCGATGTATGCCGTAAA